>CAWVYO010000050.1:0-16825 GCA_963934385.1 uncultured bacterium
TAAATAAATCAGAATCAAACAGCTCCAAAGGTCCTTCTGCCCACCCAGGTCGATCTCGACGGCTCTGGTGTAGTGGGAAGCAATCTGGAGTACGGGGTTGGCTTGAATTCACTATGAAAAAAGGGTCGATTGAGAGGGCGGTCTCAAATATCGACGGAGTCACCCTCAACGATCTACTTGGCGAGAGACTACTGGCGACTACAGCCGCATGGAACGACTCACACGGGTGGCCTACTTCTAAACTATCTCTATGGGTTCCAATAGACATTAGGAAACAGCGCCCAAGGGGCTTTGGCAACGGTGCATCGCGGGTGAGAATATATAGAGACTCGATTCAGAGGGAGAGTCAGCACGATTCAGTCAGACAGTTTCGAGAGGATATGGGGGCCGCTAAGGGCTCAGGCGAATGGGCGGTTAACGATTTCAAAATCGGTATGGGATTAGTAAAGCTCTACATCAACCGGCCATGGGTAGACATGGGAAGTATTCCCTTTTCACACCTGCCAAGAGAGCGGCACATTGAGCACTCATCTGTAAAGCAGACGAATTGGACAATGGTGCTACACAAATGGCACCCAGCGGGGATTATTGTATCCACAGACGACGAACACATTAGATTCACCCTCACCTATGACAAAGGGGCACTCAAAGTTAGCGAAGCTAAAGAGTTAATTTCACTCTACAAAAAGCAAATTGAGGCTGCACTTTGAGAGCTTTTACCAACGACTTTGCGAGGTGGATTCTCGGACGAATACTTCTTCTGTGGGGGTTTATCTCTATACTCATCGCAAGGGTACGTCTCGCTCGTCACTCAGGATACTGCATACGCTTGATGAAACGCTACGGTGTCACTGATAAGACCCCTATCTTAACCCACGGACCCGAGCTGCAAGCAAACATAGAGGCAGCCGCTGAGGAGGGTTGCCGGTGGGCTCAAACGAGCGGCTCATCTGGCACACCAAAGCGGATTCCATACCCAAACAGTAGGATAATATCCCTAAGGTTGAGCTTTATGGCGGCATTTGTTCGCTGTTTCTGGTCGCTAAAGGTGAAAAGAACGGTCTTTTACGCATTCGCTAACGACAACAGCGACGGATCACTCACAAGCCTAATGTCTTCAGAGAAAGACCAACTATTAAGGGCTGCTATTCTACAAGCCCCCTACAGAGTTCACAGCCTGCCAGCTATCAGAGATCTAGAAAAACACTACAGCCGCGACGCGATCAGGCTCTGGATAATCACCCTCTCAAACCCTGGTGTTATCTATGCAACCAACCCATCAACAATTGCGCTCTTCTTGGAGCGACTCATAAGCGACTGGTCAGATGTCACAGCTCTAGTCAGAGATTACACCCAGCGGTCAGACAGTCTCCCAAGGGAGGTACTAGAAATCGGGCAGAAGCTGACAAGTAAAGGCGCAGACGAACGACTGACAAGCCTCGCTGACTCGGGTGAGCCAATGAGTATTTTGGATGCAGCACCAGCCCTCTCACATTACTTCTGCTGGGACGGTGGCTACGTCAGACCCTATCTCAATCGGCTGCAGAGACTACTCCCGCCAGATAAAGTGACCCACTGCCCAATGTACAGCCTATCAACAGAGGCTATTGAGACGTTGCCGTTGTTTGTGCGTGGGAAGGTGGCGTTTCTGCCGATATCTCGACAAGTTCTTCCTGAGTACCTTGACTGTGATGGAGCGATAGTCCCAAGAGATAAGCTAGTGTCGGGCATGGAGGTGACTCTAGTTGTGAGTGATCCTTGGGGGCTCAAGCGCTACAACACGGAAGATCTCTTTTTGGTGAATAGGCTAATCAAAGGTGTGCCAGACCTGCGCTTTCTTCAACGGGTTGGGCTCAGCTATTCGTTCACGGGTGAGAAGCTAACCGCAGACCACGCGAGGTCCGCTATTGATGCACTGTTGGAAAGCAGACCCGAATCCGGCGAGGCGACCTGGATAACTCTTGTGCCCGAGGCCAAACCCACACCTCACTACACCCTAGTCTTTGCCACAGCAGGGCACTATGAGCCCCCAAACGACGCTGTTAGCCTTGTAGATGAAGCTCTATGTGAGCAAAACGAAGAGTACGCTGCCAAGCGGGCGAGCGGACGTCTGGGACCGATTGAGGCGACTGTTATGCCGTTTGAGCAGGCGGTAGTGACAATTGGTGGTCAACCACCGGGTGCCTCATGGGAGGGACAGTTCAAGTTCCTGCCTTTGAGTATAAAAGGCGATCAAAAAGGAGATTAAAACCTGACTAGTAGTGCCAAGGGAACTTACCGAACTCCTGTTCTCGCTTCTCCAAGAAGGAATCACGCCCCTCTGTGGCCTCAGGTGTGCCGTATGCTAGACGCGTCGCCTCGCCTGCAAAAAGCTGTTGTCCAACCATTCCGTCGTCTGTCATGTTCAGAGCATACTTCACCATTCTAATAGCGGTTGGGCTCTTCTCCATAATAGTCCTAGACCACTCCAATGCGACCTCTTCAAGCTCTGCGTGGGGAACTACCTTGTTCACCATCCCCATCTCAAAGGCATCCTGTGCGGAGTAGTTGGCGCCTAAGAAGAAGATCTCGCGAGCCCTTTTCTGACCCACCATTTTAGCCAAATAGGCGCTACCATAACCACCATCAAAGCTGGCAACATCGACATCTGTCTGCTTGAAAATAGCGTGCTCTGCACTCGCGAGGGTCAGATCACATACGACATGGAGGCTGTGCCCACCACCTACACACCAGCCTGGAACAAGTGCTATTACAACCTTTGGCATAAAGCGAATCAGGCGCTGAACCTCGAGGATATGAAGCCGCCCCAAGCGAGCAGCATCAACCTTTTCACCATCGGCAGGGGTATATTTGTAGCCGTCTTTGCCACGGATTCTCTGATCTCCACCAGAGCAGAAGGCCCAACCGCCGTCTTTGGCAGAGGGACCGTTGCCTGTAATCAAGACAGTACCCACATCCGAAGTACGGCGAGCGTGGTCTAGGGCAATGTAGAGCTCATCCACAGTCTGAGGGCGAAACGCGTTGCGACACTCGGGCCTGTTAAACGCGATACGTACGGTGCCCTGGTCCTTTGCCCGATGGTAGGTGATGTCCTTGAAATCGCAGCCCTCAACGAGGTCCCAGCGAGTTGGATCGAAGATATCGGAGACTTTGGGTGTGGTCATTTTTTGGATGCCTCTTGTTACGCCGCATAAAGCAGTGAGTCGTTCGTAAGGCTCTTAACCGTTGATGTGGTCAGGTCACAAAAACAAAAAGGAGCCCTAAATAGGACTCCTCAAAAAACAAACTGAGGTTTATACCGAGTAGGTTTGCCGCTTTCGAGTGCCGGAGTAGCCTAAGCTACTTCAAGCGAAAAAAGCGTCGGACATACGAAGCGTAGAAACCTCAGTTTTCGAGTGCCGGAGTAGCCTAAGCTACTTCAAGCGAAAAAAGTGTCGGACCTACGAAGCGTAGAAACTTCAGTTTAGTGAGGGTAATGGTTCCGGACGCCTTCGTGAGTACTACCAGAGTTCGCACTAGATGACGAACTGCTTGAGGATGCATTGCTTGATGAGCTACTTGCTCCGTTAGCAGCGTCATCTTGAGACTGCTCAACAGTCGACGATGTTGTCGCATCATTTAGGGATACGTTTGATCCCTCGTTACATGGATTTGCCAAAGCAAGTGCTGGTAAAGACAACCCAACGAGTACAAGTAGTGAACGCATAGTAAACCTCCGTGATCAGTGCTCCCCCTTTTATAGCAAATCCCGTGCCAGTTGTAAATAGTGCCCTCACGGGCCCACAACGCGCTTTTTATCATAAAAAGCCGGGCGATCGGGTCATGTCAGCCCCAAATCAGGATCCAAAATCCGCCCCCTTAATGTCCCACCTAAACGTCTATTTTGACGATCTTCTTTATCATGACCCCACCGATGGTCTGTAGCATGAGCATGATACAGACCATGATAAGCCCAGGCCAAGTGGTCCACAGTCTTCGGATAAGTTCGGGGTCCATTATGTATAGGATCCACCCCAAGACAAACGGCATACAGACGATAATCACACCCTGAGAGACCCCCTGAGCAGTAAGGGACTTGATCTTTCCCTCCACCTTTTTTCTCTCGCGGATCGTAGATGCGATCGTGTCGAAAGTCTCGGTGAGATTTCCTCCTGATTGACGCAAAATATTGATCGAGGTCACCATTATCTGGAGATCTTCACTACCTATTCGCTCTTCTAGCGCCAACAGCGCATCTTCGAGAGGGACCCCTAGCCGCTGCTGGGACATCACAAGAGCGAACTCCTGAGAAATGGGATTAGGTAGCTCCTCCTTGACCATATCCATAGACTGAACCAAGGAGAGACCTGAGCGCAACCCGTTGGACATAAAGATCAGCGCGTCCAGCATCTGCTCGCCAAACATACTCACGCGCCTAGTCCACATCATCTGAACAACAGCTCTAGGTAAACGGTAGCCCGTTGGCAAACCAAACAGTCCAAACCCAAAGACAACCGCCAACATACATCGGAAGATAAGGTATCCACTGCTATCTGGTAGACTGGTGGTGAGGAAGAAGACTAAAAACACCGTGACAAAAACAGACCCTGCGATGGAGAGAATACACTGACGCCCTGAGACCGTGAGAAACATCTTATCCAAAAGCTTAATCATCCACAGCACGTAGCCAGAGGTGGACTTATCTAGCTTATCCACAAACCATGGCCCAATAAGCCAACCCACGAAGGCAAACGCGACACCTACTAATCCAAGGTGCAGCAGCGCACCGGAATCAAGCAGTTCAAATGTACCGAGCTGCTCAAAATCCATTATCGCCCCCTCGCAATACCCTGACCACCCTGCGCGAAGATACCTTTAGGTAGGCGAATACCCTTGGCTTCCAGATCATGAATGAACCTAGGTACAAACCCTGTAGAAACAAAATGACCTTCTACCTTACCGTCCTTGTTCACACCCGTCTGCTTGTAGATGAAGATGTCTTGCAAGGTGATGGTCTGTCCCTCCATGCCTGTAATCTCGGAGACATGTGTCACCTTTCTTGAGCCATCTGATAGTCGAGTCTGCTGAACAATTAGGTTTATAGCCGAGCCTATCTGCTCGCGAATAGCCCTGGACGGCAACTCAAGACCTGCAAACATGACTAGCGTCTCTAGACGAGCAATACAGTCACGCGGAGAGTTGGAGTGAATAGTAGTCAGCGATCCATCGTGACCAGTGTTCATAGCCTGGAGCATATCAACCGCCTCGGCACCACGACACTCACCGATAACAATGCGGTCTGGTCTCATACGGAGACAGTTCTTTACTAAGTCCCTAATATTGACCTCTCCTGAGCCTTCAATATTGGCTGGACGAGACTCAAGTCGAACCACGTGGGGCTGGCTAAGCTGAAGCTCGGCGGAGTCCTCACAGGTTACGATTCGATCATCAGGTGGAATAAACGAAGACATCACGTTTAGCAAAGTGGTCTTACCAGAGCCCGTACCACCCGATATCAATATGTTTAGGCGACACTCAACACACGCCCTCAAGAAGTCGGCGATCTCAGAGGTGAACGTGCCAAACTTAACGAGATCTTTGACGCCAAAAGGATCTTTAGCAAACTTCCTAATGGTTAGGCATGGGCCGTCTAGCGACAGGGGTGGAATAATCGCGTTCACACGAGAGCCATCTTGTAACCTGGCATCAACCATTGGCGATTTTTCATCGATTCTACGACCTATTGGGGCCACAATGCGCTCGATCACAGCCAGTAGCTGAGCATCGTCAGTAAAGGCGGCGTCAGTCTCGACGAGCTTACCACCGAGCTCAACAAAGATCTGATCGGAGCGATTTACCATTATCTCTGTCACACGGTCATCAGCCAAGAAATCCTCTAGCGGACCTAAACCAAGAGCTTCATCCACTACCTCTTTTACGATTCTCTCTCGCTCGGTTCGGTCAGTGATACCCTTACCTACGTCGTCTAAGATCCTAGTAACCGCAGAGGTTACTCTCTCTCGCAACGCAGCGGCCTGATCCTCGTCGCTAGCACTTGTATCCAGCTGTTTCAGGTCGATACTCTCGACCATACGCTTGTGAATCAACATCTTTACCGCTACGCGAGGCGAGATGTCTTTGCCACGCTTAGACTTGTTTCCCCGTGATTTCTGATAAGCCTTAAGCTCGCCGCTAACATCCTTTCCGCCAACGCTAAGGCTTGAACGACCCTGAGAAACAGAACCTATCTCTTTTGTTTTTTCGACCCTAGCAAGCTTGGCGAAAGCATCCGTCTCCACTAGCTTACGCACAAAAAGATCGTATTCTTTAGACAGCGCAGATCTGGCGCTTTCCAACACAAACGGCGCACCATTCAGGGCAGCACTTTTGACCAGCTTCTCATCCTCAGACATGGCCACCAAGACCTTTCGCTGAAGCTTCTGCGCGACGATGTCGCTCGAGACAACAGACGCCTTTCCGTACCTGTTAAGCACCACCTGGATTAACTCTCGAGGAAAATGTAGGGACTGTAACTGGTCGATAAACCTCTTTGTGTGCTCGAGCACCATGGCATCAGGTGTCGCCATCACCAAAATCATCACAGCCTCTTCTAGCATTACGATGTTTTGAGCATTCACTCCGGCGCCACAGTCGACGATTAGGTAGTCGCACAAGGGCTTTACTAATTGTAATATTCGCCCCAAGACCTCTGGGTCCAAGCTAGAACCTTCACCGGCTTTCGATGCTACAGGGAGAAGACCTATTCCAGCACCATGAGCGGTAATGTACCGTCTTATCTGCTCGGATTTGAGCCCGTCGATATGGGGAGCAAAGTCCGAAAAGCTCTTTGCTGGACCAAGAGACAACAGCCTCTGTAGGTCGCCACAACTCTCAGTGTCAACATCGAGAATAAGTACTCGTTTCCGGGTCTCCTTAAGCAGCGACAAGGCAAAGTTTACGGCGAAGATGGACTTCCCGACACCATCCCGAGCGCCGCATACAGCGATTAAGCGAGGCGCTTGTGCGGCCATATTAGTGCCTTACCTCCTGGAGGTTGAACACGTCTTTTATCTCTTGGTTAGCACTTGACGACGATTCGTGAATCTTAGGTGTCATAAATACTAAAAACTGCGACTTCGATTTCTTGAAAGATCGGTTGGCGTAGAGATTGAAAAGGGCCCCCATTGAACTGCTCTCAGGGATTGTGTTGTACGAGACAGTTGTAAGGACACGCTGGAGCCCACCAATCACAATGCTCTCACCTGCTCTACAGTACTCAGTGGTACTGATTTCAGCCTTATTAATAGCTTGAAAACCATTTGGAGCAACCTCACCTAGAGATGTGACTTCGACACTGATACTCATATCCACATCGTTGCCATGGGCGAACGGCGAGACCGTCATTCTGATCCCTACATCCTTCCACTCAACGCTTTGTTGAAGCCCGGTAGAGACCAAGTATGGGTATTCAAATCCAGAGAATATCTCGGCTGTCTCGCCACTCTTTACAGAAATCGTTGGGTTCTCCAAGACACGGGCATAGCCCGATGTCCTCGCCCTATTAAGCCTTGGTAGTAATGAGGTCACGGTAGCAGAGGCTGCGCCTGTTGCTGATGCTAGCTCACCACCATTGAGTTCACGGTTGAAGTAAAACTCAACGCCGCCATCTACAGCTAAAGGAGTCCATTCGACCCCCCACGTACTAGTCAACTGCTTAGCTAGCTCTACATAGTGTACGAGTACTGTCACGGTTTTTGCGTGACCAGGGACTCGCTCGACCTCTCTGACATCGAGAACGTTAACGACGATGCCACCCCTGAAGAGTGCATTTGCGATAGCTTCCGCTCTAGCCGCTGCTGCAGCAGAGTGAACTACACCCTCCAAGATGATCTGTCCGTTGAGTAGGTTAGCTCGGACGCCTGGGACGCCGATCTCCTCTTCAATAATACCTGCGACGATCTGCTGGGACGCATTTGAAAGAGTCACCTGTGAAACTACCAGGTCTTCTCTCTCAGCCAATGAGTCGACCTCTGAGAGCTCCTCTTCAATAGAGACCTCACCCATAATATAGATGCGGTTATTGACGACGCGGAACCTGATCCCCTCAACCTCTTCGAGCAACACCTCTACCGATGACAAAACCGCTGCGAGATTGGTAGGAACAACCGTCACAAGGATCGTGGATTGCAGGTTATTCTGCCTATCCCAAACCTGTACAGTAGCCTCACCGATTCTAGAGCCAGAAACAGTGATAGCTTCATCACCAGCCATGCGGTTTACACTGACGGCGTTAGAAGAATAAGCCACCCTACCCGCGATGTAATCTAGCTCGACAACTACCTGTGTATGTTGAGCTATTACGCGTGTTTGTTCTAAAGCATCTTGTGCAACTACTGGAGTTGTGGCGAACATCAGAATCGTCGCCAAAAACAACATACTAACTGCAACTAATCTTTTAAGAAGTTTCATCTTAGTAACCCCCGCCTGGTCCATAAACTCCGTATGTTCTAGCGGATCGCTGCCTGACCTGCTCTCTCACACCTAGAGTGTTGTAGATATTGGCAGGCTCTTCAATAATCACCGCCTCATCTGTCTCCCACCTACCGCGAAGACTTAAGGTGAGGGTACCTAGATCTTGAGCCAACACTACTCGTTGGGCGTCTTCTGGCGAGAGTTGGAGTGTAACAGTATGGTTAGCGTTTAACCCCTCAGCGACCACAACCTCGCCGCCCATGGCGTCGTCGATAAGCATAGGTCTACCAATGTCGTCACCAACAGCCAATACCCAGACGTCTTGAAACAGTGTGATAGTACGAAGATCGGCTCTATCGCCCTCTCCAAAATCGAACGTTGCCATTATGTCGACTCTGCTTCGAGGGTTGATATGACCACCGACTCCCGCCACGTCGCTAACATTTATTGCTACCGCTCTCATGTGCGAAGAGATCTCCCATGCGAGCCCCTGGTCATTAGAGCGCTGTAATTTGTTTATCATCAGCTGCTCACCTGCGGAAATAGGTGATGACGAGATCTGACCCAGTACACGGTCGATAGTAGCTACTGCTCGCGGCTGAATATACTCGTTTGGTATTTCGACAATATGAAACATAGTCTCATCGAGGCGCTGCCCTTCTCTGATGTCTACTGTTGCCACAACAACTGGCTTTAACTCTGCTCGCTGCAACAATTCTACTTCGCGCTGTTTAACGTATCGACACTGGGCCGAGGTCGCTAAAAATGCGAGTAATATGGCTATTAAAAATGCTTTTGGGTTCTTCACACTGCCCTCTCAACTAAACTGCTCTCAACTAAAAGCTCACCGGAGTCTACCAATCATAAAGATAATTGGGAAGACGTCGATCGTTTCTTTTACCTACCTAACATCGTTTGATCCCGTCTGAGTTGCACTCTGGAGCACATCTCGAGTATCTCCTGAAAGTTCGTCAAAACCACTGACTAAGCTGCTTCCCATTGCTATCCAAGAGAGCGCGACGAGCGCTATTGATATGACAGAAATGAAAAGCATGTACTCAACAGTAGACTGACCTTTTCTTTGTATCAACCTCACCATATAAACACCCCCGTGGTGCGAACTAGAACAACTGAAGTGGCGACAACAGGTACAAAAGGCACAACTGTAAGTGATAATTCCTCTTCGGAGCCACCATTCATGGACTTAACCGTTCTCGACCAAAAGCCCGCAAGACGACCTTTATAAATGAGTACAGCAAGGCAAAATGGCAGCGCCAACACGTAGAGCAACACACCTGCGCAGAACGAAAAGGTCGCGCCGTAAAAAGCACCCACTGCCATCAGTAACTTCGCGTCACCAGCCCTTATGGCTCCCCCCAGAAGCCACCCCGGAAACATGACACAGAAAGCCGCCATAACCCCTTTTAGCGAAACAAATAGGGTGGACAAGTCCCCAGACAAGACCGACCAAGCTAACCCTAGCGCGATACCTCCAAAAGTGAGCGTATTCGGCACCCTTTGACGAGAGAGGTCGGTAATAAGGGCTACTAATAAAATAGCTGCCACTGGGATATCAACTGTTGTAAAGGTAAACCGATCCATTGCCTTATGGATAAACCTGCTGAATAGCTAGGCGGGTATTTAAGAATGAGTCGGAGGTAGAGTCCGACAGATACAGGAACCCTACCGCTAGCGCTATAGCCAACACTGACACAGCCAACATATATTCTACGAGCGCCTGACCGCTTCGTCGACGTCTCAAGATAGGTGTTGTTTTAGTGCTGTAAGCCATCAGTTACCGCCACCACCGCCGCGATTACCATTGACAGTATGCCCTGTGCTGATCGAGAACTCGACGTCATTAGCCAACTCTTCGACGCCCCCCTTAAAAATCGGAACGAAAACATATGATGCTGCAACAATCGCAATTACGATCACAGAAATAAGCATCATGTATTCGACTGTACTCTGTCCGCGCCGACCTCTAATCATTACTAAATCTCCAAAAACGCTATTTTCATCAAACCATACGTATCAGACATAGCAAGGTTTACGCCAAGATCAAAACAGTTGACGCTATCGCTTACATACACAAAACATGCGACTCCTGATACTCAAACCGCGACAATAACATCGCAATAGAGACCATAATGCGGGAATCTTATAACCTTGATGCCGCGCAGAATTCGATAGATAGGATATGCTGTCACCCATGAAAAGCAGTTCTGAAAATAGCTATGGAAAATACCAGATATTAGAGACCATAGGCACCACCAACGTGGCCGAGACATTCAAAGCTCGACTAGATGGTATCGGTGGTTTTCACCGTCTATTCGCCATCAAGCGTATCCTTCCAGAGTTTTCCGAAAACGAGGTTTTTGTTAGTAGACTGGTAGACGAAGCCAAGAAAGCTGGGCTGCTTTCACATTCAAACATCGCCCAGATCCTGGACCTAGGGTCAATTGACGACACCTGCTACATAGCCATGGAGTACGTTCACGGACTTAATCTTCACCGAGTCCTATCTACTTGCAGAGAAAAAGGTATATCCCTGCCTGTACCACACGCTGTTTTCACGGCAATAGAGGTTCTAAAAGGGCTGGATTATGCTCACCAAAGAAAGGTCTTGCGCAGCGGAAAACCTATCCCACTGAACCTAGTGCACCAGAATATCTCTCCACCCAATATTATTATTGGCTACCAAGGAGAGGTGAAGATCACAGACTTTGGAATGGATCGAGCCACACAGGTCGTAGGTCCTCATTCAGAGTCATACGGGGACTACAAAAGCCCAGAACAGATCACTAAAAGTAGGTTTGATTTAAGATCTGATATATTCGCCACAGGCTGTCTTCTCTACGAGATGCTCTGTGGGTCGCATCCATTTAGAAAGGAGAACCCAGAGGCTACTCGCGCAGCAATCCTAAACCACAAAATGACACCCCCTACAGTAGCTAATCCCGATGTTCCATACAGCTTAGAGGTAGTCCTACAAAGGGCCTTGGCGGCAGACCCGGACCACAGGTTCCAGAGCGCTGCAGCCTTTAAAGAAGCCCTGGAAGGATTTTTCCACGACGCTGGCTTTATCTTTTCCCAGTCGACTCTTGCTTCGTTCCTAAAAGGACTTTACCCACAAGAAAAAGCTAAATCCACC
This sequence comes from uncultured bacterium, assembly GCA_963934385.1. Lineage (GTDB taxonomy): Bacteria > Myxococcota_A > UBA796 > UBA796 > CAJQPC01 > CAWVYO01. The sequence continues at coordinate 11,606 of CAWVYO010000050.1, forward strand.
GCCGTTATCACTGGGTATGCGGATTCGGAGACCATTCCTTACACAGCAGACATGGATCTCCTAGACACTGAAGAAGACGAGCATCCCACTTCGAGCCAAAACCCAACAGAGGTGAATTTTGGGGCAGCTATCAAAAGCCTTGTAAGAGGTGATGGCGATACTCAACTTCGCAATAAGAACAGCCCCGATGAGGTCTTTCACACCTCTGCCAGTTTCGGACCGTCGCTAAACGAAGGAGAAGACGCAACTCTGATACTAAGAGCGAACGATTCAGATAACTTTGATAGCGCCGCTCGCAATAAAGTCGCTCGAGAAAACTATGGGAAATCCAGCGATACAGCGCCAATTATTAAAAAAGCCAAGAAAAATGAGGACGAGACTCAGGTTCTAAGACAAAGTGATAAACTTAGCGCCGATACAACAAGTAAACTTAGCCCTGGGCTAGGCGATCCTAAGAGCACTAACAAGAGCCAAGACGATGTGGACGGGTACATCGCCCTCCAAACACCTCTCCCAAATCACTACAACGACTCTATGGGTGATGATACCGGTCCTATACCGCTACCAAGTCACGGGCGTTTCTTCTTATTGCTGTTGTCCTCCATATGGCTTGGGTTGGGTTTACTGCTAGGATTTTTAGCGGGCTCATGGCACACAGAGTCTAAATTCCAGGGTGAGCCAATTATTGAGCCAGCTCAGCTCCCTTTGGCGGCCACTTTGAGAATAATTGGACCTCAAGGGACCTCTGTTGTTGTCATGGATCCAGACGGTTCGGATAGAAGTTTTACCATTCCAGTTTCTGGGCTAGTGGAGATCAGTCTGAGCCCAAACACCCAGAGTATCGTAAAAATCGAAAGTGAAGGGTTTGCTCCTATCGAGTCCTCCTACACTTTATCGGAAAATGAGATACGAGTAGTGCAACTCGACGCTGAGTCATTACAAACCAACGAGCGGTAGACAACAAATGATCATCACCACAATGGTACGGGCACTGCGGCCTAAGCAGTGGACTAAGAACGCGCTCCTTTTTGCTGCGCTGATATTCTCCCTTCAATTCGACAACACTGACCTGTGGATCAGAGCGACACTAGGTTTCATATGTTTCTCTCTAATCTCAAGCTCAGGGTACCTGTATAACGATCTTAAGGATCGAGAAGCCGACGCTTTGCACCCTAAAAAGTGCCGACGACCAATAGCCTCTGGAGCTCTGTCGCCAAAGTTGGCCTGGGTGGAGATGTTCGTTATTCTAGTCGCAGGGTTTTACGGAGCCTGGCTACTAGGTCCCCAGTTTGCTGGTGTAGCTCTAGCGTATTTTATATGCACAATGAGCTACTCGATGTTCTTCAAGCACCACGTCATTATCGACGTGATGATGATCTCAGTAGGATTTTTATGGCGAGCTGCGGCGGGAGCAGTTGTAATAGACGCGCCAATCTCTGAGTGGTTGCTTTTGTGCACGGGCTTCTTGGCACTGTTTTTAGGGTTCAACAAGCGGCGAGGTGAGCTTTCGCTATTAGAAGACGAAGCCGTAAATTGTCGTAAAAATTTAGGTCAGTACACTACTGGACTTCTAGACCAATACCAAGGGGTAACAACCTCGGGGACTGTCATTAGTTACGCCCTCTACACAGTATTAGGCTCTCCTACACCTTGGCTATTGTTAACACTACCCCACGTACTCTACGGTATTTTTAGGTACATCTATTTAGTACAGGTAATGGGCGATGGCGACGCACCCGACGAAACATTGCTGAAAGATGTTCCTATCTTAGTCACCTGCCTACTCTATGTGGTGAGCGTTATAGCTATCTTGATTATAGCTCCGACGACTATCTCCTAAAGAGACATACTCCTAGACAGGACTTCCATGCTCGGCGCTGTCGATATAACAACGGGTGTCGCTATCTGATCATCGGTATCAACATCTAGGTAGCGAACGATCACTGGGATCTGGTTTATCTGCGGAGCCTGTTCGCCCATCGACACACTAAATTCCAAGCCAACACCGAGTGAAGACCGCTCAGTAAACGCTACTTCGGCGCCACCTGTAAGGGTATAAACCCCACTGTCTTTCAAATAAATAGACCACAAACCGTGTTCGGTCTCAATCTCGAATTGATCTCGACCAACCAAAACATCATCGTCACGAACCTTAATGCCGATCTGGAGCCTGCCTCCGTGCAGGTGCGCCGCCACCCCAAAAGAGGAGTCTCTTGGACCAGACCAATTTTCGGCGCCTGATAGGATGTTCGAGGTCGAGTCCACAGGGAGGGTCTTGGCTCCCCTCCAGTCATTCAAATCACCATCTACCCGTGAGATATCAGGTGAAATATGGATCCGTTCAAGGGCGTGAAACCTTTCAGCGACCTCACCTTCGGCTGACTGAGACAGATCATCTAACCACGCCACGGAAACCAGAGTAACTCCTGGTCCAAAGATAGGAACGGACCTGCTCCTATGTGGCAGGTTTAGCATCACTCCAGTTTCTGTATCATCAATTGAAAAACCTCTTCCCGCCCCAGCTATCGATAGGTGGATACCTTCATTTGGGTTTGGATAGGGAGAAGTTACATCCAACAAGCCAGGTCCGTAAAGAAGATTAGGTGCCTCTTCTGGCGCGACAAATTCAACTAAAATAGTGGCCTGTTCGCCGCTGTTAATATCGGCCGAAATAGCCACCCACAAGGGCATTCCTGAAGGACCGGTTGACGGGCTAAAACATCCCGCCAATAGTGCTAATCCAAGGAACACTTCACAGCCTCAAGAAGCGGATCTATCTCTATTGAGTCCCACAACCTGGTTCCGATCCTAGCGTAGATTACCTCTCCGCCTTTGGCTATTACGAACTCCGCTGACGCCTGTAACATACCGGATTTTGGCAGCCCTGTGCCAAACGAAAGGGCATTTACACCCGTAGCCAAGCCATTTGGCGTGATGCTACTGATGATTGATGACCTCGAGAGTTTTTGAACACCAAACTTTGTCGCTATATCTCTATCTTCGTCGGATATTAGTGGAAACAACACGTGATATCTTGGGGCAAAGTCTTGGGTGGAGCGCAGAGATGATGGGGTTATTCCTAGAACATTCACACCTAAACGATCAAATTCAGGGAACTGAGCCTGCATTTTAGCGATTGATTCGCGAGAGACAGCGCTCTCTAGTGAAGGGAAAAAACAAATAACCATTGGTTTTTCGGCAACAGAATCGGGTAAATCAACCCTATAGCCAAACACGGGTTTAGCTGAAAAAAACGGTACGGTTTGTCCTACTTGCAACATATTGATCCCTCAGGGGTTGGCGTATAGCTTTTTTACTGGCAGGTTGGCGAATTATTAGAGATCAAATTTGGGTTAAAAAGCCTCGCCCCACCCAACATAGATAGCTCGACCTGTGTCGCTTACCGCGAAATCAAGCCTCACAACATTTAGACTTTTAGGAGCCTGAATGATGCGAAAACCTGCGCCTAAACCGTAATGAAAGTCGTGAGACTTCTGATCAAGGTAGAGTCCAAACTCCTGAGAATACAGCGCGTTAGCAAAGGTAACTAACTCAACCGGACCAAACAAGGTCCACCGCTGCTCTACATCAACAGTCGCTATCCTCGGTGAGATCCATCGATCTAAAACTGCCCCCCTATGCACTCTCGATCCACCGGCAGAAGGCATTAAATAGAGGTTGTCACTTCCCACTCCCTCCATCCAAAGCGCTCTAAGTGCTAAACCGCCACCTATAGGAGATTCTATCCAACGTCTGTAATCCAAATGTCCGAACAGATATGATTTTTCACCAAACGGAGCTAACGCCACGCTCAACTCCAATAAATGCCCTCGCGTCAAAACCCCAGCGCCGCGCCTTCTGTTTCTTAGAATGCGCAGCTCCAAATTTGAAAGGTCTACTTTCTCCAAATCATTGCGGAGGTTTCGATAGGTTCCAATGAGCTCAACATCCGCCACCCCTGTGGCGACTCCAGTACCCAGCGCAAACGCCACCTCACTGTAGTCATACACAAGCTTAATATCGCCCAAAAACAGATCTCTTGTGCCATCAAACACCCGTACGCTTGACGAGTAGATGCCCACACCCACCTTTCTCCGGTACCAGGTAGAAAGGCTGTACTGACCCGACGACGATGCGCTGGCTCCCACCCCAAATTGACCACTGCGAAAGTTCGGGTGAACAAACAAAGCCGAACCACCCACTCCAACCGATGGCGCACCAAACAGCCCTAAGCCAAGGTACCAAGTTGGAGGCAGGGCTGGTAACCGTCCAGCGCCAGCCACAAGTGACTCAGCGAGCCCATCTAGATCATCAGCACCATTGAGAAGCTCTAACCACTGCTCATCACCAGTCGCCAAGAAAAGCCTAGCAGCGCTTGGGCTGGGTAACTCTTCCAAGGCGCTCTGAGCGTAATAAACTGCGTCGGCTGGCGAGGCACCCACCTCTGTCGGCGCAAACAAGTGGTAGTCCGCGTGAGCTAAGTCGCACCAAGCGCCCTCACAAAGAGCCAGCGCTCGATCTATGGATGGACCGTGTATAACGCCACCCAGATTTCCCGAAACCGACAATAATCTGAGTCGTGCCATAGCTTCTGCTGCGGGATCACCCGAAGAAACGGCTTCTTGGTAGAGTTCGACGGCAGTATCGTGATCGCGCTGAAGTCGAGCAAGGTCCCCTGCCATTACCGCTGTTATTCCCGGTGAATGAGCCAATACTGGTGAAGCCCAACCCACAGCGATCACTAGGTTTATCAACAGCCTAAGGATCAAATTGGGGAGGAAAGTCTCTGTATCGGTGAAAAAACGTGACGACATGGTTTTACAGTTATCACGAATTGATAGAGTGAGATATTGGAGCATCATGAGAGAAGAGACAAAGCAAAGCCAAAAAACTCACGACTTTGGAGCCCTAGACTGGCAGGCAATCCTGAATGCCCTGTCGGAGTGCGCTAGGACTGTGCGTGGCGTGAGGATCGCTAAACGGCTCCCTCTGTTGGATGATGTAGAATTAATCCGAAGCACCTACTCCGCTGTGATGGAGCTCACCGCTTTAGAACAGGAAGGCGAGAGGATTCCCGTGGGAAAAATCGGCGCCATTAACGCGATGGTAGAGGCTGCTTCCCGGGGGCGAGTGTTGGCCAAAGAGGATCTGGTTCAGGTGCGGGACACCAGTAACGGAATCATTGACATCCACGAATGGATGACCGCCCGTGCCGACGAT
>CAWVYO010000051.1:0-16644 GCA_963934385.1 uncultured bacterium
TGTTGCCCCAGCCAGCAGGTTTGTAAAGACTGGGCGCCGTAAACTAGCAACAAAACATAGAGACAAGGCGTAACATACCAGTAAGATACCAATTGGCATGTGGAGGATTTCAAACGCAAAAGTTAGCTCGTGTGGGGTCTCAATTCCCGCTTTCCCCAATGCTGAAAACATAAGGGCTGGAACTCTTGCCCCGACATCTGGCAGAACAGTGCCAGCTAGTAAAACAGAGGTATAGCGACCTCTTGTGGCCCCCTTACATACGAGCCCCGTCGCCAGGTGTGTCATAAGATCAGCCACGAGACGTTACCTCCAGACCTTCCAACTTCCAATCTCTAATCATGAGCAAGAAGACGACTATTAGACCTAGTGCTGAGAGCCCTTTTTTGTATTTTCTTAAGTGGTGAACCTGCCTAGAGACCTCGATGACCGTGAGGTCTGATGCCCTGAAGGTACCCTCAAGAGATATTGTATCGCCTACTGCTATACCCGAGGGATCTCCGAACACTGGGACTGGTCCGGCAGTCTTATAGAGCGCGTAGCCGTCACCAGACACCTCTACTACGTCCCATAGAGGTAGGAGTAGGCGCTCCCCATCACATTCTTCTGGCTGCTCAACACACCAGCGATACCCACTATCAACATTTGTTGCGAAAGAGGCGTACCTCAAGCCCAACCAGGCGAGAACAACTAGAGAAGTAGCTAATCCAACCCTCTTAAATCTGTCTGAAAACAGGAAATCGATATCCAAAGAGAACCTCCTTGTCTACACGTATCTCGGTCGCTAAAGATTTAGCTAGTTCCTGCCTCGGTCCTTGCCACCGTATCGTTTGTGTCCATGCTTGGATTTGTTGCGTGAATTTGAGCGAGAACCGCCACCTGGACCGCCACGTCCCCTCTTGAAAGACTTGGCGCCGCGCTCACCTGAGCCGCCTTTGCCACCACCGCGAGCAAGAGAGACGTTCGCACTATTTCCACGTATGACTAGCACTGGATGCTCAGACAATAGGTGCTCAGCGACATCCCTAGGTACCCCAATAAAGGTCTTGTGATCAAACATTGAAATTCGTCCGATCTTTGAACCTGGAACACCTGCTTCGTTAGTTATTGCTCCAACGATATCGCCAACCTGAACACCTGCCCGCCGGCCAATAGCCAAGAACACTTCGACCTCATTCACCAAATTTCGGTCGTCGTCTGAAGGCAGAGACCCCTTCCTTTTTTCGGGTTTTACATCGACCTCTTCAACAGGAATAGCTCGCTGGTCGGAGAGCATAGCCAAGGCAGCTAGAGCTATATCCTCAACGGACAGCTCCTCTGAATCTGTGAGCTTCTCCAACCACTCCTGTAATTGCTTATTAGGTTTTTTGGGCTTCATGAACCGCTGTAAATCTCCCCAGATATCGTCTCGCTGTAACTGCAAGAGTTGATCATTCTTTGGGGCAAACACCTCTTTCATATGAATCTTGAGGGTCTTCTGCATCGTATTGAGACGACGACGCTCCCCAGGGGTAACAAACGTTATAGCGGAGCCTTCGGCACCAGCTCGTCCAGTCCTTCCTATTCTGTGTACATAACTCTCTGTATCACCTGGAAGATCTAAGTTTATTACATGGGTAATGTGACGGATATCAATTCCACGGGACGCAACATCTGTCGCCACCAGGACGCGAACATCCTTGTTTTTCAGTCGCGCTATCACGCGCTCACGCGCTGCCTGGTTGAGATCACCGTGAATAGCATCGGCGGTGATACCTCTCTTACCAAGCTGTGTCGCAACTTCAGCACAACCAAGTCGAGTACGAGCAAACACCAACGTTGTGCCTCGAGCTGTCCCCATTAATACTCGGGTCAAAGCCGCCAGCTTTTTCCTCTGAGGAACCCGCAGATAACACTGTTCAATATGCTCTACACCATCATCGTTAACAGGAAGAATCACTGGATCGACCAAGAATTTTTTGGCAATACGCTCAATAGCCTTAGGCATAGTGGCTGAGAAAAGAGCTATCTGACGGTCTGACGGCAAGGCCTGTAAAACCTCTTCGATTGCCTCAATGAAACCCATACGAAGCATTTCGTCAGCTTCATCCAAGATCAACATGTCGAGGTTGGAGAGGTCTAATGTCCCTTTTTTCATGTGATCGATCACGCGACCTGGTGTGCCTACGACTACTGTCACACCTTTTCTAAGCGCCTTCAGCTGAGGGCCATATGGTGCGCCACCGTATATTGTCGTGGTGCGAATCTTTAGATTAACCGAAAATGTCTTAATCGCTTCGCCGACCTGAATAGCTAACTCTCTGGTGGGTGCTAAAATCAAGGCTCTTACGTTGGGACCGCCGTCCTTTACCTTTTCCAACATCGGCAACCCGAAGGCAGCTGTCTTGCCCGAGCCAGTCCGAGCCCGACCTATTACGTCTCGCCCTTCCAACAACACCGGTAACGAGTTTTCCTGTATGGGCGTAGCCTTCTCAAATCCCAGCGCCTCTACAGCCGTTGAGATTCTGACATCCAAACCAAATTCGTTAAACGCTGTCATAGCAGTAGCCCCCGAGATTCATTCCTTCGCGCCTTGTAGGTGATCTCAGCCGTTTGTGCCACTCTCAGAGGCATTTATCTGGCGATTTCAGACAGCAGCCCCGAGATTACAACACAAGTCTACGTAGCGCCTAACAGTACCGCCACATTTGAGTCTCAACATACTATTCCGCGAACATAAGCACGACTACAAGCATGCTGTGACCACACATCAAGACAGGTAAAGCCCAAATATGGCTCCTCCTAATCTATAAGTTTCTCATCGTTTTAATGAAACTCACCACAACACCAATAAATAAGCGGCTTCAAGTCGCGGGGCCACTCAACCACGCCAGGTGATCCTAATGATGACACTCCTCAACAAGAGGAAGCCCATCAGCGAGGCGACTTAGGGTGGCACCCAACTGAGTTTCACCTAGACTATTGAGTTCTGCCTCAAGAGTATCGGCATCAATCTTACAATTCAACCACCCCTTAGCGAGCTTTGACACACAGCCTCTAAACCAAGCAACATCATCTCGATGATAGACAAACGAGTGACCGCTAGCTGTCGCAGTAAAGGCGGGGAGCACTCTGTCGCTGACACCTGTAACCAGCAACACGTCTGTCTCCATGTGTTCGCCAGAGAGTGCCACGTAAAGAATAGAGGAACAACCGCTCCAAAGGCGCCTAAAATATGATCGTAAGGCGTAAACTACTAATTCTGAGCGAGTACCGTATGCCTCAGGCTCTACTACCATTGCGGCAATATGGCCGCAGCCAATATGGTCTGGTGACACGAGTAGATCCAGTAGCGCCTCACGGACTTCATCTTCTGGGCTATTAAGCCATGTCAGCAACCTGTTCCCAGATAGTTCACCGATCCCTTCTGATGCCAAAGCCAAAGAGAGTTCATGAAGAGAGTGGTAGTCTGTGTGGTGATAAAAGGACCCACCGTCTAGAATCATTCCAGCTAATAGTTGATTTACACATTCCTGGGTAAGCTCTCGACCTAACACAACCTCAATCGCTGAGGCGGTCAATATAAGCTCACCCAAAGTCCCGCCAGGGGTCCCCACAACAGCTCCGACTGATCTTCCGTCGACGCACGCCAACACACGACCGCCTAAAAGGTCACTTCTTGTAATAGCTGTTCCAAACCGATCTGAGTTCATATCCATAATTCCGTGCCCATTTTATAATCTAATTTCATCCCGTTCTCCATTTACACTGCACTAAAGCAGGTTCTGTGCCAACCACAAAACATATTACACGCCCACATTTATCAGGACAAACGCTTGTAGAACAGGTCTTTTTGTTTCAAATTGATGAAAAAAATGACGCACAAACGAAACAAAATTGTAGAGACACCACGTACCTATACCCCATAAATATCTATGATTACCTGTATTGCCCTACCAAAACCACATTGACCCACACAATACATATACAAGGCTAGAACCATAAACGAGACCGACTGGAAAAAAGATGTTCTTCAGACAAATTGTAGAACACAAAACCAATACATACATTTACCTATTAGGTGATGAGCGACGACGGAATACGCTAATCATGGGCGCCAAGTTGACCTTGAAGTCACAGCAGATTGGGCTTAGAAACAGCGGGAAATGTCGACTCAATGTCTGGCAGGATACTGGAGTGGAGAAAATAGTCTTATCTGAGTGTTAGATATTGAAAGAAAGCACGCCAAGAACACGTTGACATTCACTACATGTAATGTATCTTACTCTCTATATAGGGGTATAAATGATCACGGTAAAGACCCATCAAAAATCAGTATTGACAGCCGCGTTGCTAGGCATAGCCATGACTGGTTGCGCGGTAGTTGATAGTCATGAGGTCACACTTGAACTGATAAACCCTTCCACTGCTAATTCAATGCTGTCAGTAGCAAGTCTTGAGGTCAGGGCAATTGTTGACCAGGAAATTGAAGGCACAGCCTCTATAGCGCTGGATGACCTTCAAATGGAAAACATGCACGTCTACGGCGAGGTGAGGTTTGAGGTATTGGGGCTAGACGAAACCGGAGAGGTCGTATCTGTAGGAAGATCGAAGATCGTTACAGTTGAGCCTGGCGTGGGGCTATTAGTACCCGTTACATTTTTACCAGCCAACACTTTCGTCCCAATCGATTCTCAAATGGTCGAAAAGCGCTCCTATCACAACACAGCAACAACCCCAGACGGGCGACTAGTGATATATGGAGGGCTTAATCCTAGTTTATTGAACATACTGAGCACAATAGAGATCTACGATCCTGAGCTTGGTGCCTTTGTTCAATCAGCTGCTGACCTAACTATAGGAAGCTATTCATCCGCACATGGCTGGACTAGTGAGGGGCAGCTAATGATCAACGGAGGAGTGATTGATTTTGACAGTAACAACGACCCAATCTACACGACAAGTACAGCAGTTTACGACCCCTCATCTGACACAATTCAACTTGTAAGCCCAATGAACCAGAGCAGAGCTAGTCACTGCCTCCAGACTTTTCCTGAAGAGAACGCTGTGGTAATCGGCGGAAACTGGAACCTGACTAGCCAGATAGAGCGAATTTCCCCCGACAGCAGCGGAAATGGGTGGGCTTGGCAGAGCGCCCCAAACGTTCAGAACTTTGATACAGGCGGTGTCACCTCTTGTATACAGGTTACAGAATCGACCGCATTTGTACAGGGCTCGATTGCTATGAGTACCGGTACATTCACAATGCCAGAGCCCTCAGAGACTGGGCAGTACGACCTCAACAATGCCTTGAAGCCATTTGTTCCCAGCAACAGTCTTCCAGAATACATTGCTTATGGTTGGGGCATGATAATGACTGTGCTAGACAACGGCAGAGTGTGGATTCACGGGGGATATGATGTTGAGAACAATATTGTGCTAGACACCTCTAGAGAATTCGACATCACCACCATGTCCTTTAGAGACTCTAACGTAAAGGAACTACTACCTCGCATGTGGGGACAAGTCGGTCAGCTTACATCCCCGGGTTTTTACGCTATTGGATGCGGGGGAACCGACGAGCCAACTTGGGAGTACCCAAACACCGCGGTCGAGATGTTCAACATAAATACTGGAGAAGTTCTTCGTCCAGTACTACTTGACCGAGAACGTCCTGGCTGTAAAATGGACGTATTAAGTGATGGCTCAGTTGTAGTCACAGGCGGGTTCGCGCCTAGCGAAGACTCCTTCACCGACGCTGTGATCATGATGCCTTGGATAGAATAGAGCCAAGACTTATTAAGTACCGCTCTTTCGCACTGAACCAGTGCCCTACCTGGTGCTCTGCTGAGCCCGATCAGTACCGTACCTATCCAAAAGATCATTTACATCTGTATTTCTAAGATCCATTCCGCCACCGCCGGGCATGAAGACAATAGGTCGACCCAGTAAAGCCCTGGCTATCTCGAGCTTGACCATATTGCGTCCACCTGGTCCAGCTAGAGCTCGCGCTCTCTCTCTAAGCCCTTCAGCCATAGCACTTCTCTCAGTTAACAGCGCCTGAGCTTGACGTTCGCGCTCAAAGTAGATGGCATCAGACTCAAGAACGCGCCTTTCAGCAATACCCCGAGCCTCCTCGAGCGCCTCTTGAACATCACCCCTAGCTGTTTCGAGTTGTCGGGACATCTGCTGCTCAACAGCCTCCGCTTCGGAGCGATATCTAGCGGCATTTTGCTCAGCTAGTTTCTTGTCCCTAATTACCGTCTCGTAGCGATCGTTAAATCTGTGCTCTCCCAACAGAACTTGCTCAATAACGACCCCTTCACCCATGAGGTAATGGTTTAGTAGCGACCTACCCTCCTCTGCCTTTTCAAATCTCAACTCTGAGTTGTAGTACTCCTCACTTGAGAGCTCATTTAGTACATCTCTCAACATTGTCCGAGAGACAGGTCTCACCAAACGATCGCCTACCTCCTGAGTCGATTCACCAACAAACCTAAGTAAGTAGGGAGCCAATTGTGCATCAATACGCCATGATACCGTAACGTTTACTGAGATATCGTTTCCATCGATTGTCTTAAACTGAAGGGAATCATCACCAGCGCGATCCCCACTAGAGTGCTCTCTTGTCATCGCCAGGTTTTGCAGTACAGTATCGAAAAGATGCCAGTGCGTCACTAATGGAGGAAAGAACGAGGTGGAGCCAGGAGCGTAGATTGTATCCGAGACTCCTCTTCCTCCACCTATTCCTATGGAGTTAGTACGAACTCCAACCTCTGTAGCCCCGGTAGTGTGCGGGGTACAACCAGTAGTGAACAACATACCTAGAAGTGCTGCAAAACTTACCAAACTGTGCGTTGTCTTTAGTCCCATGATTACCACCCCCCTACAATAGAGTCCAGGTCTAGCGGGTTGACACCGCCTGACCCATCTGTCGGCACAATAATTACCTCTGTACCTTCGAGAACACGAGCCATCTCAAGTCCAACAATATTATCAGCACCATCAACACGAAGAGCCTCTTGCTCCAGTCTGGCGCCTTCCGCCTCTGCCAAAGCTACCAAGAGGTTGCCCTCGGCGACTACCGTTCGATAGTAGAGATCAGCCTCGGCTGCAACACGACGGATCTCGGCTAACCCTCGCTCTCGCTCCACACCGATACGCGCGTTACCCTCGGCTTCAACTCTACGCTTCTCCGCCTCTTGAATGGCTGCCGTCTCTTGCGCAAGCTCTAGATAACGAGTCTGATCCTGAATCTTTCGCTCTTCGATTACAGCCTGATATCCGGAATCGTATGTGAATTGCCTCACCATTACATTCCAGATTTGAATACCGTTGGACTCAAGATCTGCGCTCAATGCCTCGAATGCCTCTTGGGACGCCGCTCGCCTAACAAACCCATTGTAAAACTGCTCAGCGTTAAGACGACCAAGAGCCTGCCTCAAGTACACATCCGCCCTAGGCGCTACCAGCGCGGTCTCATAGAGATTTCCCGCCCCTACAGTAGTAAGCAACAGATAAGGGTCCACAATCCTATAAGCGACTGTCACATCCACCTTTACCTGAGAACCATCACTCGTCTGAATATGAATGGATGGTGCTCTGCTAACCCCGTTTGAACTGCTCATAGAGCTGTCGTTTAGCTCAAGTAATTGAACGTCACGAGGGAACAAATGTAGCTGCTCGTAACCTGGAATCTGCCTGTAGAGTCCAGGTCCAATAGTTACGTTTTGAAGACCCTTGTTTGGTCCCAAGAAGATCTGCCGCACGGCCAAACCATCTGGTGGAACCGATCGTAACATTACCCAAAATGATAACACAATGGTTACCAGCAGGGTTATCGCCACAACACTAAGCTTTGAGAGCTGAGGGCCATCAGGCATACTGTGCAGTGAAAAATCAAACTTGTCTGTCATGATATCTCCTCGTCATCGACCATAACAGCCGGTGGCCCAGCATCAATGGAATCTTGAATATCGCTTAGATCTTTCAAGATCTCTATTAGCTTTCTTTTGTAACGCCTATTGTGTAAGGCAACCTTAATATCTACTGAAAACGGTGTCAGAAGCGCGGCTACTACAGGCACCGCCTTCATTGGGCCTGGTAAATACAAGCCAATGCGCAGCGAAACAAAAACACCGATCACCAACATAGCCAAGCGAACCAACAGTGACGGTGGAGAGACTGTACCCTTTTCCTCATCGTTTTTTGCTACGGCAAGACTATGCCAGCGCGGAAAAAATGTATGTGTCAGCTCATTCTCGATGTGATCCAGCTGCGGTGAGTCACCCAACAAGATTGAATGCTCATTAGCTATCGCCGACACGCTCTCTTTAACCACCGCTAAACCTGAATCCGAAAGCTCATCTGGTTTGTCTAGGTAACTTTTCCTTGTACCCTCTAGCCTTAGCAACAGGTTCTTGGCGACGGTATCGATTCTGTAAGTGTCAGGTGTCATTTCTAAAACGGATGATATTGTTTGTCTACAGGTACGACTAACCTATCGCTGAGAGATTAGAACCAATTTGTTGTTGGCCACTAGCAAGAGGCTCAGCGGCGCCGGGTATTTCGCTTGGCTTGGAGCCTATTTACAGTCCATCGCAATAACTCTGATTCATGATCGCTTACGGAGAGTAAAAGACTGTCAGGCACTGCTTCAAAACGCGCCAGCGACTCTAATGTCACTATTATTTCATCTATTTCTGGATTGACGTCATCATATGGACGGCGTGCACCGTTCATAAATATAACCGCTGGGATACTGTCATCTCCAGGTCCATCATCAGGCCAATAGTCTTGGACACTTCTTCGCCCCATGTACTCTTGAAGTAAAGATCCTTCGCCGGCGCATCGCTCGGACAAAACACCCCTAACTCCATCAATCCACCACTGTAGATCCTCTCTACTTTCTCCTGGTGGGCGACCACTCGACAATGTATCGGCAACAAATCGAAAGGCTATAGCTCCTCGAAAATGCGGAATTGCTGTATCGGGGAGCCAGTCCAACGGATCTCCACACAGGCGTTCGCTAATAAATATGGAGCGCGGCCCTAATACACTCCACAATCTTTGTTCAATATCAGCCCCTAATGATTCAGTACGGGCACTCCAAGCCTCTCTTAATTCTGAGAGTTGTTCAATTGCTTGCTGCCAATCAGCCTCTTGAGCAAACAACGGTGCGGCAAGGGCGGCGGAAAAAACGAACACCTGCTCTGCACAGTGATTCTTAAACTCTCCAGCCATAAGGCAAAGCTCTATCCCATCTCTCAAGGCAGTTTTGCGCCTAGATGTTAATAAAGCAGTCGCTTCCGCCACTCTAAAGAAGCACTCCTCACGCCAACGCTGACTGCTTATAGTCAAACATAGTCCTCCAGCAGCTAGGCTGTCATCGGGCGTTATAACGTTGACTGCCTCAGTGATTCTACAGTCATAATTACCAGTGCCACAAGATGACAGTGCTGGGCTGAGATCGCTGAACATTGACGTAACGTCACCCAGCTGCACAGATGTCTGACCAGGGCCAGGCGCAGCTCTTTCCAGAACAGGAGATGAAGCACTCATGTTCACACCCCTATCATTTGGCGCGGAGTTACCCCACAAGTGTGGTCGCTCCCGCACGCGCAGAATACGAGATTCGCAATTTAGCAGGGCTACTTCGTCAGTGATACCCGCACAGAGGTCCCATACTGATAAACCAGGGGTATTGGACAACAACATGTCTATTGTGACAATTCTATCGGCATCTGGAAGCTCTCTGAGTGCGCCTATCAAGACCTCACTCCCTTCATCGTACAAACTCAAGAAGGATTCAATAGTTGGAACAGTCTCCTCTGGTCCATGCTCAAAGCAACCGGAGCAGAGAGCCCCCGCTATAAGAAGGGTGAGGCGAGAGCAATTTTGAGCAAATTTCATTGTGAGATATTTGGGTGATAGTTGTGGATAAGCAATAAAACGTCACCCATCCTGATCGAAGAACACGTGGTTATATTGTAAGCCACCACAAATGGCAAAGCTAATGCCTAACGGGCTAGTTTGTCACATCTGTTGGGACTCCAGCACGGTTTGTGTGGTCTAGGGCTCCCCTGTAATAGAGCCGCATAAGCCCTAGATAACTAAGCTGATATTAAAGCCCGATCTCAACTGAATGACCGACCCTCACTGGAACGTCTCCAAGAGGGGTGGCTACGTGGACAACGGCATCAAACGCCACAGTGTGACTACCCCCTGTCAGCGCGTTTATCCCGAGCCCTAGAAGGTCTGAATAATCAACCGAAAAATCAAGTTCGAACTGGGAATTTTCCCGAGCACGGAGCGGGATGGTTGAGTCTGATTGACCACGCCCAACTAGGTTACCGTCAAACGCGACAGAATACTCTACTTGACCAATGTCCAGACCGATAGCGTTAGGATTATAGGCATTGATAGAAAACACCAAATCTAATCCCGATAAGTTTACCGAACGTAATTGAATATCTTGGCAAACAACTGTTGGCGCCTCTACGGTGTTCTCAAGAATGCTCGCTAACAGAGAGCAGCCACAGAGAGGTACAATGACCAGCGGTAGAACAAATTGGCGAAACATAGTCATAGGGCTCCAATAGATATTTGATGTAAGGTGAATATCGGTAAAACACGATACTATTGAAACACTATGTTTATTCATGTTTTTTTAATATCCTTCGCGTGCGCTGGAACTGACAGTGAGAACTCTGAGACATCGGTTGAGGATTCTAACGACACCGTGACCGAAGAAACCACGGGTGAAGCTTTCTCTTTTACCACTGAAGAGGTCCCGGATTCGCTTCGACAAGTGATGTCTGGAGTTTCGTGGCACGAAGGCTGTCCTGTCTCGTTGGATGACCTACGGCTCCTGCGTGTAAGTCATTGGGGCTTTGACGGAGAGATCCATGAGGGATTATTAATTGTAGCCGCCTCGACAACTGACGTGTTCGAGAGTGTGTTCTCCGTCGCATTCGAGTCTAATTTTCCATTCGAGAGGATGGAGCCCGTTAGCTCCTTTGGCGGTAACGACACGGCATCAATGGCGGCCAACAACACGTCTGCGTTCAACTGTAGATCGGTGACAGGAGGCTCTGGGTGGTCACAACATAGCTATGGAAACGCTATCGACATTAACCCTATTCAAAATCCGTACGTGTCGGGCAGCACCGTTCTACCGCCAGAGGGCGAAGACTTCTTAAACAGAGAGACTCCCGCACAAGGCCTTATAATGGACGGCGATCCTATCGTGACCTCCTTTACCAACGCAGGCTGGGGCTGGGGTGGACACTGGACCTCCCTAAAAGACTACCAACACTTTTCAGAGACTGGAAACTAAACCTATTCCTCTCTAATCTAGAGTGGGTATTCCCGTACTCTCAAACACCAGGGCACTTATCATTTGAGATATCTCGGTAGTGATATTTACCGTTAAGTTAGCCCCCAACAACTTGGGCTTTATCAGTAAGTCACTCTATTGAATGGGGTACTCAACACCTGTAGTGTGATTAACAATCCTTAACAATTGAGGGGTATTTGTCATTGGATGTAATTTAGTTGAATCAATTTCAAACTCAACACGTTGGGGTTTATGTGCAATCAAGCACTCCACACTCAAGGAGCAAAACATGAAACTCATTACAACTATACTCGTAGGCATGGCCATCTCAATCGTATCACCAGCTGCTGAGGCAAGTGTGCGACCGGCGGCACACTCCGTTCAAGTAAACACCTCTCGAGGTACACTCACACAGCCAGAGCTTCGGGTTATCCGCTCACAGCAAGCAGCTATTAGGGTTTACCGTCAGCGAGCACTTAGGAACGGTAAAATCGGATTACTAGAGGCTATGCGCCTAAATTCAATGGAGCGCGAACTCAGTCAGATGATATCGCGATTCTCTAGAAACCGGGTTCGTAGGTAAATTAGAAACACCAAAAATAGAAAGAGGTCATTCAAGATAAACTTGGATGACCTCTTTCTCTTTTTTGTCGGTAACTAGCTAGACAGCAATCTGACGTTGAGAGAATCCAAACTTGACCTTTAGAGACATCTGATCGTCGTTTACGTCCAAGACAATATCCTCAATGCCCATATCCACCTTCAATGCTCCCATTGCCGGCTGCAAGAGAGCTTCGATCTGATCGGACTTGAGAATGGGTACTGGGTTAAATCGCTCGGCCTGTGTATCGATTAGCTTACCTGTCGCATCTTCGACAATGCGCCAAATTGGATGATCTCCAAGCTTGAGCGAGAGCCCTCTAAGGTAACCAACAATTCGACCTGAATCCTTGTCGTATTTAATATCTCTCAAGTGGACTTCGGCACCCAGACGCTTTGAGAGGTCGAACGGCAATTCCACATTCTCCTTAAAGAGGCGTGCGGTGCCTTTGGCGCTAAGCTTAAAGGTAGCCTCTGCTCCAATCGTCTGATCACCATAGTGGAATCCACTACCGTCGTTGTCGAGTTCAACCTCCCAGTCACCCTCGACCTTTACCATCTCATTAAACATGGTGTAAATCTGGTCACGGCGACCATCCCAGATGGATACAGCCTTATCTTTAGCTCGCACTATTGCACCAGAGCTATCTCGTTGCTCGATGAGCCCTGAGACCTTCTCACGCAACTGGAGCTGTTGCCAAACCTGCCTTGTAGTTTCACGAAGTTCGAATTCGCCCTTCTTTACAGATACAGGCAGAGCCGCAGACAGCAACTCGGTGAACATGCTCTTTCCCAAGGAAAAAGAAAAGTGATAGCCATCATTTCCGGTGCCCATTGGCGCCTCCAGTGAAGATTTCGATCAAGTCTAACCCACTTGGACATGGATTTACAACGCAGCTACGATTTCAACCCTATATTTAGGAGAGCTCTGTACTTCTGAAGAAGTAATTCATCTCTTCGGCAGCGGTTTCTGGAGCGTCTGAGCCGTGCACTGAGTTCTCGCCGATTGACTTGGCGTACATCGCGCGGATTGTACCCTCAGCGGCGTCGCTAGGATTGGTCGCACCCATTAGTTCGCGATTCTTCAAGATGGCGTTCTCGCCTTCGAGAACGATGAGTACACTTGGTCCAGAAGACATATATTCAGTGAGTTCACCGAAGAATGGACGCTCGGCGTGCACGGCATAGAAACCTTGAGCCTCTTGTAGTGACATATGGTGCTTGCGCATCGCCGCGATCTTAAGATCTGCTGCCTCGAAGTGTGCTACGATTTTTCCGATAAGGTTACGCTCTACTGCGTCGGGCTTTATCATTGAGAAGGTGCGCTCTAATGCCATTGTTGACTCCATTGCCCTAAATTTATGGGCTTTGTAGGTAATGACGCGCAAATATCTCGTTACCAGTTCTCTGCAACCGAAAACGTCCTGATCTACCCTCTAATATGTGTAGTAGTAGAAGTACTGACCATTTACTAAATATTCAAGGTCGACATCGGAACCGTTCATAGTCGTCGTCGCATAAGCGGCGGCAAACCAACTTTGGTCACCTGGATAGTAATACATAAGAACATCACTGTAATTACCAGAAGTCGATGCAAAGCCCCACCCAATAGAGCTGTACGGTCCCGGTTGGTCTACCAAATTAAAGGCGGTGCAACCAGGACCAGTTACAACTGAATTTGAAAAGGTCACATCAAAAGCGAAATCACAGTCAGCGCAACCTGACATTGAGGTAGTAGAGGTGGTATCGTAGACCTCTTCACAAGCTACCTGACCATCGCTTACGTTGTAGTAAACAAAAGACTCTGTACCGTTCCAGTCAGTGTAGTTGACACCATCACTGGTGATAGTCGCCGAGCCCTCCCAGAAGTATGTGAAGAGGGCTGTGTCTGTTGATCCAGTGTCACCCACGTCTACTGTAACTGTAACTGTGACTTCAGCGGCATCTCCATCTCCAATTCCGTCGGCTGGAACAACCATACAGGTCCACTCATCTCCCGGTGTAGTTGCTCTAAATCCAATGGTGTCTCCCACATAGACTGTGTCTTTGGTGAATCCAGCCCACGCCGTGCCGTTGTTTTCCCAAGAGAAGGTATAGTCTACTGCGTCGCCCTCGTTATCCGATGACTCGGTGGTGATTGTACAAACAAGATCATCTTCTTCAGTGGGCTCACCGGGGACAATCTCTATAACGGGCGCTGTCGGGGTCGTGTTAGCGGTTGCAGTAGCACCGGTATCAGTTGTGGTGGCACCGGTATCGGTTGTCGAGGTACCAGTCTCGGTTGCCGTAGCACCGGTATCAGTAGTATCACCTGTATCAGTCGTGGTAGTACCTGTATCAGTCGTCGTAACGCCGGTGTCAGATGTGTCGACTACTTTGTCACCACAACCCACTGCTACTAAAGACAATGCCACCATCGAAACAATATAATTACGCATCACTATTCCTGTTTTATTAACTGAACGCGCCATATCACAGTTAGTAACTGGCGTCACACGTTGAGAAGACGACTCAACTTTGATCAAAACAATCAAGATCCAGCCAAGTTATAATATGAGTAATATTGTTAGTGACGCGCAAACATCTTGTTGCCAGTGCCAGCTCAATGCAACCGAAAACGTCTGACTCTACCCTCTAATATGTGTAGTAGTAGAAGTAGTATTGGCTAATTATCTGGTATGCCAAGTCGACATCGTTGCCATTCATGCTCTTAGTCGCCAATGAGACCCCAAACCAAGTAGCGTCGTTTGGAGAGTAATACATGAGGACATCACTGTAGGCACTTCCATCTGAAGACGTATAGGTAGACGCAAAGCCCCACCCTCTGGTGTTGAACGCCCCTGATTGGTTTGTTAAGCCAAACGTGGTGCAGCCAGGGCCAGTTACGATTGAGTCTGAATAGGTCACATCAAATGCAAAGTCGCAGTCTGAACAACCAGACAATGTTGTAGTAGAAGTAGCATCATACGCCTCTTCACAAGCTATCTGAGAATCATTTAAGTTGTATAGTACAAATGATTCTGTACCGTTCCACTCAGTGTAGTTTACCCCGTCACTAGTGATAGTAGCCGCACCGTCCCAGTAATATGTGAAGAGAGCGGTGTCTGAACTACCAGTGTCTGAAATACCAGTGTCCGAACCACCTATGGTAACTGTAACTTCAGCGACATCTCCATCAGCCATTCCGTCTGTTGGAACAACGATACAGGTCCATTCATCTCCGTCTGCAGTTGCTCTGAACCCAATAGTGTCGCCCGTATATACTGTGTCTTTCGTGAATCCAGCCCACGCCGTGCCGTTGTTTTCCCAAGAGAAGGCATAGTCTACTGCGTCGCCCTCGGAATCCGATGACTCGGTGATTATTGTGCACACCAGATCATCTTCCTCACCTGGCTCACCAGGGACGATTTCTATCACTGGAGCTCCTGGGGCCGTATTACCAGTAGAGGTTGTAGTACCTGTATCGGTTGTAGTGCTACCAGTGTCGGTTGTAGTCGACCCAGTGTCGGTCGTGTTGGTACCTGTATCGGTCGTGTTGGTACCTGTATCGGTCGTGTTGGTGCCTGTTTCAGTCGTCGTGACGCCAGTGTCAGATGTGTCGACTTCTTTGTCACCACAGCCCACTGCTACCAAAGACAATGCCACCATCGAAACAATATAATTACGCATGACTACTCCTGTTATACTAATTTATCGCGCTATATCACAGTTAGTAACTAGCGTCACACGGTAATTAGATGGCTCATCTTGATCAAAACAATCAAGATCCAGCCAAGTAATAATATTAGTTACGCGCAAACATCTTGATACCAGCTCTATGCAGCCGAAAACGTCTGACTCTACCCTCTAATATGTGTAGTAGTAGAAGTACTGACCTTGTATTGTATATTCAATGTCGGCAGAGCCGCCGTTCATGGTCTTCGTCGCATAAGCGACAGGAAACCAACTTTGGTCACCTGGGTAGTAGTACATCAGAACGTCGTTATAAGTGTTGCCATTTTGTTCAGCTGTCGAAGCGAAACCCCACCCAACAGAATCGAACGCCCCCGCTTGGTCTGCCACACCAAAGGTGGTGCAACCGGCACCAGTTGCGACTGAATCTGACATGGTTACATCAAAGGCGAAATCACAGTCAGAACAACTAGACATTGTTGTTGTAGAAGTAGTATCGTAGACCTCTTCACAAGCTATCTGAGCATCGGCTACGTTGTAGTAAACAAACGACTCTGTACCGTTCCATTCAGTGAAGTTCCCGCCATTACGAGTGATAGTCGCTTCTCCGTCCCAGTAGTAGAAATAGAGGGCCGTGTCTCCACCAACGCCTGTGCCCGCGTCCAAGACTGTAACTGTGTCCTCTGCGATGTCTCCATCGTCCATTCCGTCAGTTGGAACCACAATACAAGTCCATTCATCTCCCACTGTGGTTGCTCTAAAGCCAATGGTATCTCCCACATAGACTGTGTCGCTGGTAAATCCAGTCCAGGCCACACCATCCTTCTCCCAAGAGAAGGCGTAGTCTATCGCGTCGCCATCTGCATCTGATGACTCAGTTATGATTGTGCATACCAGATCATCCTCACCTTGAACGGGATCACTAGGATCAATCTCTATGGCTGGCGCTGTCGGGGGCGTATTAGCCGTTGAAGTAGAACCAGTGTCAGTCGTGGCTGTACCTGTGTCAGTCGTGGCTGTACCTGTGTCAGTCGTGGCTGTACCTGTGTCAGTCGTGG
>CAWVYO010000052.1:0-16380 GCA_963934385.1 uncultured bacterium
TTCTTTTAGGTGGCGTACCAAGGGTTCCTAAGGCTGTCATCGTTCCGTTCAGGGAACCCTTTATAGACTATCGAGACGGGTACAGTCTCTTGTTAGACTCCGAACACCACCATTTTAAGAGTCGAGCTTGGGGTAATGGTAAAAAGAACCTTGTTGAGGTGAATAATTCAGGGTTGCGCTCAATATTAGTAGAGGGCGCAATAGGCGGGTTCTGGGAATACGATGAAGAAACTCAAGAGATCCAATACGCACTATTTAATCAAATGCGCGGAGGCGACTTGAGGAACCTGGAGGCTGACTTGGAGGAAGTAGCCATGTGGTTGTTTAATACCTTTGGTCACGCCAAAGTGAATCAACTGGATTCCATGGGGGTTCGCAAAGCCAGGCTCGACTGTATTTTGTCGATGAAGCCGTAGGATAGCGAGGCTAGTTTTCGATCATGCCGTATAGGAGTTCGATCTCCGCTGCCCAAAGGTCTGAATCAATGGTCTCCAGCACCATAGGGATCTCATCGATACGGTCGTCGTTCATTAAAAAACGGAAACAGTCTAATCCGATCTCGCCTTTTCCAATACTTTGGTGGCGATCGACTTTGGCTCCAAGAGCTGGCTTACTGTCGTTTAGGTGCATTCCACGCAGGTATTTGAACCCAACAATCCGCGCAAAAGCGTCCATGGTTTCGTCGTAGGCCTCTCTTGTACGCAGGTCATAGCCAGCCACGAAGGTGTGGCAGGTGTCTAGACATACCCCAACCCTAGACTTATCTTCTACCTTGTCTATGATGTGAGCTAAGTGTTCGAAAGTGTACCCAAGGTTCGAACCCTGTCCCGCTGTGTTCTCTATTACTGCGATGACACCACTCGTAGTGTCAAGTGCTCGGTTGATAGAGTCTGCGACGTGGTCGAGGCTCTCTGATTCTGAGATCTTTCTAAGGTGGCTACCTGGATGAAAGTTTAGAAAGGGGATGCCCAGCTGTGCGCATCTCTCAATTTCGTCGATAAAAGCAGTCAGGGATTTCTCTCGCTTCTCATCTTCTGGGTGACCTAGATTTATTAGGTAGCTGTCGTGTGTGAGTACGTCTTGAGGTCTGAAACCACCTAGCACCAAGTTTTCTTTAAATGCGTTTATGGAAGACTCAGTGAGTGGTTTTGCGTGCCATTGCCTTTGGCTCTTTGTGAACAAGGCGAAAGACTTTGCGTTCAACTTAGCGGCGTTTAATGGGGCGTTTTCAACACCACCCGCAGCGCTGACATGTGCTCCAACCCTCTTCATATAAACCTCCAGTAATTCTACCTACTGATATCCCAATGACGAACGGTGTACAGCGGATTTCAAAAAAGGGGATTTCAAGAAAGGTCTAAACTAACCACTTGGTTAGTCTGTGGTAGAAAACATCCTTTTTCAGTGACTGTGAAGTTTGACGTGGAAGGAGCTTTTACCGAACTACTCAGGATGACTAACGATAAGAGTATTGAGTGCTCTACTTGCGGGCAGTGGCTATGATTATAGCCCTTATGGGTGCCGGGTGGCCCTCTATGGTCTTTGTGTCGTCCTCAGGATCTAAGAAGTCGTTTAGAGATTCATAGGTCATCCAGTCTGTGCGGCGTTGCTCGTGTTCTGTAGTGGGGGTCACATCAATTATGCGTACATTCTCAAACCGGCACCGCTCGAGCCACTTAACAAGCTCCGGAGCGCTTGGTAAAAACCACACGTTACGCATCTTCGCGTAACGTCCGTCAGGGACAAGAACTCGCCCTGCTTCACCATCTATTACTATAGTTTCTAGGACTAATTCCCCGCCGGGTTTTAGGGCTTCTCGCAGCTCTATAAGGTGTTCCATCGGAGATTTGCGGTGGTATAAAATGCCCATACTGAAGACCGTGTCGAACGCGGCTAAGTTGGGCGGGATCTTTTCGAGTCCAACGGGAAGGAAGTGAATGGGAGGTTGTTCCTCCATCATCTGAACTATTCCGTGAAACTGACACAAAAACAGTTGGCTCGGATCTATCGCCACAACTGCCTCTGCCCCGGCGCCTACCATTCGCATGGAGTAGTAGCCGTTTCCACAGCCGACATCTAGCACAAGCCGCCCTTTGAGGTCGCCAATATTACCTTCGAGTCTGTTCCATTTAAGATCTGAACGCCACTCTGGGTCTAGAGGCTGTCCAAAGAGGGAAAAGGGTCCCTTTCTCCAAGGGTGCATCTCTCTAAGACCCTGTAGCATAAGCTGCTCGGACTCAGCTGATAGGTCGCCGCTAACCCCGATTTCGATTCTTGGTGCGCTAAGATTGTTGGATCTTGCCGCCCCTTTGGGCAATTTTTGAACCGCGAGGGTCCATGCCTTAAGATTTCCGTTAGGTGTATTTTCTATTACACTTCTCACTTGATCGTCGACGACATCGGCCCACTTATCAAGCCCTAGTTGTCTAAAGCTGGACTCTAGTTCACAGAAATTAAAGGGCTTCATTTCACAGCCAAAATGGATGTGAAATTCATCGCTTGGAACCACCTCTCAGCAGATGAGAATCCAGCGGTGTCCAATCTCTCTAAGTGCTCTTCAAAGGTGTCTAGGACCATTACCTTCTCCAGGGCATTGCGCTTCTGAGCGATCTCGAGATCGCTGTAACCGTTGGCCCTTTTGAAGTCGTAGTATAGGTCGGTCATTAACCCTTCTCTATTTGGGTCATTAAAGCGGACCTTCTCCGAGAGGATGAGTACGCCGCCCTCTATTAATCCTTCTGCGATTGTAGACAGAAGCGACAGGCGATCTTCTTTAGGCAAGAATTGGAGTGTGAGGTTCAGCACAACTAAAGAGGCGTTCTCTATTCTCACATTTCGAACATCTTCACATGTGAGCTCGAGTGGGGTTGTAAGGTTCGATAAATTACCTTTGGCTCTCTCGATCATTGCCTCGGAATTGTCGATAGCTCTGATCTGGAAGTCATTGTGTTGCCTTCCTTTTGCGATGGCGATTGTGCTAGCCCCTAATGAGCAACCGAGGTCATATGCTGTTGTGTTCGGCTGTATGTATTTGTCGGCGGCTATAGCTATCATAGAGAGCATCGTGCCGTATCCAGGTACCGAACGCTGGATCATATCCGAGAACACCTCAGCGATATCGTCATCGAAACGAAAGGTCTCAATGAGGTCTGAATTTTGGTTGAAGAAATTATCTCTGGTCATCTTATGGTGCTAAATATGTTTGTTGTGATTGAGTGGCAAACGAATAGGTTGTAGCCATTGATAAATATACCGAGGGTAATTTAAATGAAGTTAAAATCTACGATATTCGCTATTGGGTTGGCTGCTGCAGCCATAGGTGTGGGCTGTGTGGTCGAAGCTCCAGGGCAAACTGCGGCGGAATGTTACGATATTGGTTGGGACGACTGTTTTGTGGGCAGCTCGTTCGACGCGAGTTTTGCCTCTTCGTCAACCTGTAGGTCTAACTATAGTGCGGGCTGGGATGATGCCGGGTGCAGTCATTACGATACTGACTACTACTATGACACTGGCTACTACTACGGGGACGATGACTCGGGTTACTTCACGGATACTGGGTACTATTACTAGATCTACCCCTTATGAGAGTCGTATAAATTGAAAGAGCCCGTATCAGATGTTGATCTGATACGGGCTCTTTGTCTATAAGGGCAGGGGCAGAGGGGCTCGAACCCCCGACCTGCTGATTTGGAATCAGCTGCTCTACCAACTGAGCTATACCCCTTTGGACAGGTTTCGTTTAGCCGAGTTCAAGGGTGAGGTCAAGGCTATTGCATGGTTGTTGCTAGGGCTACGAGTGCCATGAACCAACAGTACCAAGCAAACTTTGAGAAATCCCCGCTGTTTACCAGCTTTAGCAGCACCTTGAGAGCGATGTATCCAGTGATGGCGGCTGTAGCGGCGCCAAGTGCCATCACTGGGACGTTTACGACGCTCCAGTCGGCATCTTTTACCTCTAAGATGATTGCCCCAGCTATTGCGGGGATCGAGAGTAAGAACGAGAATTTGGCGGCAAATTGTCTGTTTAAACCCAAGAATAGGGCCGCAACTATTGTGCTGCCAGATCTGGATATACCAGGGGTTATCGCGAGACCCTGAATAGTGCCGATAGCTAAAGCTGCCGCCACTGACATATTTTGTGCGGATTTCAGTCCTTCACGGGCGAATTTCGTCGAGAATAGTAGAGCTCCGGTGATCGCGAATGTGAAAACCAAAGGACCGCTGCTGTCGAATAATGCCTTGAATTGATCTTGAAAGGTGAGACCTATGACTGCGGTAGGTATTGAACCTAACACAAGGAGTTTCATCAACTTGGTACCTGTGCGCTGCATTATCGGTTCGTCCCCTGAGAAAGGGGCGCAGATCATCTCTAGCAGGTCAGCTCTAAAGACTATTAATACGGGGAGTAGGGTGCCAAGGTGGACCGCTAGGTCAAACAGCAACGGGTCGCCTGGCGGGGTGAGTACTTCTTGAAATAGTACCAAGTGCCCGCTCGAAGATACGGGGAGAAACTCGGTCAGCCCCTGAACAACCCCCAGTATGATCGATGCTATGGGCTCAGAAGCGCTCATTCGTCAGCCGCCTCTTCGGATGGCGGAGCCGTGGGCTCAGTAGCTTCGACTTCTGGAGCGTTACCCTCTACCTCTTCTTCCTCGCTCTCTTCCTCGTCTTCTTCCGCATCCTCTCTCAACTCTTCGTCCATCTGCTCAAGGGTCATCGTTTCTAGACGTTGTAAGAACGCTAATATTCGCCTTGCTTCGGGCCGGTCAAAGGTCTCTCCATATGCTGGCATAAGACCTTGCCCATATATAATTGTATTAATAAGACGGTCCCTTCCTTCGATTGTGACCGTGCCTCTAAGGCTGGGCACATCAACAGCTAGCGCTTCCGCGCTCGGCCCGTCACCCTCGGCTGTAGCGCCATGGCACTGCCAGCATGACTGCTCCCAGAGCTCTCTACCTCTCACGTGGTCTGGGCTTCGCTGCTTAGGGATCTCCGCTATGGCTACCTCGCCACCGATCACCGCAAGAAGTATCGCAAGTCTCATCATTGCCTCTATTGTTATTTGGAACCACTTTTCAGTCTATAGCCAGATAAGTCAAAAATAGAAACACCCGCGAACTTATAAAGTTCACGGGTGTTTCGTAATGGCGGAGCCGACGGGACTCGAACCCGCGGTCTCCGGCGTGACAGGCCGGCGTTATAACCAACTTAACTACGGCTCCAAAACCGTTATGTATCCAAGATCCATTTACAACTGTCACTAAAGTAAATGGTGGGCGGAACAGGGCTTGAACCTGTGACCCTCGCGGTGTAAACGCGATGCTCTCCCAACTGAGCTACCCGCCCATGCGGATTGACCAATACATCTCTGTACTAAGCCCTCGGCATTTAATCGAACCCAAACACACTGTCAAAGTGTTTATGATCGGTTTATACAGAGACCTGTTGAGTTGATGCCGAAGCTGGAAATAGCTCAGAGGGATCTGAAATGGCCAAAGCTAACTTAAGTACGTCATCCATATGCTCGACTGGAAGGACTGTGAGTTCTTCTAGAAGGGTTTGAGGGACATCAATTAGGTCCTGTTCGTTGTCTTTTGGAATCATGACAACAGTAATTCCGGCCCTTCTTGCCGCTAGTAGTTTTTCCTTTAGTCCACCTATTGGTCGGACTCTGCCACGAAGCGTAATCTCACCTGTCATGGCGATATCTTTTTTTACTGCGATACCTGTGACCGCTGACACGACAGCTGTTGCTATTGTAATACCAGCCGAAGGTCCATCAACCCCCCAAAGTTCAGGTACGTGTACGTGTATGTCTAACTTTTGGTAAAAGTCTGGTTCTAGCCCGAGGTTAGCCGCGCGACTTCTAATGTACGTGATAGCCGCCTGGCTGGACTCCTGAAATACATCTCCTAGTTGACCCGTAAGAGTTGTCTTTCCACTGCCAAACACGGCTGCAGCCTCAATAGGGACCATTACTCCACCGGCACTAGTCCAGGCGAGACCGTTTACGAAACCTGTTTCGTCTGACTGCCCAATCTTGCCGTACCTGAATTTTGGCACACCTAGTAGTTTCTCTACGTGGGAAGAGGTTACTTTTACGCTTACTTCTTTACCTTCCTCGACAACCTGCTTTGCCACCTTTCGGCAAATAGAGGCTAGCTCTCTATTGAGGTTTCTCACGCCAGCTTCTTTTGTGTAACGGCGAACCACCTTGGTAGCGGCTTCTTTTGAGATTGAGATGTTGTCCCCTGTGATTCCGTGAGCCTCAATCTGTTTTGGAATAAGGTACTTCTTAGCTATGGATAGCTTTTCATTTTCGGTGTATCCGGGAAGTCTAATGATCTCCAGCCGATCCTGTAGCGGTATAGGGATTCCATTTAAGCTGTTAGCAGTACAGACAAAGAGCACTTTGGAGAGGTCGTAGTCCATATCCAAGTAGTGGTCGTTGAATGTGTCATTCTGTTCTGGATCTAAAACCTCAAGGAGAGCCGACGCAGGGTCTCCTCGCATGTCTGACGACATCTTGTCTACTTCATCCAATAAGAAGACAGGATTGCTGGTTCCGGCCTTTTTCATAGCCATAATCAGTTTTCCAGGTAGGGCTCCGATGTATGTTCGCCTGTGCCCTCTAATTTCAGCCTCATCCCTTACACCACCCAGCGAGAGCCGGACGAAGTCGCGGTTTGTCGCTCGAGCTATTGATTTTGCCAAGGAGGTTTTACCAACACCAGGGGGGCCAACTAGGCAGAGGATTGGTCCTTGAAGGCGTTCGACCAACGATGAAACCGCGATGTATTCTAAGACACGCTCTTTTACCTTCGTTAGTCCGAAGTGGTCTTGGTCCAAAATTCTGGCTGAATTAGCTATGTCTACTCGCTCTGCGCTGTATTTTTCCCAAGGTAAAGACAGCACGGTGTCCACGTAATTACGTACCACCGAGGCCTCAGCGGACATGGGACTCATCATCTTTAGTTTGCGAAGCTCTTTACTTAGGCGCACACGAGCTTCATCCGAAAGTGGAGCTCCTTTAACTCTGTCGAGTAGCTCGGCCATTTCACTTTTAAACTCGTCTTTTTCGCCGAGTTCCCGCTGAATAGCTTCCATCTGCTCGTTGAGGTAGTACTCCTTTTGGCTCTTCTCAACTTGCTTTTTTACTCTCTTCTTTATCTTTTTCTCAACCTGTAAAATCTCTATTTCACTTTGGATAAACTTTTGAAGACGTTGAAGTCGGGCAATGGGCTCTGCTAACTCAAGCAAGGCCTGTCGCTCAGATATCTGAATGTTCAATTGCGCTACTAAAGTGTCCGCTAATCGTCCTGGGGTCTTTATTGTAGATATGGATAGTAGAACCTCTGGTGGAATGCTGCGGTTTAGTTTTACATAAACCTCGAAGCTGTCTTTTACAGCCCTAACCAAAGTGTCTGACTCCTCTGACTGCTCCATGTCTCCATCAAAACGAGTCACATCTACAATAAAGCAAGGATCGCTCTGGATGAATTTGTCTATTCGAACCCGTCGCTTTCCCTCAACCAGGACCTTTACGGTTCCATCTGGTAAAGAGAGCTTTTGGATGATCGTAGCCTCTGTACCGAAACTGTGTATGTCCGCGTCAGTAGGGGCTTCGAGTCCGGCCTCTTTTTGAGTGGCCAATACGATCAGCTTGCTAGTATTAATAGCCTCTTCAAGTGCCTGAATTGAACTAGGTCTTCCGACAATCAGTGGTACAACCATGTATGGAAAGACAACCAAATCTCGCAGAGGCATCAACGGAAGTGGGTTTGATTGTTCCTGCTCTTGTTGATTTTTCTTCTCTTTGAAGAACATATGTGGCTCCGCTGTTAAATCGCAACGTCTATTTTTTTCGTAGAATGGCAGGAAAATTCGAGGTTCGCTACCCTGCTTTGGCTTCGTACACTAACAATGGTGCTTGTCGTAGAGTGACTACTTCTTCTGAGATTATGCACTCTTTTACGTTACTCTTGCTTGGTAGGTCGTACATCACGTCAAGCATGATGTCCTCTAAGATTGCCCGCAAACCGCGAGCACCCGTCTTTCTTGTTATCGCCTCATCAGCGATAGTCTTTAGGGCCTCTTCAGTAAATTTTAGGATTACCCCTTCCATCTCAAAAAGTTTTTGGTATTGCTTTACCAAGGCATTTTTGGGCTGGGTAAGGATGGCGATTAGCGCCTCTTGGTCCAGCTCCTCAAGCGGAGCGATCATTGGTACACGTCCTACCAATTCAGGGATCATTCCAAACCGGAGAAGATCCTCAGTCTCAACAGCCGCAAGCAGTTGACTCGTGTTGAGTTCAGTATGCTCTTGTGACTCAGATCCAAACCCTATTGAACTCTTGTTGAGTCTCTGTTCAATAATTCGGTCCAGTCCTACAAATGCCCCGCCGCAGATAAAGAGAATGTTCTTTGTGTCTATCTGGAGGAATTCCTGCTGCGGATGTTTACGTCCACCTTTGGGCGGCACATTCGCCACAGTGCCCTCTATTAATTTTAGAAGGGCCTGCTGAACGCCTTCACCAGAGACATCTCGTGTAATCGACGGGTTCTCTGATTTTCGGGATATTTTGTCGATCTCATCTATATAGATGATCCCTTTCTTGGCCTGTTCAATGTTGTAGTCTGCTGCCTGAAATAATGACAGGACGATATTTTCGACATCTTCACCGACATAGCCAGCCTCCGTTAGTGAGGTAGCGTCGACGATTGTAAATGGGACATTGAGGTGCTTTGCCAAGGTCTGGGCTAAGAGAGTCTTTCCTGTTCCTGTTGGGCCTACCAACATAATGTTGGATTTTTTGAGCTCCACATCGTCGTGAGCGGCACGGGTGTCAATTCTCTTGTAGTGGTTGTGAACAGCCACAGCGAGAACTCGTTTTGCACCCTCTTGTCCGATAATATATTCGTCCAGGTGTGCCTTGATCTCTTTAGGTTTGGGCACGAGAGCCCGCGATGCGTAGTAGTCTTCCCGCT
Source organism: uncultured bacterium (assembly GCA_963934385.1). GTDB lineage: Bacteria > Myxococcota_A > UBA796 > UBA796 > CAJQPC01 > CAWVYO01. Next base: position 8,992 of record CAWVYO010000052.1, read on the forward strand.
CAAATTCCTCCATGATAATCTCATGGCAAAGCTCTACACATTCATCACAGACATAGACGGAAGGTCCAGCGATGAGTTTTCTCACCTCTTTTTGAGACTTTCCACAAAAAGAACAAGAGAGGTCACGCCCTTCTGAACTGTTTTTTTCTGTCACATTCTCTCCGAAACTTACGCATTTTGATGCGATTTAAAAATCAAATATGATGCTAAATCGGACTTGGTCCGCCGCTCTTTAGCTCATTGTCGTGGGTTGAATCAAACTATGACAATTAGCGTCTAAGGCTCGTTCTATTTTACGTTCTTAGGGCTGGTTAAAATCTCATCGACAACACCGTACTCTAGAGCTTCCTTTGCTGTCATAATGAAGTCTCGGTCTGTGTCCTCAGCCACCTTATCAAAAGTCTGACCACAGTGGTCAGCCAGTATATTGTTGAGTTCTTTCTTCACTCTCAAGATTTCGTTAGCGTGAATCTGGATGTCGGAAGCTTGCCCACGGAAACCACCGAGCGGTTGATGGAGCAACACTCTTGAGTGAGGAAGGCAACGACGTTTTCCTTTTGTTCCTGCAGCGAGCAACACTGCCGCCATCGAAGCACACTGCCCCAAGCAGATAGTCGCTACATCAGGCTTGATGAACTGCATGGTATCGTAAATCGCCATACCAGCGGTAATTACACCACCTGGGCTGTTAATGTAGAGGTAGATGTCACGCTCTGGATCCTCTGATTCCAAGAACAGTAGCTGCGCCACGATAACGTTTGCCAGTTGGTCCTCAATCTGGCTACCCACGAAGATGATACGATCTCGTAGCAACCGAGAGTAGATATCCCACGCTCGTTCACCACGGTGCGAAGACTCCACTACCGTTGGGATTAGTGAGTTTGAAAAAGAGGGGGGAGAGTAGATTTCTGACATTTGGACTGCCTAGTGTAGGTGGAACTTGTAAAACGGCGTACATAGCCGTAACTTGAGGTAGAAAACAAGTCACCCACAAATAGAAAAAGAGCCTTAGATTATCGGGTGAAATCTAAGGCTCTCTATTGCTTGAAGGGCGGTGCTATGCGTCAGTCGCAGGTGCCTTTTTAGCAGTTGTTTTCTTTGGGGCTGCCTTTTTAGCAGTTGTTTTCTTTGGGGCTGCCTTCTTGGCTGCTGCCTTTTTAGGGGCTGCCTTTTTGGCTGCTGCTTTTTTAGGGGCTGCCTTTTTGGCTGCTGCCTTTTTAGGAGCTGCCTTTTTGGCTGCTGCCTTTTTAGGGGCTGCCTTTTTCTTGGGTGCATCTGCGGACTTCTCAGTGAGGTTAGCCGCCTCCATGATGATTCCAAGAGTTTTCTCTTCCTTAAGTCTAGCCTTAAGGTCGTCGAGGGCTTCGTCTTTTTCGAAGTGGCTACGAATAGCCTCTACAGGCTCACTTCTCATCTCGGCGAGTTCGGCAAATTTTGCCTCAACGTCCTCGTCGTTGACTTCCACATTCTCGGATGTTGCGATAGCGTCGATAATCAGAGAACTCTTAGCGGCGAATGTCGCACGAGTTCTGAGATCCGCCATTTGCTCTTCGCTGTATGAGGCTTGACGAGGGTCTTCGCCGCGCATCATGGCTTGATAGCCTAGCTCTTGAAGTAGAGCCTTTAGCTGTTGGTCGACGAGCCCCTTTGGAGCCTCAAACTCGTTGGAAGCAATAAGCGTCTCTAGCAGGTTTGCTCGGGCTTGATTCATCTCGTGATCTTTGAACTGTTGTTCGAGTTTTGCTCGGACTGATTCGCGAGCGCCAGCAGCGCCGCCTTCAAAGCCTAAAGTCTCGGCGAGTTCATCGGTGAGTGAAGGGACCTGCATTGTGCGGATAGATAGTATTTTTGCGGTAATCTTTGTGGTCTGACCAGCAACATCCTCTATCTGTGCGTCGTCGGCAAAGATGACTTCGCCCTTAACAGTGGCGTCTTTTTCAGCCCCCATTAGGACCGTTTCTATTCCCTTGTAGTAAGGCTCAGATGCCATGTTGATCATGGTGCCAGGCTGTGAGTGGATAACCTTATTGCCTTGCTTTACAGTAAGTTCGATCATCACCATATCGCTCGCATCAACCGCGCGGTCATCGATCTCAACAAGAGCGGCTTGCCCTTGAAGCTGTTGTTCTAGAGTGCGTTCGATCTGCTCGTCGGCGATCTCAGTCTTGATATACTCAGCGTCGATCCCTTTGTAGTTCTCGATTGTAAGCTCTGGCTTGACCTCGAGAGTTATTGTGAACGAGAAATCTTGGCCGTTTACGACCTCGCCTGGCTCTACCGTTGGTTGGCTGTAGATCTCAAAATCAGCGATTGCATCGCTAAAAGCGCTCTGAATAAGAGTAGATGCGACCTCTTGGCGGATCTTCGTGCCAAAGCGACGCTCCAAGATCTTGCGTGGAGCTTTGCCTTGTCGGAACCCAGGCAATTGAGCTTGTTGTCGCAGACTTCGGTAAGCCGAGTCAATTTGTGTGGTCACATCCGCCGCTGGGATGTTGAAGTTAAGTTTCCGCTCAATGCTGCTGGTTTTTTCAACTTCGAATGACATAAATCTCTCTCTTGTTGTGTTTTTGCTCAAAAAAAAAGGGTGCGAGAGGGGGGAATCGAACCCCCACGGGGATTACCCACTGGATCCTAAATCCAGCGCGTCTACCAATTCCGCCACTCTCGCAAAAGAATTATCTATTTTAGACTACTTACCCGTTTTGGGGCTATCCGTAATAGAAAAGGTGGAAAGTATAGTGGTGGGCCCACCAGGAATCGAACCTGGAACCTGCGGATTAAGAGTCCGATGCTCTGCCAGTTGAGCTATAGGCCCGTAAAGGGAAATATTTGAATGTAAAAAAAATGGGGTGAGTGAAGGGGATTGAACCCTCGACCCCCGGAATCACAATCCGGTGCTCTGCCAACTGAGCTACACTCACCACATCCGCGGCTCTTTTAAATAGTCGGAGGCAACATGGCAACCATGTTTGGTGTTATCGATGATGGTTATATGACCCAAAATTTGGGTTCCATAGCCCCAGTAGGCTGTTTTGGCTCCACTTATGAGGGGTTAGGTGATTGAAATTTATACTCAAAATAGAGTTGAATAATCCGTATGTGTCGATCGAATGGGTGGGTGAGAGTGCGGCGTAAAGTGAGATCTTCTCGATATCATTGAGTGAAATTGGTAGGGAGTCGGGTGCTGGAGCGAGTGGTGGGGGAGGTGTCGCGGAGCTTTCTGGCAGCCAGCCGAGTGGCGGTGGATTAGACTCAGGAGGAAGCCATTCACCCTCAAGCACAGGGTTTATGATGCGCAATGCGACTATTATTTTTAGTGGATTTGCGAAAGCAGACTCTGGTAGCCAAGGGTCAGGTGCCCACCATGGTTGAGCTGTGCCATCTATTGCGGGCCAACTTACCGTGGTGTCTCTCTGGTTGGACCAATTTGGATGCCATGGGATAACTGTGCGGGTACCAGAGACTGAATCTATAGCCCCAGAGCCGTCTAGAATTAATCCTCCGTTGTGAAGAGCCCAGGCGCCCCCTGTCCTTAGGGCTAGTGGCGTCGGAGAGGTTGGGAACCCTAGTGGGCTCCACTCAATAACGGCTCTCTGTTCGTCGTCTGTGAAGAAGACAGGGCTCCCGTTTTCATCTGTTGGTATGGAGAGGGTCGTTTCGCCGATAGCGATCCAGCCCAGCCCTAAATCGTGAATAAACTCTGTAGCTGTATCGCTAGATCGCGTGGCTCTAAGACCGGTTGTGTTGTACAAGAGTATGGTTTGGTCTCGCTCCGTCGTAATTGAATCCACCCGACCAAGATAATCCCAATCAATAATAAACTGACCCCCTCGCTCTCCCAGCAGGCGGGTTGGGCGCCCAAGCCCGTCGTGCTCTATGTGATAATTGTCCGCGCCAGTCTCCACGCTTGCTAGGCGGTTGCCTGTGTGCTGGAATAAAAGGGTGCCAGAGTCACTACCCCAGGTCTGAGTCGCGGAGGTGGCTGTGGCTTCAAGTGGTCTGAGTTCGCTGTCTAGGGTAACCCCGAATGCTCCGCTTGATTCTTCGGTGAACCCAGGCAACCACGACCACGTCGTTTCGGATTCTAACGCTACTAGAGTTCCATTAGGGTCTCGGCGGTGTTGTGTGCTGACACCATCCACTACGACTGAATCGGTGAGTCCGTTTAGCCCACGAGAGATCTCTCTTGACTGCATGTTTTCGCCAGATTGTCCTTCGAATTGCCGCCAGCTACTAAATGGTCGTTCTTCAGTACGAGTAAGTGCGCCGTCAGGATATCTAATTGTGGTGATGTTTGACCCAGCATCACGGTTTACGGAAAGTGCTGATCCAGATTCAGAGGTCCACCGTATTATCTGGCTTGTCGCATCTCTAAGGGCTCTCTGCGATATTTCTAGCCCAGCGCCTTCTATTCTCACTATGGTTGGGAGTCCACGGTTATCCAGAGTAGCGTGGCTCCCTCTGTTTTGCGGTGATGTGAAACCTGTGGCTATTCCACTGGCATCTCTATCAATAGAGTACGCTCCTGATCCTGTTCCAATCGCCACTGCTCGCCCAGCAGCGTCTCTGGTTATTGAGACTCTAGGCTCATCACCTATGGAAAAGGCTCTAACTGCACCAGCCCCGGACCGATCAGTGTGGAGCTCTATACTTGGACCCTGTGCACTCTCCCAGCCACCATTTGACCATCTATATTCTAGAGGTCCCACAGTAAGGGGTCTGCTGTAGAGATCTCTTGATATTTCCACGCGGGAACCCATGTAGCTTACATCTGAGATCTCACCAAGAGGGTCGCGCTCTATTGATACCTGTGAGCCGTCTGGACGCTCGACTTTTGTTAGTGAGGCTCCACTAGACCACTCGAATGAGGTGGGGTTGTAACCTTCGAAAGTAAACCACTGAGGGAGATGAGTTGGTCCCCATCCCCAATTTGCTATTGTATCGTTGTTTAGGGAAATGGATTCTGGTAATCCAGATGAGCTACGCCCTATCTGCCAGGTCTCGTTTGGACCGCAAGAAAATGAGGTTGTCGCGCCACCCCTGTTGCGCCCTATTCTCCAGGTTGTATCGTCGCGTTCCCTAACAGAGACGATGAAGCCGAGCCCGTCACGTCCGAATTGTATAGCCTCGCCAGTGGGGTCAGTGAAGGAGGTGATCTCTCCACGGCTGTTGCGAGTTATTCGAGTCTCACCGCCCGTTGCCCTGGCTATAGATGTAATGCGCCCAGTACGATCCCTTCCGAGATGCAATGGTGAGCCACCTCGCTCAATAGACGTGATCTCTCCGTTGGCTCCCCTGTCGTACCTAGTTTCACGACCATCTGGATCGCGTATTGAGATTGTACTACCCGCGGAGTCTCTCCTGTAAACCCAGCGAGAACCGTTTGGATTTGTGCTGGCGATTAGTTGCTCGTTACGCCAGTCGAACGCCCATGAGCCGCCACCTGGTAAGTCCAGTGATGCCAGCTGACCAGTCGTGTCGTAATTGAGTCGCGTGTCTAGACCTCTTGGATCTCGCCAGCCAGTAACTACTCCGTCAATTGATCCCGTGTCAGTGGTCACCGCTACCACCCTCGATGCCGGGTCTCTTACTGTGTAGCCTTGACTTGTGTCCGCTACCTCTGTTGCCCCACCAGTCGCGTCCCTAGATACAAAGCCCGCGTTACGCCACGACAGATCGATCCTCGATGAGCCTGGCCCTATGAACATATCTACTCTGTCTGAGTTTGGTTCAGTAGAGGCATTGGTGGGTTGCCAGATTATTTTTACTCTAGATCCGTCAGGCCAGAGGACCCTTGTAGGTCGACTCTGTTCGTCCCAAATGTACCTGGTTCTACCAGAATTTGGGGTCTCGGCTGCAGTTAGTTTCGAGTCGCGATACTCGTAGGTCACTTGGCGACCATCGTTGGCTGTAATCGAGCGGATAGTACCGCCCAGGCGCCAGACGATTGAAAGGCTGCGGCTATCAGAAGTAGTGATCTCTACCAGCTGTCCGCCAGACCTCCGAAACGTTGATGTGTTCCCGTATGAATCTGTCTTGTCGATGGCTTTACCATCGGAGTTGTACCGCTCTCGGTAGTTATTACCGGTAACCTCCCACCCAAAACTCATCCTTGAGATGACAATGTCGTCATCACTAAGTGTTGTTCCGATAGGTATCGGAGAGGGTGTAAGCTCTGGTGCTGCGATGTAGAGTTCTCGTCCTGCTCTGGTTAGGGTGACGCCGGTAGGGTCTTCTCGGATGTCGTCGAAGAGGTTCCAAGACCAGCCATCCTGGCCCCATCTTCTCACCACTTCTAGTGGGGCACCGGCACCTTCAATGGATAGATCTGTGACCTCTATCTCCAGCTCTCTAGATACTGGTGAGATGGTGATGAAGCCGCGGTTTTGCTGAACTATTTGTGGACTACCAGGGGTGACAGGTCCAAACCAAATGGGACCGCTTGGTCCAAGCAGTGGTGCAGGTGTTGCCGTAGCAGTTTGGGGGATCGAGGCTGCGGCCATAATAACTGCGCCAAAAACAGCGCTTAAGAGACCTTTCATGCTTCTTAAATCAGATCCGCCCATAAAGAACGTATTGGGCCCACCAAGATGGGTCGAAGTATCCGTTATTATTGCCTTCTGCAGCTGCAGTCGTTCTGGCCTCACCTAGGGCGACATATGCTGGACGGTCTCGGTTCATGGCTTCGTAGAAGTTGTAAAGGAACCTACCTCTGACTCCTTCATCGACAAGCCAGGACGATGTTATAATGTATGTCGCGCCGGCGGTGGCGATGGCGTGAGCTTGCCTGCTCAGTACCCTTGCTTCTGTTTCTTCTGAGATTACAACAACCGTCGCCGTGAGACCTGTCTCTCTGATAGAGGCGAGGCTTACAGTGTCATCAAAGAATTCGATCCCACCGTTGTCGCCTGGTCGTACGTCTGAAAGGTGTATGTATCGAGCAGTGGGCGCATTTTCGGAGAAGGTGGCAGCTAAAGCTTCTTCTTTACCGCCAATTACCCTTACGCCTTGGCCAAACTGGCGAGAGGCAGTAATCATTTCCCCAATGGACACCCTGTCGGTAACGCCCGAGTTGTTGGGTGGGAACGGTGACATTCCCAGGAAGTCAGCTGAGAAGTTACTGGACGGGCTTGTCGGTGTTGAGAAAGCATGGCTCACGGTGTGAGAAGAGGTGAAAGAGCGAATGTCAGCCATGAATCGGGCAGCATCCCTCTGCTCCGGTAAGGCGCCCATTGCGAAACCCCACATCTGGTGCTCTATAATTAATAGGTAGCGACCTATTCCCTGAAGTTGATCTTCAAACGGATCTAGCAGGGTCTGGCGCAGGGCGTCTCCCTTTATTGCAACCGGGTGGGTAGCCGATGCTCCAGATGGCATAGCGGTGCCACC
>CAWVYO010000053.1:0-16239 GCA_963934385.1 uncultured bacterium
ACATACAGATTGAGCTCTGGATTAATGAGGTAATTATCCTCATTGTTGGCCCGCTTCATACCGACGTCGGTAATTCCGCACGAGGTAACTTTCACAATAGACTCCAATACAACGCTGGTCAGGACTTACGAAAACATATCTAAGCACCACAAGTTGTGGCTATTTAGTCGAAAAGCCACTGACAAGCAAGATATTACACTCGCCACGATATATGCGAATTACTCCGCCCCCACATCTCTTAGAGCCGCCGCCAGAAGAGCCCAGTCAGCAATATCGAGCTCCTCAGCTCGGCGTTTACCGCCCACTGTTGCCTCCGTCGCTTGACGAACAAGCACCTTGTCAAATTGTGACGACAGGGCGTTCTCAAGCATCTTTCTGCGCTGGCTAAAACCTCCCTTCACCACTCTTTCAAACCACTTTGACTCAACCCCACCTATCAAGGGCACATCATAAGGCTCAAATTTCACCACAGCGGAATGGACTTTGGGAGAAGGATAAAAAGCTCCTGGCGGAAGCTTAAACCCCCAAGAGACCTTGGAGTGAGCTTGCACCCAAACCGACAGAGAGCCGAACGCTTTTGTACCTGGGCGAGCGATCAGTCTATGGGCGACCTCTTGCTGAAACATAAGTACGCACCTGATGATCTTAGGGTGAAGCGTAATCAACTTTGTAACAATAGGCGTAGCCACGTTGTAAGGTAGGTTCGCCACAACAGTCCAGCCATCGCCCGGGCACACCTCGTCCCAATCGACGGTTGTCGCATCGGCATCGAACACATTCAAAGTCGGAATCTCAGTCCTCAGAAACTGGGCCAAGTCCCTGTCGACCTCTACAGCTACTGCGTGACATTTAGTCTCAGCTATCTTCTTTGATAGGGCACCCAACCCCGGACCTATCTCTACGACCTTACTATTCTCATCGATCTTGGCGAGCCTGACGATCCTATCCAGGGCTCTCTCACTAACGAGAAAGTTCTGCCCAAACCTCTTACGTGCTCGCTGCTCCAACCTCTTTAGGGTTGTTGCGGGGTGTTCCATAGTCATAAGTTATCCAATTGCCAGTTAGAGCGGGAGCCTGTCTCTGGACCGCCTCTGTGTCCTGCCAATAGGTGAAGCCTGCCAGCATGAGCGATCATACTCGCGTTGTCCGTGCATCGTGAGCGAGGCGGTAAAAAAACAGTGATCTCATCTAACGCTAAAAAAGCAGCCCTTAGACCTGAGTTAGCCGCGACTCCTCCAGAAATGGCCACCGTAGTTATACCAGTTTTCTTGACCGCTCTCATCACCCTGTCGAGAAGAACGTCGATAACCGCAGCTTGAAATGATGCGGCGATATTCTCCTTTGTGTCTGGATTCGGCTTCAGTGCATAGTTTCTAACAGCGGTTTTGAGACCAGAAAACGACATATTATCGCCCTTTGCTCTTGGTCTAGGAAACCGAATCGAGACCGGATCGCCATTGGCCGCCAGTCTATCGATGTGCGGTCCCCCTGGATAAGGTAACCCTAGCACCCGGGCGACTTTGTCGAAAGCCTCGCCCGCTGCGTCATCGACGGTGGTTGATAGAACTTCGTAATCACCAAAAGCTCTTGCGTGATAAATTGTTGTGTGCCCACCCGATACTATAAGCCCGATAAACGGAAATTCCGGTGCCGGATCCTCCAACATGGGGGACAAGAGGTGTCCTTCTAGGTGATTTACACCCACAAAGGGCACTCCCCAACCAGATGCCAACGCCTTCCCAAATGAAAGACCAACTAAGACCGCTCCGATCAAACCTGGCCCTGCGGTCGCCGCAACAGCGTCTGGCTTTTCAATACCTGCCTCTGCCAACGCCTCCATAACTACTGACGCTAATTTTTCAGCGTGAGCGCGGCTAGCTAATTCCGGCACAACCCCCCTGTATTTCTCATGAATAGTCTGTGTGTGAACGACATCTGAGAGAACACCATCACGCCCAACTACACCTGCCGCCGTCTCATCGCAGCTAGTCTCAATTCCAAGGACGTTTCCGATTAATTGCCCCGAAGCCGAAACTAAGGTGTCGGGAGCGTTGGTTTTGGTGAAGGATGAGCTCATTTGAACTCGCTATAGTCCCTTTGATATCAAAACGCACCAGACCAACAATTATGCGTGGTGTTGACACGTCAACCCATAACCTATTGAAAAACCAAGATAAGTTCAAAAACTATGCAGAATGTCTGGCACTTTTTGATTTACATGGTAGAACAATATCTGTTGACTTGACAAGGGTTGTTGGGCTTTTCGAAGCGCTACAACTCGGAGGATGAACGGGTCGAGCGAGATTATAAATTTGAAATGTTGATGTTAATGTTGAACAGGCCGTTGGTAGCGCCGCGTCCAAAGTTAATATGTAAATGGTTCCAGTTAGGGGTCGGGTGCACCTCTAAAGGATACCAGCTGTAATGAAGCACCACTCGCTCGACCCCTCATCCTCCGCACTCCCCGCCCTCATCGAGGAGAGTCAGGCGCCTTTAAAAGGCACCTCTCTCACACAGACCGCCATAAAGGTCGCCCTCCATGCAGCATTTAGGGGCATACAGCCGCAAAACCGAGAAGCGTTCGCCAAAAAGCCCGATGTCGGACGTTTACGGAGACTCTATTACACAACCAAAGATGGATGGAGGGCGCCAGTATATTACCTCCCAGTGCTACCGCTAGGCTGCGGAGAGCCCGTCATCATTGCCCATGGCTTAGGCGTTAACCACAACACCCTACAATTTGACCAAGAGACATCACTCGCATGGACGCTCCAGCGAGCTGGATACGCGGTCTATCTAATCTCGTACCGGTGTGATTCCGGAGCCATTAGCCCAACAAAGAACAGCGGTGATTACGATTTCGATGACATCGCTCACAAAGATGTGCCGGCGGCAATAGACGCGGTGCTAGAACACTCCTCATTCCCTAAAGCGATATGGATAGGGCACGGGCTTGGTGGTCAACTCCTGTACGGTCACCTCGCTAACGAAGGTGCCGGCTCTATTTCGGCTGCGACCACAATTTGCTCACCCACACTTTTCTCGGAAGCGAAGAGCGCTGCAAAGGCTCGAGCGCTCGCGCTCAGCCTCATCCCCCAGAACCTAACCTTACCAATAAAGCAACTCGCGACTCTTGCAGCCCCCGCTCTACGCAGTCACCGAGAGATGAAAAGGGTTGATGGTCCAAAGGTCCGAGGGGTACTGCTATATGGCACCGAGAGTTTAAACAGCGGACTACTTCGGCAAGTGAACAGATGGATCAACGCTGGATTCCTGTGCAATAGAGGCGGTACCGTGGATATCGTGGAGGGCATGGCCAACATAGAGCTGCCCCTACAGGTGATATACACAAGCCCAAGCGATGCAAGTGGGGCGGCAAGACCCCTAAAATTTCTAAAGGGGGCTTCTGACCAGATTGAACTAGGGGACACCTGGGGGCTATTCGATCCTCTCCTAGGAGAAGACGCCCACAGGATCGTACACCCTAAGATTGTGGAGTGGATAAACAGACACCGACTTGAGACATGGGATAGCTCACGAGTTAATGCAGTGGTCACTGGATAGCATTAGCTCTAACAGAACCCACAGATAACAAGGCGGCAACCGTGGCAACTAAAGGCGGCAAGAGAATTATTGTCTGGATTAGCGCACTCGGCGTTATCATTTTGGTAGCGGGAGCATTATCCCTTGGGATGCTACTATCAGAGGTTCCCACAGAGACCTCCGAGTCGCGGTGGCTACGCCTAACGATCTCCGGAGACATGAACGGTGGGCCCACAGAGGGGGAGTTTTATCTCGACCCTACCGAAAGGCCATTGCGAGCTGTCGACTTAGTGGACGTCCTGCACCATGCAGTAAACGACGACTCGGTCAATGGACTGTTGATTGAAATAGACCGACCGTTAATCTCAATGGCATTGGCTTGGGAGATACGTGAAGAGTTGCTCCTCTTCAACCAATCGGGTCGCGAGTGCAGAGTTGGTTCTGAACACTACGGCAACATTGAATTCTTCATAGCATCAGCCTGCTCTACTCTAGCTCTACACCCAGCAGGGTCTCCCGCCGTTTACGGTTTAAGGTTAGCGACAGAGCACTACGCTGGGCTACTGGACTACATAGGCGTCACACCTGACATTGAGCGTATTGGGGCCTATAAGTCAGCCCCTGAACAGTATCAGCGGGCTGAACCTTCGGAACCAACAGTTGAGATGCTAAACTCCCTGCTGGACGACATGAATCATCAATTTGTATCCGCTATAGCGTCTGGGCGCGGCGTAGATGAGGCTAAAGTACAGGAGTGGTTGTCAGAGCCCCCCGTAACCGCAGATGAAGCTGTAGAGAATGAAATGGTGGACATCTCAGCCACATTCGCTCAACTAGAAGAAGATATTGAGGGCTCTTTTGTTGAGCATAATGAGTATCGGGAAGAGATCTCTCGCAGTAGAAACCAGAGCGAAAGGATCGGGATCTTACATATTCAAGGAGCCATAATAGACGGGGTGTCAACGACCAACCTAAACGGCAGCGCTGTCTCTGGTGACGTGACAATATCCCAATACCTCAACGATCTACGCGACGATAGCTCCATAGGCGCTGTCGTTATCAGAGTCGACTCTCCAGGGGGCTCGGCTCTAGCATCACACGTTATCGCCGAAGGAATCTCTGCCCTAAGCGAAGAAAAGCCAGTGGTCGTATCCATGGGCAGCTATGCAGCATCTGGCGGATATTACGTCTCTGCTCCTAGTGCTGTAATATTTGCTGCACCCACCACCCTGACAGGTTCCATAGGTGTTTTCGGGGGAAAGATGAGTCTAGGGGGGCTCCTTGACCGTGTTGGCGTCACAACATGGGAAACCTCTCGCGCACCATTCGCCTCGATCTATGACCCCACAAGACCCTTCTCTGATCCCGAGCGAGACCTCATTCAAAGACAAATGCAGGCCACATATGACCGATTCTTGAGCGTTGTCTCCGAAGGACGAACTCTAACCACAGACGAGGTCGACGCTATAGGTCAGGGACGTGTATGGAGCGGTCTTCAGGCAACTGAAAATGGACTTGTGGATGAAATAGGTGGTCTTGAGCGGGCCATCGCCCACGCCTCAAGCATGGCGGAAATGAAAAACCCAACCAGAATTGCCATACCTCAACAGGGAAGCCTCTGGGACGCCCTATTAACCGGTGTTGGCGGAAGCCCTCTCATGAGCGCAGAGTCACTTATCAGCAATACACTAATTTCCGATATCTCGGTCGATATATCCGACAGCTTAATTCTCTCAGAGACACTCAACCGTGGCGGAATAGCCGCCGCACTACCACTGCGCATCGTGATTGAATAAGGGTAATGTCCCCTTTATGGCATCTCAATCGTCGAGACTGGAAACAGGCTCATCTTACCTGTCATGATGCTCGATAGCAGCGTGTTCATGTTGTCGAAGCCATCTGCCTCACCTACAACCAATCCAGCAATTCCAACTGCGTAGATTCCCTGGCTGGCAAAGGCCGTGCCTGGGATCTCTAGGCGATCTACAAAAGAGTCTGCATGAGTAAAGTCATATATCTCCTGCGGCGTAGTCGGCTCATTAGACCAGACTACTGCCTGTGTCTGAGCATTTATGACCAAAGCCAACACGTTTTCATATGCGTATTCCGTGAGGTCTAAGATAAGTTTTTCACCCTGATCGTGTTGTGCTGGAAGATCCAGATCTGGCGCTCGCGGCAGAATCGTAGAAAACAACGCCGGTCCTCCTTCCAAGTTTACACTTACTGTTACTTCTGCTCCCTCTTCATAAACAAGACCGTCTTCGCTAAACGCCGAATATGAGCCAGCGCTATCTTCAGTCAACCTAACAGGAGCGTTGTTACCCACGGTGGCCTTTACTGTAGCGCCAATTACTGGAGCATCCGCCATGTTGTCAATGCTAGTTGCGTCTGCCAAGAAAATCTCGATTAAGCCGCCATTTTCCCATTCCGTACCAACAATAGCCTGACGTAAAACTTCATCGTCGGGCGTGTCAATCCCGATCATAATACCCTGACCAACTAGCGGATTAGTGAGGCCATCAAGCTCCTCTTGAATATCGGTTATAAGGTCGCAACCGCCGATTAAGGCAATGAATGTTAAGAGCATAATTCGGGACTCCATCTGATTTTTTGAGGTAACTAACTACTACGTGATAGGGTTATCATCGAATCATGCCCTACCGCTACGATGAAATTTCACTATTCGCTATAGCCGTAAACAGTTGACAACCAACCGACGCCACAATATTTACGGGGCGATTTGAAAACAAGGGAATCAAAATGGCTTCTCATACTAAACAAACTAAGTTCCGACGTATCCTTAGACGCGACAAGGCTGGCCGTAAGGCTAAGAACCACCGCGCTAACCACGGCACCACTCCAGCGTTTCCTATTCATACGCCAGAAGCGGATGCAAACGCTCCGAACCAGGCTAAGAAGAGCTAGCTAGTAGCTACTTTTCGAACGCCCTCCCTGCAACTATTTCTGCAGGGAATTCAAAAACCTCCTCACTTCGTGAGGGGGATTTTATGTTTAAGAATCACAAGTTAAACAAATCATTAGCGTTTTTAGTAGTAAATTGGGCACATTCTTCCCAAGTTATACCCCGCAATTTGGCGATCTCTTCGACCGTCAATGCCACATGACAGGGTTCATTACGACGACCTCTCAATGGCTCTGGCGTCAAAAATGGGGAATCAGTTTCAACTAAAAGTTTCTCTTTTGGCACAGCTATGGCGACCTCTCTCGTCAACGCGCTCTTCTTCCAGGTGACCACCCCTGGAAGGGAGATCCATCCCCCGTGAGAAACCAACTCATCTAGCTGCTCCAGGTTGCCCGCATAACAGTGGTACAAGACTCTTCCCCGCTCAAACGCCCCCTCGCTTTTGAGCACCGAAAAGACCTCCCAATCCGAATCTCTATCGTGGATTATCATTGGTAAATCAAGCTCTAGCGCTACCCTAATTTGTTGGCGAAAGACCTCCCTCTGAATATCTCTTGGGGAATTATCATAGAAAAAATCAAGCCCCATCTCACCCCAGGCTACGACCTCTTCGTTTTTCGCCAGCGCAATGAGCGACTCTAGTAGAGCAGGGCTCATCATAGAGGCGTCGTGCGGGTGTAGCCCGACTGATGCCCATACGACGTCTGGATGCCGCTTTGCGACAGTTACAGCCCTCGCAGCGCTCCCATCTCCGTATCCTGAGCCCACGGTCAACATCCTAGATACACCCGCTGCCTGAGCCGTAGCAATGACATCATCAACGGCTGAGTCACCTCCATATGTCTCGGGGTCTAAGTGGCAATGGCTATCAAAGATCAACGCCTTTGCCTCGCAGAGCCAAGCTCAGTGGCGACACACGCAATGAGTGGCTCCATTACTAACCTCGCGTTGACGTTTGCTTCAATTCTGGTGCGGGTAGTCAGTAACTCTGATTGAATACGCTCAAAACCAGTCGGCCAGAGCGCTTCAGCCCAGCTCTCAACCACACCTCGCTCGTGGATTACGTCCTCTGAATAGCCCATAGATATAACGGCGGCGTCACGCAGCAGTGTCTCCAAAACCATAAGGTAACGCTCGACTACGGGCTGCCAACCAGCCCTACCCTGCCCGCTCTTCGACAGACCTTCAGTGAACTTAAATAACGCAGTGGGACCTGCAGAGATCACCTCCAACAGCTCGGCTGTTGCGACATCAAATTCCTCCAGCCCACCGTTTGACAGCTCAGCCGCTTTACTTGGGCGACCGCCCGACAGCGCAGCCAACCTAGCCGGATTATCAAACCCCTGATCAGCCAACCATTCGCGTAACAAGTTGGCATTCACCATACGAAACCGAACTCGCTGTGAGCGAGAGATTATCGTTGGTAAAAGAGAGGAGACGCGAGCTGTTACCAAGATAAATGTCGTGCCAGGAGTCGGCTCTTCCAAAGTCTTGAGCAGGGCGTTGGAAGCTTGTGGAACCATGCGGTCAAATGGGTCGACAACAAAGACCCTATGCCTCGCATGATATCGGTGCAATCTAGCGACCCGTATCACCTCTCGAGCCTGAGCCACTGATATAGTAGGCGTGCGCTTTGATGGGTCTAACCCCACCTCTATCAGGTCGGGGTGGGTGCCTGAGCGCATAGTCTTACAGGTTTGACAAACCATGCATGGGCGAGCACCTGCAGACTCGGCCTCACAGGCTGCTGTCAGAGCTACCATTATAGCTGCCTCGTGCTTACCGACCCCGTCTGGACCTTCAAACAGGTAACAGCCTGACAGTGAGCCCTGACGCGCCGCCGCCAACATCGGTCTCAAAACCGCGTCTTGTCCCAAAATCTGAAAGTCACTCATAAGACTATCTCTATCACATCTTGCGAGAAATGGACCAACTAGGTCGCCCTGTGATTCGCTCGCGCCATCGAACTAACGACGGTAAATGGTCTAAATCCAGATAGGGTAACCATGCTCCATATGCGCAATCGACCAAAGAAAACTCATCAAATAGGTAGTCCTTGTCTCCAAGCTGGTTCAGTAAAATATTAAATATCGGCTCGAGCTTTGCAGCAGCTTTATCTCTTCGCTCCAAGTCTGGAGGCTTTCCGATCCTAGGCAGAACAACCTTATTAAAAAAGAACACTCCCGCTAACTCTTGGAACGCACTCCCCTCTAAGAAAAGGAGGTCTAGAGCCTTGCCGTGGTCGGCTCCGTCCACAGGTGGCCAGTGTCTACCAAATCGCTCACCTAAGTAGGTCAAAGAGGCGTTAGACTCGCAAATTGTGACCTGATCAATCACTAACACAGGGACCTTTCCGCGAGGGTTCAACACCAAGAATTCTGCCTTCCTGTTTTCCTTCTTATAGAGGTCGACGTGTAGGTAATCGTATTCTAACCCAAGCTCTTCGAGGGCAAACCTGACCTTGACTGGATTCGGAGAGGCGAAACCATATAGTTTTATAGAAGACATGTATTTATTACCAAGACCGGAGATTTTTTCTGTTCCCAATATGAACTAATAACAGGGGATTCCGGTTTATAGCTCTACGGTTGTATTTAATGCTATCTTCGCGCATCAATACACAACATTTATCGATGCAAATATTTATCTGGAGAACTAATGCTAGTACTAATGCTGCTTGGTCAAACCGCCTATGCTCAAGCAACCTACAATCTGGACCAAATAGCTAGCTCTTCTCAGGTTTTTAATGAGTTTTCTCAAGGCGCAGCGCCCGAATTTGAGCTGCTCCAAGGAGCCCTATCTCACGCCTCTTCGGGACTTAGAGATTTCGAGAGAGGAGTTCTACTTGCCGGAGATCGCTGCCCCGATATGCAGAGGGAAAAGATGGAGGCGGACAGACGCGACCTCAATAGAGCCTTTTTCGCAGCACAGAGCCATATCAATCTACTCCATGAGGACTCGGAGAGGTTCTTCCAAACCGCAATAGAACGAGCACTTGAGAGCCTAGGGGAGCAATCCGCCACGGCCTGTGAACAACCAGAGGGGATCAGCGCACTAATGAGGGGACCGCGAGGTGGAAGTGGCTGCCCTGGGCGTGACATTACTGGCCAAATCGTAAATCAATTGGCTGAAGACACTCTGTTGGCTGAGAATATCCATGGAATCATGGGGGTACCGTGGCCCAGCGCCTCTCTTGAATCCGAAGAACTGAGCGCCATATCCGTTACCGGGACTGCCGGTTTTGTACGTATGGCGACCCTCTCAAGGCTAATCGGCGACGAGATAAATCAACTAGAAGCCCGCCTGGATTTGGAGATAAACCCCGAGCTCTCGGCGGAGCAATTGACCGCCTTAAGAGCCGCCCATGAGCAGCGTGTATCAAACTTGGGCGATCAGCTCATAAGCGCCGCTTCTTCAGCCTGGAACGCTGACAACCTCCAGCTGTCAATCTGTATTAATCCCACAGATTTGGGAGGGTGCTCAGGCGATGATCGCACGGAGATCGGAGTACAGTCGGTTCAGAGACACGGCTTGAGCACCGAGTAACGTTGAATATTCTCACACTCTGACTATATGGTGCACCAAGCCAAACAATAACAGAGAGAGCAGGCGATGTACGACAATCCACTTTCAGAGATCTTCATAGGTATCGCCGGCATAATAGGCGCTGGCAAGTCAACACTGGCTACAGCCCTTGGCGAGCACCTAAACCTGCCTGTCTACTATGAACCAGTGGCAGACAACGAGTACCTAGCCGACTTCTACGCTGACACTGCAAAGTACGCATTCCAGACACAGATCTATCTACTGAATCGCAGGTTCCAACAACATCAAGAGATTATCTGGAGAGGTGGAGGCGGTGTACAGGATCGCACAATCTACGAGGATGCGGTGTTTGCAAAGACCTTAGTCGATCAAAACCTAATGGACGAAAGGGACTACCGAACCTACCTCCAGCTGTTCAAGCACATGAGTAATTTCATGTGCCGACCTAACGTCATCGTCTTTCTAGACCTATCTCCTGAAAGCTCAATGGAGAGGATCAACCAACGAAATCGCGGTGTGGAATCAGGTATTTCAATGGAATATCTTCACTCTCTTCACAGGGAGTACGAGACCTTCATCTCCAACATCTCCAGAACAATTCCTGTCATAAAGGTCTCTTGGGAAAAATACCGAAACGTAGAGGAAATGGCTGCAGTTATCGAGAAAGAATACCTCCAAGGGAGCTTTCTAAGAGAGGTTGAGTGGAGCCCGACAACTCCGTAGCCGGTGCAAACGCACCCAGCGATAAGCTCTGGCCGCTATGGTTGGTGTTTTTTGTCGCAAGCGCAATGTCGCTGGTGGCAATGGCCTGGTGGGCACCCACGTATGACGAACCAAACCACCTTGCGATGGGTCAGCAAATACTCTCTAATTGGGACTTTTCTAGGCTCGACAACTCAAAGATGCCTGTCAGTATGTTCAACGCCATGGGTTGGCGTTTTGGGGACCTGTTAGGGGCCAGCGAACGGTGGTGCTGGTGGTGGGCTAGGCTGCCACAGATTGGATGGCTATTGGGCAGCGCGTGGATCGTGTTCATCTGGGTCAGAGAAAACCACGGCTACTGGAGCGCACTCTGTGCGGCTGCACTCGTAGCTTTCGATCCAAACCTACAGGCTCACAGTACACTTGTGACAACAGACGCCCCCTGTACATTTTTTGTGGTGCTATGTGCCTACCTTTGGTCAAAGACCTTGTCTGCGCCTTCAAAGCGCTCCGCAGCAATCACGGGAGTCGCCCTTGGCCTGGCTCAAGCTGTAAAGTTCACATCTATCTTCCTAGTCCCAATACTAGCTATAATGACCATATTTTGGTCGTTAAAAAAGCGGCGCCTCCCACCACTATTCCTCGTACCCATTTTGGCAATATCCGCGTTAATTTCTCTAAATTTCGCATACAGTTGGCAGGGAACATTCACACGAGCGGACACTATTGAATGGCGATCAGACAGCTTCGCTTCAATGTCAGAGGTCGAGCTTCCGTTACCGGTACCACGACCGTGGATCGAAGGGCTCGATTGGGTAAAATCGGATGATGACATGGGTCACGGGAACATATACCTCAATGGAGAGATGACTAACAAAGGTCGCAAAGACTACTTCCTGATCGCTATGCTGCTAAAGTTCCCTATTCCGCTGATCCTCTTGGGGGTGGCGGGTCTCGCCTCTCGGAAACGAGAAGGTCTAGACACAATCGGACTCACGGTTGCCCCGCTATTCCTCTTGTGCTGGTTTTCATTTGCCTTCAATTTCCAGCTAGGTCTTAGATACATACTGCCCGTAATACCGTTCTTAGCCATGTTTGCCGCTCGACTGCCTTGGCGGATTGTCGGGGCAGGTGCAGGGCTCGTATTATTCTCAAACCTAACTTATTGGCCTTGGGGAATCTCATACATGAATGAATCGACCCCTCGCCATGATGCTTGGAGGCACCTAGCAGATTCAAATCTAGACTGGGGTCAAGGAGAGTATCGGGTGAACTTGTGGAGGAGGTACAACCACGATGGTATCGTGAACCCACAAGTACCAACGCCCGGCCCTACTATGGTTTCAGCGAATGCCCTAACCGGGGTCTTGGGAGATCCAGCACGACTAGAGTGCTTGCGAGAT
This sequence comes from uncultured bacterium, assembly GCA_963934385.1. Lineage (GTDB taxonomy): Bacteria > Myxococcota_A > UBA796 > UBA796 > CAJQPC01 > CAWVYO01. The sequence goes on from CAWVYO010000053.1 coordinate 12,118, forward strand.
CATTTCGCTCCAACACGCAGCCTTGCATACCACCTCTACATATACAACCTCTCAGTACAAGACTTCACAGCCTGTTTTGAAGAGGTCTTCGTTGAAGGTAATGATAACGGCGCCTATCCACCTGGTGACCACCTCGTCGTTATGAAGTTTCGAGGTAACGGCGAACTCACTATTGGGGATTTGACCCAGAGCGGTGAGAGCAGCGGCGAGCTGTTGTTAGGGGCGGTAGTTCACGCAACAGGTCACTTCGACATAGAGTTAACGCACGAAGGCTGGGATCTAGAGCTGTACATAGATGGCATTAAACAATAGAGCCGCTGAACAAAGATGGTTTGGTTCAGAGCTAAAGCCCCTACTCTCTTTCATCCCTTATGAACGTCCAGACATCAGAGGTAACCTGAGCTCCCCACCCCGAGAGACCAAACTGGTCAAACCATCTCAGAGCCCCCTCAAAAGAACCCTGTTGAGCAGCAGCAAGAGTGAAGTCCAACCACTCGGCGTCTAGCCCTTCACCCAAGTCTGCACAGACACGAAGCTGATCGTCAAAAAATGGGGGGTTGCCAGGGTCGTGAGCGTGGATTCCAAAATTATCTGGTGCATAGAATGTATCTGTTCTGGCTGTACCTCCCACGACAACAAATGGGCGTATCCACTCGGCTCCTCTGGCTTCATCTACCTCAGCGGATGATGAAGCCCAGGAAGAGCTAACCCCCACATCTCCGACCCCTAGTTCGTTTATGCAACCCTCAAAGGAACCAATAGGCGAGATAATCTGGCTGGAAGTTCCGGGGTCACAAGATGCGTCACGTCTATTGCCGTGAACAAACGAGAAATTGTTTTCACCGCTCGCCCTAGCCCAGACTAACTCCTCTACTGTACAGAACCTCCTGCCATAATCGTGTAACAGTTTCTCCCATAGCCACAGGTCTCCCGCAGCCAGACCATCTTCCATCCAAACGTCCCCTTTAGTTCCTGGAAAAGGAAGCTCGGCTACACAATAATCCTCTACTGTCACTCTCTGGGGCAACATCTGTTCCACACCAAACCTTGGGTGCATTCGACCCAGTACCGCCTCACCCCCCTCAATCAACACCATATCGACAGGACATGAAGACCAAGCAGGAGTCAAAAAAGATGAAAAGAATAAGATGGGAGTCATTGCCTTCCAGAATAAAGGTTACACTAACAGGCGTCCACCCGTATAATGGGCCGACTTAACACTACTTCAGGGTCCGTATCATGCGTCTATCTTCATCAGTAATCATAGCCATTACCTCAGCAGTAATCCTTACAGGATGTAACTGTGGTAGAGAGGACGAAATAATTCCTATAGAGGATCCCACACCAGCGGCGCACGATGTAGGCGCTTGGCTCGGGATGGATGTAATGCCAGACGGTGCACCCGCCGTATCTTTTTACGACAGAGACAAGGGCGGACTCGGCTTCGCTATTGGAACTATTTCAGCAGACGGTGTTGAATGGGATGCTGTCGAGGTGGATGGATTTCCTGACTCAGAGGGTCTAAACCCCGGAGACCGAGGGACTTACTCTTCACTAGCAGTAGACAGCGCAGGAATGGCTTGGATCGCATTTAGAGACGGATCTAACGGGGCGCTTCGCTACGCCAACCGCAGCGCAGACGGCTCGACATGGGATGTCGGAGTGGCAGATTCAGGGTCTGGAGCTTCTTCTGATGCGGGCGAGTGGACATCAATAGCGCTTGATGCCAATGAATACCCAGTGATAGCGCACTACGACGTAGCTAACGCCGCCCTCCGTGTTGTACACTGGGACGGTAGCTCTTTTAGCGCAGAGACGGTCGACCAAGGAATGGACGGTGTTGACGCCGAAGGCGAGGTTGTCGATGCCGACGTAGGAAAATACGCGAAGATTATGATTCATAACGGAATCGAATACATCGCATACTATGACGCTGCCAATGGAGACCTCAAACTAGCCACTGGAACTACTGGTAACTACACCATTGAAACAGTGCTCGATTCCTACAACTTTGAGGCGAACGGCGACGTTGGGGCATGGCCTTCAATGGCTCTAGATGCCAATGGCAACATGATGATCGCCTGTCAAGATGTAGGTAATGAAAATCTTCTTCTAATCTCAACAGACAATGAAGGCTGGCTAACAGAGATTGTAGACGACGGTATGAACCGAGGTGCTGACACCTCTATAGTTATGATAGATGGATCGCCTGTTATCTACTCGTTCAACGGCTATGACAACGACCTTCAAGTCTCTACAGCTACCACTAACGGCTGGGACAATAGCTATGTCGCTGGCGATGACGCCGCTGTGGGCTTCCATATAGAGACCATTGACTCTGCAAACGGTCTTTACGTAGCGAGCTACGACTACACTAACGGTCAAATCTGGTTCTCAGTCAACTAAGAAAACTCGGTACCACAACCCGTCAATTATCCGTCTTTCCCTATCGAGTATCTAAAATGCTGCTAACCCTTGCGCTGACCGCTTTCGGCACGCCGCTCACTGTAGACATGTTGGACGTAGGTCAAGGCGACTCAGTGCTTTTGACCACCCCCAACGGGCGTCATATATTAGTAGATGCCGGTACTCGAAGCAGTGGAGTGGCCGCTACGCTTCACCGACTCGGGGTAGAGGAGCTAGACCTCGTAATCGCTACACACCCTCATGCGGACCACATTGGTGGAATGAAGGATGTGGTCAGGGAATTTCCTATTGGAGCCTACATGGATTCAGGTATGGAGCACACTACGCGCACCTACCAAGAACTAATGGATGTCATTGAAGAGAGAGATATCGAGTACCGAGTAGCTCGAGCTGGTCAACATTTTGACCTAAGTGACGACACCGACATACATGTACTTTGGCCACCGAACAATCTACTTCGCAACACTCGCTCAGATCTAAATTCAAATTCAGTTATCCTGCGCGTTGAGCATGGGGACGACTGCTTGCTCCTTACAGGTGACGCTGAAGAACCTACCGAATCTGGTCTTCTAAGGCAGGATCTTGAACCCTGCGACATACTAAAGGTAGCTCACCACGGCTCACGACACTCCTCCACAAGAAGGTTTATAGAAGCAGTCTCTCCAAGTATCGCCATTATCTCACTTGGAGCAAACAATAGGTATCACCATCCAGGAGATTCAACTATCCGCGCACTTCAAGGAGAAGGAGTTGACGCAACAATCTACAGAACAGATCTAACGGGGCACATATCTCTCCAGATGACTGGTGATGGTATCGTGGTTACGGATGGCTTGCCTATGGGAGCCCCGACTGAGTGGCGCCCTCCACCCCCTGAGCCTAGTGGTGCTGTCGAACATTCCGGGGCAGACACGACCATTGCCACTGACCGCTGCGTCCTACGACATCGCCACACGGCGCTCTGCCAACAATCACCTGAGCCCCAGCCCACCGCGACGGCAGAACCAATAGGTGTGCCACCGACGATCGAAGTGGACGAAACATCTAGCGGTTTTTTCTCCAAAATGTGTGGATGGTTTATTTTTTGGGATTGACAATCCAGCCGGGGTGTTACATTCTCACAGTCAACTGTGGATAAAAAGGCAACACGTACCAAGAAGGTTAAAAGATGATTTCTTACCAACAACCTCAGCTAAGCAAACTTTTCCGACACGCGCTAAAGTTCTTATTGCTACTGCTCATGACATTTCCTGCTTTCGCTGGCGTGAACATCAACTCCGCAACACAGACTGAGCTTGAATCCCTTCCGGGTATTGGGCCATCAAAGGCCCTCAGTATCATTGAATACCGAGACACGAATGGCCCCTTTGCTTCCCTGGCTGACTTAGACCACGTGTCTGGTATTGGACCGGCCACACTAGCCAATTTAGAGCCTCACGTTGTGTTCGACGGAGAGACAACATCTGTTCCATCAGGTTCAGCATCTACAAGTAGCTCGCGAGCCAGTAACTCCAGCTCTACCGGTGGCGTAATAAATATTAATACCGCGTCTCAGGACGACCTACAGTCACTGCCAGGTATTGGTCCATCAAAGGCGGTTGCCATAATCACAAACAGAGCGGAAAACGGGCTCTTCTCAAGCTGCTCGGATCTTTCCCGTGTCACAGGAATAGGCTCGGCAACGGTTCTCAACAT
>CAWVYO010000054.1:0-16148 GCA_963934385.1 uncultured bacterium
CTGTATTCGCGGTCACGACTGCAGGGTTGTTCCCTATCCTACACGCGGGTCGCTGCTGGTACGCCTACTGGCTCTTCCCATACCCAAACCAGAGGCAACTGTGGCCTAACTTCAAGTCACCACTTGTATGGGACGTCTTTGCGATCTCTACGTACCTCACGGTTTCCGCTATATTCTTCTACATTGGTCTAATCCCCGATATAGCGAGTGTTCGTGACAAGATGAAAGGTACTGGCAAGAAGGTTTACGCTGCACTCTCTCTGGGCTGGAGAGGTACTGACAACCAATGGCGTCACTATATGGCGGCATACGGTTTCTTCGCAGCATTGGCTACACCGCTTGTTGTGTCAGTACACTCAATCGTATCTTGGGACTTCGCCATGGCGTCTACGCCGGGCTGGCACTCAACGATATTCCCACCATACTTTGTAGCAGGCGCCATTTTCTCGGGCTGTGCCATGGTATTGACCCTGCTCATTCCCATGAGAATACTCTTCAAGTGGGAAGACTATCTCACCATTTGGCACTTTGAGCGACTCGCTCAACTCTGTCTAGTAACAGGCGGTATTCTAACCTACGCCTACGCTACTGAGTATTACATCGCTTGGTATTCGGATAACCCATACGAGTGGGGTACCTTTATCTACAGACCTACAGGTGACTACGCTTGGGTCTTCTGGATCATGGTCACATGCAACTGCATCATCCCATTGGTCTGGTGGTCAAAGAAAATCCGCACCAACCTGAAATGGCTCTTTATCATCTCGATATTTATCAATATCGGTATGTGGTTTGAGCGTTTCAACATCATCGCCAGCTCATTGGCGCACATGTTTGACCCTGGTGCCTGGGTTTACTATCTCCCATCGAAGATTGAGATGGGTATCATGGCTGGATCGTTTGGCTGGTTCTTCACTCTTTTCCTACTGTTCGTAAAGGTGATGCCAATGGTCGCCATCGCGGAAATTAAGGAAGGTGTTCGACCACCACTTAGTACAGACGAAGGAGACGCGTCATGAGTACCTTAAACGTAAAAGGCGTCTTCGCTCACCTCGATTTTCTTATGACTGCTATCGACAGGCTCGATAGGGCAGGATTCGAAAAACCTGTGGTAACTACCCCCCTTCCACGTCACGACGTAGAAGAGGCGCTCTATCACGGTAAACCCAGCCCAGTTCGCTGGTGGACGCTTGCAGGCGCCCTAACTGGATTAACCGTCGGGATAACATTGACCTCGTTCACTGCGATGGACTGGCCAATGACAATACCTGGTGGAAAGCCCCTGGTGGCCCTTACACCATATATGACCATCATATTCGAGTGTACAATCCTCCTCGGAGCCCTGTTCACAACCCTTGGGCTATTATTTCACTGCAGGCTACCAACCACTAGCATGCCCGAAGAGCTAAAGGACCCTCGTTTTTCAGACGATCACTTTGGTATTTTAATGGTTGGACTATCCAAAGAAAAACAGTCTGAAGCACAAGAAATCCTCACAAACTCCGGCGCCGTCGAAGTTGTACCTGGTGGAGGGAGCGAATAATGCCAACAAAACCTACCAAACACATAATCGCCTATTCAATTTTGGGCATAGGCGCCGTAACGGCTCTCTACACTGGTTTTTCCAACTACACCATCGGAACCACTGGTCAGTGGTATATGCTAGACATGTTTGATGCCCGAACAGTGAAGCCTTTCGAGGCTCCAATGATGGTTCCACCAGAGGGCGCACTCGCTAGAACCGTAGTATTCCAAGCCCCAACCGGCATGGGAGAATGGAGCGATCACAACATCACATTCGGACGTGACGACAGCGAAGCGGCGCTAATAGTAAACCCTATAGAAGCCACGCCAGAGAGTATCGCCCAAGGCGAGCGCTTAGCAGATATCTACTGTCATGTTTGCCACCTCAGCGACGGTCTTGGAGCTAGTCCAGGTATAAGCGAGAGGGCCCCTGCCCTCGGGGTTATGCCACTAATATTGTTGTCCTCATACAACACAGGCAAGCTCTTTCTCACCATCAGAGATGGAGGCACACTGCTTGGACCAGCCAGTAAGATGCCTGACTACGGCTGGGCTATGGAAGACGAAGAGATCTGGGATCTCGTCAACTACCTGCAGAACAAATTTGGCGCACCACCTCCGCCGACCCCTGAAACCACAAACGCGACGGAGGCGATGTAATGAGTTCACATCACTTTGATCCCGCACCTCACTATGCACCTAAAGTTGCGCCCGCCAAACTGTATTCAGTTGCTAAGATTCTCGTCCTTGTGGGCGCGATATCCTATGGCGCCGGACTATGGTTAGGCGGTCTTGCAAGCGAGAGCGCTCGAGGAACATTTCTAGTCAACCTTGTCTACTTCTTGGGACTATCAGCCGGTGGTATGGCTTTCTCTGCCATACTTACCCTGAGCCTCGCACGATGGGGCCGCGGTTTGAAAAGACTCGCAGAGGGTTTCTCTGCATTTCTTCCATGGATATTGGTTCTATTTGCGGTCTATCTTGCTACCGGTGGCATGGATCTCTACGAGTGGAACACGCCAGAAGGTGCAGCATCACTTCATGCTCACAAGGCGGTCTACCTTACCCCAGTTTTCTGGACTGTTAGGCTATTCGTAGGGCTCGGGATACTAACTCTGCTCTCCAAAGTGCTCATACGCCACAGCCTCAGACCAGATCTGATCGCTGCATCGGAAGCTCTTGGTGAGGATGCACCCAAGTCATGGGCTTCCATTACATCAGGTGCTGGAGAGTTGGCTGACGAAGTAGAGGCAAGCCATAACAAACAGCGTGCCCTGTCATCACTTATTATTCCAGTCTACGCATTGACCATGACTATGACTATTACAGACCTAGTGATGAGCCTATCTCCTCACTGGTACTCCAACATGTTTGGAGGGTGGTTCTTCGTGTCATGTGTATGGGTAACCATGATGTGGTTAGGAATATACACGGCGTTCTCACGAAAGTGGATGGGAATTGAGTCTGTTCTTACACCGACTGTGTACCACGATCTAGGAAAGATGGTCTTCGGGTTTGGTGTCCTCTGGGCCTATATGTTTTACGCCCAACTCCTACCAATTTGGTACGGTAACATGACAGAGGAGATCGGATTCCTCATTGTAAGACTACGCCTTGAGCCTTGGAACGACATCGCTAAAGTAGTCGGCACGATGTGCTTCCTGATCCCATTCACCACACTACTGTCTCGCGGAATCAAGAAGAAGCCCGTTCAGTTGGCTATAGTGTTCATGATTCCCGCCGTTGGAGTCTGGCTTGAGCGGTTCCTCGTTGCCCTTCCAAGTATTTGGAATGAGTCGACTATACCTTTCGGGGCTATCGAGTTCGGTATCACCCTTGGGTTCATTGGTGGTTTCTTGTTGGTAGTCACCAAATTCATCACATCGGTACCCATCGTACCGATCACTGACGTACACATGCAACCTCATCCAGAGGATGTCCACGTAGTCAGTATGGATAAGGTCTCATCACACTAGACAGCTAAGACTGTCTTTATGTAGGGGTTCTCGGCGAAAGGTCGAGAACCCCTATATTGTTTTTGTCCCAACTAACCGGGTAGTCGAACATCGTGAATTGAATCAGTGCCCGACAGGAGCATCACGAGACGGTCTACCCCAAGAGCTATTCCGCCAGCTCTTGGGTGGCGGGCGACTGCAGAGACGACTCGCTCGTCTATAGGGTGAGGCTCTCTACCATCCCTCTTCCTAGCCTCACCACTCGCCAGCCAGCGCTCCCTCAATTCCACGGGGTCAAGTAGCTCAGTGAAAGCGTTAGCCAATTCAATACCGTGCCAATAAAGCTCAAACCGTTCAGCAATATTGCCACGCACAGTAGCGAAAGCCGCCTGACTAGACGGGTAATCAACAACAAATGTCGGCGATATCAGCTTAGGCTCAATATCGTTTACCCAAATCCGCATGGCTTCAATTTCATCTGAAGGTGCGGGTGCACCAGTGAACTGAACGTATGCATCAGCCCATGTAATCTTTTGGGCGCCCCCCACATCTACCCCTACAATAGCTGATACCGTCTCTAGTAGGTCTAAACACTCCTCCATTATTTCCCGATAGCCAGCACCAGCTCTGTACCACTCCAGCATCGTGAATTCCTGACCGTGGTGACAGCCAAGCTCCTCATCACGAAAACAGGGAGTGATAGCGAAAACCTTTGGCAACCCCATGGCCAGAACCCGCTTCAGCGCGAACTCTGGAGACGTGTGTAAATAGCCACCACCAGCCTTTAAAGGATGTAAATGCTCCTCTAAACCTGCCGACCTAACCAAGACTGGGACCTCTATCTCAAGGTACCCATTTTCATGCAGCCACTCCCGTATGCCCCGAACAATACTGGCTCGAGTTCTAAGGTTTGCGGCTATATTGTCTATTTCCTAACCCTGTTCACATATGCCTTTGTACGAGTATCGATCTTAATGATCTCGCCCTGCTCAACAAATAGAGGAACCTGCACGATCGCGCCACCTCCGATTGTAGCTGGCTTGGTTGCGCCCTGGGCGGTGTTTCCTTTCACTCCTGGTTCGCAGTAGGTAATCTCAGCCTCAATGAAGTTTGGAAGCTCAACAGCTACGGGTCGCTCTTTGTAGAGCAGAACCTGTACTTCTAAACCGTCGATAAGGTATTTCTCAACCCCATCTAGCACTGACTCAGTGATCCCTACAGTTTCATAAGTCTCCATATTCATGAAGTAAAACATGTCACCTTCATCGTACTGGAACTGCATCGTGTACTCTTCCACGTCAGCTATGCCAACCGTCTCACCACTTCTAAAGGTTCGATCGATGACAGCACCGGTAATCATGTTCTTCAATTTTGTACGGGTAAATGCCGTCCCTTTGCCTGGCTTTACGAACTGAAAATAGACCATCAAGAACGGAGTTCCATCTAATTCAATTTTAAGACCGTTGCGAAAGTCTGAAGTTTGATAAACACTTGCCATGAAATCCTCCATTAGTGACAAATTAGCTGCCAGCAAATATCACGATTCGACGGATCGATCCCGTCAATCAAGGATTGTGGGCAAAAATGAATTGCTCAGTCAGTTCACCTGGCTAGACAAAGAGCTCATTGATTCGGCAACTAAGCTATTCCCCGTGTCTGTTACTCGCTCCTGGATCGAGAACGCAGAGAACGTTGATACCGATCCTCTTCTCATACAGGCCCTTCCAAACCCAATGGAGTTGGTCCCAGATGAGGATGATCTTTTAGACCCCGTTGGAGACATTGTAAATTCGCCCATTCCATGGGTCGTTCAGAAGCATCCTGACAGGGCCCTACTGTTGCTCACAAAACGCTGTCATGTTTACTGCCGCTACTGTTTTAGAAGAGCGTTCTCACCCAGTGACTCCGTTGATCCAACCGAACCACAATTAGACGCAGCAATAGACTGGCTTTTAAATTCAGGTGTTGAGGAGATAATTCTGTCTGGCGGCGACCCACTGGCAGTCTCCAACTCCAAGCTTGCCAAGGTGCTAGACCGCCTATCAGACCATCGCGGCACCTTGAGGATTCACACTCGTGCGCCGATCACTGCCCCATGGAGAGTAGACGATAAGCTACTTGAAGTTCTCAAGAGTCGTGAGCCAGTCTGGATGGTCGTCCATGTAAATCACCCGAGAGAGCTCTCCGAGTCGGTACTCTCTAGTTTGAGGCGGCTGTCGGGCGCGGGAGTGAAGTTACTCAACCAGACAGTACTCCTGCGCAACGTTAACGATAATTCCGAGACCCTCTCGCACCTATCCCGAGCCCTAGTAAAAGCAGGTGTTTTTCCGTACTACCTGCACCACCCAGATGCCGCGCCAAACACTGCACATTTTAGATTATCCTATAGTGAAGGGTTGCGGATTTACCAAAAATTGAGTGAATCAGTATCTGGCATTGCCCTGCCAAAGTATGTGGTCGACCTACCTGATGGCTCTGGTAAAGTCTCGGTAATTGAGGCCATGCTTACCGGACAAATAGTGTAGAGTATAGGCATATGAGTACTCGACACACAACAGTCCGTTTTGATAACTTCGCAACCTTCATAGAATCATGGGAGAAGCAGATATCTGTCGGGTCTTACTATTTCCCACCTGGCTCGGCCCCTGAGGATCTCACACCGGAATTTAAGCTCGATGTAGTCCTACCCACTGGCAGTAGAATAGGACCAATAACGGGACAGATCGTCCACAGATCTCCAGATGGAGGTGTTGGCTGCAAACTAATAGAGCCACCGGAAAATGTGCAACGAGGTGTAAACCGCCTCATGGCTCTAGCTGACGAGATAAAACAATGGCTTCTAGATAAAGGCGATGTACTAGACCCTAATGACCTGCCACCAGCCGCAGCCGTCAGCTCTAACCCCACAGCACCGAATCCAGCAGCTAGTCAGTCAGTTCAACAGAACCCTGACAACTCAGAAATTGTCCGAGGATTAACAATTCCCGACCTACAGGGAAGGAAACCAGAAATTTCAGGTCTCCTCGATGACACATCCCTGCGGGATACACTCTTCGAGATTGCTGTAGGCAGAACCACAGGATTAATTACAATCGATCGCGGTGATGGTAACGTCAAGTTCGGTTTGTGGTACAAGGGAGGCGTCGTTGGGTGGCGCTCAGAGCCTCTCGACGAAGAAGAGGTTTTTGGAATCCTTCTGTTCCGAGGCGGCCATATTACTAAAGAACAGCTTACTGAGAGCTTAAAGGTAATGCAGACTAACAACTGCAGGCAGGGTGATGCTCTTATTGAAATGGGCGTATTATCACTACAGCAGATGGTTGCAATCCTCCAAAAACAGTGCGAATTCGTCTTACAGAGGGTGATGCGAAACAAAAAGGGTAAATGGTCTTTCCATTCACTTTCAGAGCTACCTGAGCGATTCATAAACCCTCCACTCAAGGTCGCATCCCTCTTGTACAAAGAGCTACGGGACCACGCAAAGTCTCTCCCTAGGGAGGAGGTGTTCAGCGCTATAGAAGGTCAACTGAATACCTACGTGGAAGTTCGCGAGGAGGTACTTCCTCTACTGGAAGAGATCGGGTTCTCCAAGAACGAAGAGAAATTCTTATCAATCGTTACAGAGAACTCTTGGCGTCTAAGAGAGATTTTTACAGTTACAAACCTTCCAAAATCTCAGACTATTTGTGTTTTATGGGCCTTCAATGAACTCGGAATACTAGACTACAAGGGTCAAGAGGCCACATCTCGATACATCAAGCGAATATCCTCTCGTTTGGCATCAAAAGTGAAAGGGCTGACTCGTTCAAATCATTTCGACATATTAGAGATACATTGGATCTGTACTCACATTGACATTGAGGAAGCCTACCAAAAGCTCAGCGATGAGTTTGACGTCTCAAAATACCACGATGTCACACCTGACATGACCAAGGCCTTCTCGAAGATATCTTCTCGGGTCAAGCTTGCCTGGGATAGTCTAAATGACGACACAAAAAGGCGGGCGTATAGACAAGAAGTCGTCGAGGCCAACACAATAGCCATGTCAGCGGAATTACTCGGTAAAAAGGGGGAGATGATGATCATGAAGAAGGACAAGCGAGAGGCCACCTTGTGTTACTCGAAGGCTTCTGAGTTGGAACCGCGGAACCCCGCTTATAAAGAAGGATTATCGAGAGCTCGATCCGTGATATCCTAATGCTAATCAACGTGAGTATAGATAATGAGTAGGTCCGAATTAGCCAGTGAAGTCGCGATCGTTACGGGTGGCTCTCGAGGCATAGGTCGCGCTATAGCGCTAGAGTTAGGTGCTGCTGGTGCTGTTGTAGTGCTCAATTACAACCAATCCAAGGAAACGGCAACGGAGTTGGTCTCGCAGCTACCACCTGGAAGCGTAGCAGTACAGGCAGACATATCTACACAGATTGGTGTAGATGCGCTGTTCGCCGCAGCTGACGAGCTTGGGGGCGCATCCGTACTAGTTAACAACGCTGGAATAACGAGGGATGGTTTGCTACCAATGATGTCCGACGAGGATTGGCTCGACGTAATGAATACAAATGCAACGGGCACCTTCCGCACTTGTCGCGAGGCATCAATGCGTATGATGAGAAAACGCCGAGGGGTTATCGTAAACATTACATCGATATCAGCAATAAGGGGAAATGCCGGTCAGACGAACTATTCCGCCTCAAAAGCAGCAGTTATAGGATTCACACGTTCCATGGCCAGAGAGCTTGGTCGCCGAAACATACGCATTAACTGTGTCGCTCCTGGTTTTATCGACACAGACATGACCTCTGTCCTACCTGATGCAGTAATAGAGGCTGCGTTGGAGCGCATTCCATTGCGCAGAATGGGAAAACCCGAGGAAATAGCCTCTATGGTCCGTTTTCTGTGTGGACCAGATAGTTCATACATATCTGGACAACTATTTGTCGTTGATGGCGGAATGAGTGCGTGACCTGGACGGTACCAGGAGCTCACGTAGAGTTGGTAACTATTTCAGTCCGCGCTCAATAGGTCCCTCACCGATCGGTCTAGGGCTGACTACCTCTTCTACACTCATCTGCTTACCTTCAGAAGATTCAACGTAGTTCTTGATAACGATCTGTTTCTGTTCACCTGTAGACCGCTCAGTAGCACTTACGTGAAGCATTCCGTTAGAGTCTAAGCGGAAATTTACGTCGAGCTTATTTTCCATGCGGGGCATCGGAGTTAATCCATGCAGCACGAACTCCCCTAAAAACTCGTTATCAATGGCCTTGGCGGAATGCCCCTGGCGCACGACAATTCTTACCTCGGACTGATCGTTTACTACGGTTGTAAAACTGCGAGTTCGCGAAGATGGAATCTTTGAATTTCTATCGATGAGAACAGTAAACGTCCCCGCCGCCGAGTCAATACCCACGTCAAACGGAGTTACGTCAATAAGTAAAGTCCCATCAGTTAAGACTCCCTCTAAGGTAGCGCCGTGTAAAGCCGCCCCAACAGCCACGACCTCCTCTGGATGAACCCCACGAGAAGGCTCCCTTCCGAAAACCTCCGCAAGCCTTGATTGTACAAGCGGCATACGGGTTTGCCCGCCAACCAAAACAACCTCACCGATCTCTTCCACGCTAAGCCCTGACTGTTCGAGAGCATTTAGTGTCACATCTATCGCTCTCTCAACAAGGTCTCCCACCATACCGTTCAGTTCTTTTCGGGTCACGGTGAGTTCTAGATTTTCATTCCTAGTCAATTGAGGAATAAATATGTCAGTAGCCTCTGTGAAGGAGAGGTCGCACTTGGCTCGCTCTGCTGCCTCACGAACCCTCTGAAGAGCGGTAGGATCGTCAAACAGAGTCTCTCCAGTAGTCTCTGAAAACACCTCTATTAGGTGGTGAAGTAGCCTGAAGTCAAAGTCTTCACCACCCAGGTAGGTGTCACCTAATGTGGACAGAACCTCATAAACTCCAGACGACAGATGAAGCACCGAAACATCGAAAGTACCTCCACCTAGATCAAAGATCACTATGGCTTGGTCCTCTTTGTGATTGAAGCCAAAAGCCAAAGCCGCCGCAGTTGGCTCATTTATAAGCCTCTCGCACTCAAGCCCAGCTAACCTCGCCGCCTCTAAAGTCGCCGCTCTCTGGGAGTGGTTAAAATATGCTGGGACGGTAATGACAGCCTCGGATATTGGCTCCCCTATAGCGGTTTCTGCCACCTCTTTGGCGACCTGAAGAATAATAGAGGAGACCTCCATTGGCGAGAACCACTCCCCTCCCATCTCGACTTCAACCATACCGTCACTTGATTGACGGATATCGTAACTAGCATTCTGAACAGCCTCTTGAACCTCAGGCGAATCGAATTTTCGCCCTATCAGCCGCTTAACACCGTAGACTGTCCTCTCTGGGCTGGTGAGGACTAGGCTCTTCGCGGCTTGCCCAACTACGTAACGACCGTCGCCCTTGTTGCAGACACAGGAGGGTATGACTGTGTAGCCCTTAGCATCCTTCAATACCATGGGCTTGTCGTCAGTAACGACTGCCACCGCTGTGTTTGTGGTGCCGAGATCAATCCCGATTACCCTACCCATTTATCTCTCCTAAAGATCACCTTGAAAGTCTATTACACATATGTCTGTAATACTATCTTAATTTGGCTTCTCAGGTTGGAGAGTCCACATCGATCTCAGTAGCGAAGAGATCCAACTGGTGCGTGGCGGCTACGTCGGCCACTGGTACTGGATAGTCTCCAGTGAAACAAGCATCACAAAAACCGGCACGCCCGCCTAACAGTTTGTGCATTGACACTACTGGTAGATAACCCAAAGTGTCTGAACCAATATAAGTGCTTATCTCATCCTCACTCATTGTATGAGCTATCAATTCCGAGACTTCTGGTGTGTCGATACCATAAAAACATGAGGCAATGATCGGTGGCGCCGCGATCCTAACATGCACCTCTTTTGCGCCTGCGTTGCGAAGCATTCTCACGATCTTTCGCGAAGTAGTACCTCTAACCAAGGAGTCATCGATGACCACCACCTTCTTTCCCTCAACTACACTGCGAATTGGGGATAATTTTAACTTCACCCCAAAATCTCTGATGCTTTGCGATGGTTCAATAAAGGTCCGACCTACATAGTGAGAGCGGATAAGCCCTTGGTGGAACGGAAGCCCCGACTCGAACGCGTATCCCAAAGCAGCTGCTGTTCCTGAGTCTGGCACTGGAATTACAACATCCGCATCTACCCCACACTCTCTAGCTAGCGTCCTTCCGAACTCGTACCTGCTCTCGTAAACAGAGCGACCGGCGAATACAGTGTTCGGCCGTGCAAAGTAGATCTGTTCGAAAACGCAGCTCTTAGCCTCCACTCTTGCGAAGGGCAATATTGAAGTAGCTCCATTCTCATCGAGGATTAACATCTCACCCGGGTGAATTTCTCGTACTACATCTGCACCAACAAGATCCAACGCACAACTTTCAGATGCCACGACATGTCCATCACCCAACTTACCCCACACCAAGGGTCGGAAACCATGAGGATCTCTGACCGCCACGAGTTTGTCCTCGGTCATCACGACCAAAGAATAGGCGCCCTGAAGATACGACAAAGCCTCTACAAGCCTGTTGACGAAGGTTTTCTGAGAGGACCTCGCCAAGAGGTGTAGAATTACCTCAGTGTCCGAGGTAGAGCTAAATATCGATCCATCGTGCTCCAGCTGCGTACGAAGCTCTTTGGCGTTTACAATGTTTCCATTGTGAGAGATCGCCACCTGACCGTATCGATAGGTAGCACAGAGTGGCTGGACATTCTTTAGAGCGTTCTCTCCAGTCGTTGAGTAGCGCACATGACCAACTGCTTTATTGCCGGGTAATCGCCCTATCTCTTCTGCTCCAAATACCTCTCCAACTAGACCTCTGGCTCTGTGTTGGTAGAAACGGTCTTCGTGGCACGACACTATCCCCGCACCCTCCTGACCCCTGTGCTGGAGAGAGTGAAGACCAAGATATGTGAGATTGGAGGCCTCCTCTAGACCGAAGACGCCCACCACTCCACACTCGTCGTTGAATCTGTCAAATGATTCGGTCAAACCAATAGCCTCCAGCACGTTCAAACACCGCTACTTACGCCTCTTCTATATAACTACTATCCACACGCGATGTAGTGCCGTTACGGGGTGGTGACGATCCGTCCCAACCAACAAAAAATCGATTAAGAGTGGTAAATTCGCCTCATTCCCCTTGCGTGTTCATTAAAACGTGACAATTAGAGGTGCCTAATCGTTTAGTGAACCATATGTCACCTACGGCGATTACAGCTAACATAGAGAAAATGTAGATACGGGGATGTGGCGGAATCGGTAGACGCGCCAGATTCAAAATCTGGTGGCCATTGGTCGTGTCGGTTCGATTCCGACCATCCCTACTCTCTACGCTTTCAACAGGGTTCGATTTAGCGGCAGGGCTTCTGCGATACGTCCCCAGCTTCATCCCTTAGTTTTTGTTCCAAAATGGGTCTCTTTAGAAAAAAGATCACTTTTTTCTAAAAAAAACTAAAGAAACAAATTTCTTGTCCGATAAGAGCACTATCATGCTCGCAGTTAGTCGTTTGTTAACTCCCCGTAATCGGTCATATTTGTGGTTAATTTAGATAAAAATCAACTTATTTTCAAAAAAGATCGATTTGGGTCTTTACTCGTCAAGTGATTGATCCGAATAAGATGGGGACCTGAAAAAGAGTAGAGAGAATTATGACTACACCAATCGGATCTTACAATCTTCCCCCTGCGGGGCTCCCCTCACGTGTCAACTCTGTTGGAAGCAACGTAGCTGATACTGGTAAGGCCTCTTCATCTTCGAGCGCGGACTTCGGTCCCGCCTACACAGTCGAGCTATCTGGGACTTCTGAAGTATCTTCATCAGCCGGTAGCATTGACCACGCAACAAACATTACCAACCACGCAAACGCCATTTTAGGTGCTCTTGACGCTGGATACGGTTCAATGTTGAATGCTGCAAGGGCAACAGCCGCTAGGTAACCATCACAAGGGTGATGGTCTCCCTCACCCTGCCACGCCTAGACACGCTGTTACACAAGAGCAGCGTGGCGTAAGCCCGTTTTGGTAACGATCTCCTCAGGAGCTGCTAAACAATAGGGACAGAAGGACTCTTTATCCCCACCCTTGCCCTAGCCTCTACGCAATTAGCGCTACCTAGCTCAAACTCTCGGCAACTTACCGGTCGATCACAGTAGACTCGACAGCTCCAAACCTCGCCAGACTCACTGCCTTTTCTTTCCAGGGCTACACAGAGCCCATTCGGGCGAGGTAAGTTGATTCGACCATCCTCATGTGCAATCAGCTCTGGATGAAGAGCGATGAACGGATCGTCTGGCTCCACCTCAACCACGTGAAAAGCCTCCCTGCAACAGGCCCCGCAGGTACCACAGTCAAAATCAGCGAGAAGCGTCACTAATCCCCTACTCCTTCAGGAAGAACAGAATGTCAAAGGGATCGACACTGCCACTATTGACCGTCAGGCGCTGGTTACTGTCCAACAACTCTTGAGTCACTATATGGCTATACAACCACGGGTTGTGGACCTCTTCTTGAAACCGAACACTCAAATAGGCTCTAAACTCTTCAAGGTTGATAGCACCGTCTAAGTTTAAGTCTGCCCAACCGTTCTGGATTCCCTCGACAACAAACGCCGACAGATATCCACCAGCTCCAAGAGCTCCCGCAGTGGAAGAGAGCTGAGCCTCCTCAGATGCGAAAACACCAATTCGATCGCGACTGTCAACAACGTCACCTGAAAACCCGCCACTAAAACAAGAGTCCAACATTACTAATTTTGAGCGGCCGCCAATACCATCTAAGAGCTCAGCGAACTCGTCGTCAAACATCTCTATATCGTAGAGTTCAATGGTCTCGTCATGACCATCCATGTCCTCGGGTTGGGCATCACCGAACCGCTTCACCCTGTCACCGTGCCCAGAAAAGAAGAATACAAAGGTGTCTTCAGGTCCCATTTCGGCTGCGATCTGCTCGAAAGCAGCTGTGACATTACCAAAGGTCGCCTCTGAATCCAAAAAGATATGCGCATCCGATTTTCTCATAGTAGAAGCGCCGACAAGCGACTCTGCCACACGTCTGGCGTCTAAAGCAGTCCCCTCCAGTCCACCCATACGATCACCGTAGTCGCTAACACCAACGAAAACCCCGTGCATCGTGCCAAGGGTTTCAGGTCGCTCTGCTCTAGGCATAGGTACCGACTCGATTGCGAACTCGTATTGACCCGTATCGGCAGCACCATATGAAGAGGAGGTAACAACATACGTCCCAGTCTCAGGCAACACCGTATGGATCACTGAATCTGTGCCGCCCTGGAAGTCGTCATTAGATATGAAGAGTCCTGATGGGGTCTGAAAGATTAAAAACGTGTCTATATCTTCTGAAGAGGCGGATACCCGTACGGGGTCACCCTCTTCTCCCTCAAATGACCACAGGTGATAGTACTCCCCACCACCGCGCGTGTCGTCTGTAGCGCTGAGACTTGCCTCTAGGCTTTCCCCAATTGAAACGTTCCTCGTGATCGCACTAAGAGGGATATCGATTCTCGGGTCCACCTCGGACACGACCAACTCAAACCCCCCTGTTTGTCCCGCTGCATAAGAGGTTACCGTCACCTCAACTTCAGTAGACTCTTCAAATGATACTAACAGTCGACTGTGCTTGGGTTCTCCATCGATGTCATCGTTCTGAAGAGTGTTGCCGTCTGCGGTATTTATGCTCAAGAACGTGTCGTAATCTACAGATGTCAGGTCAAACATGACCGTCGTACCACCTGATACATTAACAACCACCAACTGTTCAAACTTACCACTCTCTCCAAACTCGTCATTGGCATCCAAAGTGCCACTTACTGTCCGTATAATTACTGGCTCATCTAACGATAAGGCTTCTTCATTATCAGTAACCAGTGACGGCTGCCCAAACCCCAATTCAGGCGACTGAGCAACGGCGGTTACGGGTAAGCAGAGGACGGCTACTGCCGTGACTGCTCCAGAAAAAATAGCTGAAATTTCGCGCTTCATAGCCTATCGCCCCCACACTGATAATTCGTATCCGCAATTCTCTGCGCTGCACTGCACCATTGTCACTAAAGCGGTCACGTTGACATCTTGGGCTGTAAAGGTGACAAACGGAAAGTCATCTTGAAAGGTGTCACTACCTAACCTGTCTCCCGCCTCCTGAATCTCTAGGTCCACGTTTCCACACTCGTTAGAACAGACAGCCATCACCCTGTATTCACCAGCAGTCGGAAAAGTTAAGTCCACCATAACAGACTCACTAGAAGCGGCCTCACCAACGGACTCGAGTCCTTTCAATCTCTCCCAGCCGTTTTCATTCATCGATTCAGAGTGAGAATCGGTCTGGTTCGTGAGTTGTTCAGCCAAATCGGGCTCTTCGACTTCTACCTCTTTCCACACTGACATCTGATAACCGCAGGCTTGTCCACCTGAATCACACGATGCCATAATCGATTTTACTCTGTATTCAGTGATCTCATCCACGCTAAAGTCTAAGTATGGGAAGTCATCATCGAGCATATCTTCATAAACATTCACCTCTCCAGACCAGAGCTGGAGGTTGACGTCCAAACATGAATTGGAACAGGTACCAACCACCCTGTATGTCCCTTCATCCAGCGTCAAAGTCTGCCATGACTCAGCTCCCGCGACTAGCATCCCCTGAACCCTAAATCCAGTGTCCTCATAGCCTGCCTCGCTCTGCTCATGAGACTCAGTCTGAGACTCTAGTTCACCGAGAATAGATGACGGAACCGACTGGACTCCACTAGCCTGACCCTCCATTCCGTCAAGCTTACCAGCCAGCGCATCTGGCGCTAACAAAAGCGATATTAAACTCGTCAATATAATCGTTGGTTTCAACTCTTCCTCCCGTGTGCTGACCTTGCTAGCCCACAAACACATATATTCCCAGAATACTCCATGTAACCACCAGAAACTGTGCAAAAAAAGAAAAGGCCTCGCGTGTAATCACGCGAAGCCTCTTCTGTCTAACCCTACACCCGAACTGAATCGGGCGAAATGCGATCTTCTATTGGTTCCAGCCAGAAAGTCCGCCGTCAACTACTGGTACAACTTTGTACTTATCGTAATGGCTATACAGCATTCCCTCTATTGCCATGAACGTGTCTCCAACATCCATTCCCTCTGGAATAACGACAAAATGTTGGGCTACATTTACTGTGCCATCGACCATCCAGTCACCGTAGTCATCTGGTAGTGAAGTAACGGTAACATTGGCAATGCTCACTGGTGAGCTCTCAAAAGCCTCCGCAATCTCGCCATCCATAAGGTCTTCGGCGGTGACAGTTGTGTACGGTGGGAGCGAGTTACCGCTAGACACGACTGTAACATCGGCTGCGTCAGCAACTAAAAGCTCAGAAAGTGGGTCACCACCTATTCCAAAGTCATACTCGGCGTATGTCCCTGTTACAGAGACCTCATCGCCACTCATAAGGATGCCCTCTTGAGTTGCCGGTGTACCAGTGTAAACCCATATCCCTGACCACGCACCACCTTGTGGAGCCACAACGAAGAATCCCGCGCGAAGTGGGTCGCCTGCTACGATACCAGTGACAGTCAATGAA
>CAWVYO010000055.1:0-16106 GCA_963934385.1 uncultured bacterium
TAGAGCTTTAGGGTTCGCGGGGGTTTTGTATTTCGGGGCCCTGAGAGTAGAGTCAGGGGAAGAGAGCATCGGAACTCTAGTCCTTGGTTTAGGGTATCTGAGGCTAATGTTCAGCCCACTAATGCGTCTCTCTTTTCATCAGGCCACGGTCGAGCGAGCTAAGGCTTCAGCTATTCGAATTGCTAGTCTGTTGGATGACCAACCGACTATCGTTGACGCAGAGGATCCCTCTGATTTTTCAACCCTTACAGGCTCAATAAAATTTGAGAACGTATCGTTTGCATACGAACCAGATGCGCCTGTATTGATTGACCTTTCCCTCTTAATCAAGGCGGGATCAAATGTCGGAATAGTCGGGGCTACTGGAAGTGGTAAGAGCACTCTGTTGAACCTATTGCTGCGTTTTAGAGATCCCAATGAGGGTCGAGTTACCTTTGACGGTACGCCTCTGACCGATATCTCTATAGACACCCTTAGACGATCAACAGGGTTGGTTCATCAGGACGTACTTCTGTTTCCAGGAACAGTTCTTGAGAATCTGGGTGGGGACCCAGAGTTGGCTCAGTGGTCTTTAGATCTCTTGGGGTTGGATATTTCTTTGGAGATGAAATTGAGCTTGGGTGGTCAGAACCTATCTAGAGGCGAGCGTCAGCTAATTACATTCGCAAGAGCGATAGTCGGAGACCCGTCACTGCTGATTTTGGATGAAGCCACCTCTGCTGTCGACCCTGCCACAGAGGGTCGTATTCAGGAGGCGCTTAGTGCCATCGTGAAGGGTCGGACTACTGTTACCGTGGCCCATAGGCTCGTAACTGTAAGCTCCTGCGATAGAATTTTCTTGATGTCAAAGGGGGTTGTTCTAGAGGCTGGTACCCACGAGGAGTTGCTGCAGAATGATGGAGAGTACGCAAAATTGTGGCGGCTTCAAGAGAGGGCAGTCGGGTGATGGTGGATAAGTCAAAGACTCACGACGAGAGCGTAGGCATAAGAAGAATGTGGCACTGGTTCTGCTTCTTTTGGCGAGGACATTTGGGTGTACTCGTTATGATACTGTTGCTATCGGTGGTCTCATCCGTCCTGTTGGTGGCGTTCCCGTGGATGTGGCAGTACATCATTGAACAGGCCGAGGGTGCAGAAACAGCGCTGTCTATTCGTACCTTGGCGGGTTGGATGGTCGCTGTTGGTGCGGCGCAAATGATGGTCTATTTTCTTCTACAGGGGACGCGCAGTGTTATGAATGCTCGCGTCGAGTGGCTCGCTCGCAGGCGTATATTTAGTGAGGTATCAGAGATGACCTCTAAGGCTCACCGATCGTATGGCGTTGGTGACATAGTTACCCGCCTTAGCGACGATGCCGGCGAAAAAACGGGCTGGTTTGTCTGCTCAGGAGTTTTTCGAGCCATTGAGTCCTTGTTGGTTACAGTCGCCTCGGTTGTGCTTATGATCAGAATTGATCCATTTGTTACTGCGTGTATCGTTTTTCCTCTTCCGCTATTGATTGTGGGACAAACCTTTTTTCAAGGGGCTATGGGGCGCCAATACACCAAAGTACAACGGGCTATCTCTGGAATAAACGACGAGTTGAGTGTCGTTTTTTCTGGCATAAGAGTTGTCCGGGCAAACCGTATGGAGCCCCATGTTAAGAGACGTTTTCAGGCTCAACTGGAAGCTCAGAACGTCGCCGAGGTTTCGGCCGCCAAGCTTCAGCAGACTGTATGGTTGATGTACGGCTATGGGTGGCAATTTGCGATGGTCGCTTTGATAATAGCAGGTGGTTGGAAAGCAATAAGCGGTGAGATCACGGTCGGTCAATTGGTCTCTCTAGAGGGGCTAACGATGACCCTTGTTTGGCCGATGTTTGATTTTGGTATGTTTGTGAGTAAATTTAAGCAGGTTGGAACTGCCCTATTTAGACTTGACGCGTTGATTTATAGCGAGTCAGTAACGCCAAACCTAAGTGGAGATATTCCAGATTGTGCGTCAGTCTCTTTGCGGGACCTCAGTGTAGTGTCGGAAGATGGAACTCGAACAGTCTCTAATGTGTCTCTGGATATAGAGAGCGGCTCCATGGTTGCCATTGTTGGTTCTGTGGGCGCGGGTAAGTCCCAGCTTCTTCGGGCTATTCTAGGTGAACTACCAGTCGATATGGGGTCTCTATATTTTGGTGGTATAGCGTCCCACGATCTAAACAGCCGCTGGGTTCTTGAGAACGTGGCCTTTGTGCCTCAAGACCCAGTCCTATTGTCCACGACGATACGACAGAACATACTATTAGGAAGAGATGTCTCAGACGAGGAGCTCCGGGTGGCAATATCAGCTTCGAGGTTGGCGGCTGACATGCCCTTACTAGTAGATGGTATCGACACTATGGTTGGAGAGCGTGGGGTTACCCTTTCAGGTGGTCAGCAGCAGCGGGTAGCTATAGCTCGAGCCTTAGTTGGTAGACCAGCCATATTGCTATTAGATGATCCCACGTCAGCCTTGGACGCCGAAACAGAGTCAGCATTTTGGGCCAGCTTGGAAAAATATGAATCTAAGCCCACAATTGTGGTTGTTACACATAGAATCAGCACAATTGAAAGGGCAGAATCTGTAGTTGTACTCGAAAAAGGCGAGGTGGTACAGCGGGGTTCTTTCCTTGATCTTAAACGAGAGGGCGGCGTGTTTGAAAGGGTTTACAAGAGAGGGTTGACCTAGGGTCTAGGATGTTGTTTCCCTAAATGGCGGAGGGCGCGTAAAGTGGGTTTGGTCGGTGAGCCAGGAACATATCAGGATCATCGAGTCAGAGAGCGGGCCCTAGGAGTTCCATGGTGAAGGGTATAACTAGTGTTGTTCCGCTATACTCTGGTACACACCGCTAGTGTTCAGCACCAAGGTCACGGGCGCTGAGGTTCTGTTCTTCCAGTACCATCCGTGTAGCCCTTCGAATGACGCCTCAAATGTACCCTCTGTAGATGACCGAGTACTTTTCTCATAGCTGGTGAAGTCACCGCCCCCCGTTGGGTCACCGTGGAAGTCGTAGAACAGTTCACCACCATCGGTTGACCAGGTGTAGACGAGTTGGTCGCCAGTTCGCATAGTCGCCTTAACCTCGGTTCCTTGGTCAGGAGCGAGGGTCAAAACTGTTTCGTCTGAGCGATACCCGTATTCCTCAGCCTGTGTTGGCTCCGGAGCACTGTCTTCATGGGCGTCGACCTCATTCTTCAGTTGACCCATGGCGGTCAACCCTAGCGCTGTACCTACCCCAGTAGGATCGACACCCAGCTCGGCGGGCAACACAGTGGCTACCGTTAGACCGGCTGCGACGAGTACCGCAGCGGCAGTTGCGCGATATAACTGAGGCAGGGTGGGCAACGATTCCGGATCGACGGAGCGGTTCATGAGTCACCCAATAGGCCAGCGAAGCCTGCGAGTTGATAGGCGGTCAGCAGGAGACCCGCGACCACAAGGAGCCCGTTCACCAGATTTGCATGACGTTTGAAACCGTCGGTTCGTCGCCAGAATCCCATGCCGATCAGCACGACGCCGAGTGCGAGCATCTGCCCGACCTCCACACCAACGTTAAAAGCGACGATGTTCCCTATTAATCCGTCCGGTGATAGTTCGAAGTCTTGGAGCTTTGTGGCAAGCCCGAACCCGTGGAATAGACCGAAGATCAGCACTGCGGCTTTGGTGTTGGGTTGGAACCCGAGCCTTCGCTCTAGGACTCCTAGATTGTCGAGCCCCTTGTAGACGACGGACAACCCGATGATGGCGTCGATCAGAAACGGATCGACTTGGATTTCGCTGAACACGCCGAACAACAGCGTGGTGCTATGTCCGATGGAGAACAGGGTCACGTAGAGTACGACCTCTCGCATCTTGAAGAGGAAGAAGATGACCCCGACGAGGAACAGTAGGTGGTCGTAGCCGGTGACCATGTGTTTGGCGCCGAGGTAAACGAATGGTATCAGTTGACTGCCGGTGCTCTCTTCGATGAAGAGCTGATCTCCACCAGTGACGCCGTGGGCTAGGGCAACGGCGGGGTACAGTAAGGCGAGCACCACTGCCATGACTCTTGACGATGTGTTCATGGGATCCGTCCAAAAGTTCGTTAGTCAGTACAATTATCAATATTAGTATAGTGTGTCCACTTCAAGTTCAGCGCTAGACATCGAGCATGCTCTGGATCTAGACCGGGAGTGGAACTTTATTGTGGGCTGATTCGGTACAGTCATCAGCAGTGGTTAATTATACTGATGTAAATTGCTCCAACGATAACCTTGAACGCCCAGACAGAGTCGGCAACTTGAGGCAGTTTACAAAAAGATGAATCTAAGCCTACTAATGTAGTTGTTACCCATAGAATCTACACAATTGAGCGATCATCGTTTGTTGTTGTAATGAAAAAAGGAGAGTGGTTACAGCGGGGTTCACTACTCGACCCTAAGCGATAAGGTTGCGTATATACAGGTGTTTACGTTAGGCGTTCAACCTGGTTTTTGGTTGTCGCGCCCCTAAGTCCACTACACTCCGGATCTTAGCAACAAAGGGCGTCGGACGGTTTTTTCTGTTATTCAACTACAATGAAACAGAACCCCCTTCTCATCTCAGTTCGGGATCTCGATGATCCTATGGTGAATCATGAAGTCGCCTGTTTCAAACGCGCCTGTGGGTGCGATATAGATGTAGCCTTTGCGATCAACACTAAACTACACCTTGGGCTGACAGACGATCGTCCGGCTCTGTTGTTTGGGGGCTCTGGAGCATATGGCGTAAAGTGTCCTGATACCTGGATTCGAGACCTGCTTGATTTCATGTTGTTAGTTGTCGATGAGAAGATCCCATCCTATGCCTCGTGTTTTGGTTTTCAAGGGTTGTCCCTAGCTTTAGGTGGTGAAATATCTAGCGATCCCGCACTTAAAGAAATGGGTATTATTCCCATTGATGTAAGTATGGCAGACGAAGGAGATCCGTTATTTGGAGGTTTACCTTCAACAATTTTGGCACCTTCAGGTCACAATGATCATGTGAAGAGCCTGCCTTCTGGCGTGACTCTGGTGGGTAGCGGTGATTTTGTAACCAACCAAGCGCTAAAGGTAGATGGAGCACCTTTCTGGGCGAGTCAGTTCCACCCGGAGCTTACAAAGTCTACCCTTATAGATAGGTGGAACTTCTATCGAGATGTGTTCTCTACTGATCCGGTTGAGATAGCCGCAAAAGATAAGGTTTTGGCAGAGTCACCTGACACGCCGCATGTCAGTACTCTGTTGTCTCGGTTGATTGAATTAGGTGCGAATCGTTAAATGAGTGAGCCCTCACTCTGTTGAGCGAGGGCCAGTCGTTTGCGAACTTATCTGGTCAAAGACCACTACTTATTCGCCGTAATTTTTAGCTAAAGCTATTTAGCTTCCGCTTGCACAGTCTGACGAATGTCGTGAGTCACGAGATCGAGCAGTGATGTGCTTAGGTCGATGATTTGCTCATGCGAGAAGCCTTCGCTTTTTAGCTGCCTAAAGAAGCTACGTGCTACTGTGCGGTTTCTGTTTTTATATAGTGACTGAACACTTTGTACATTTTGCATGATTGAGCTCCGAGAATTTGATTCCGAATGAAAGGTCATAGTCATCACCTTTCGGTCTTCAATAAGCACTATTCATGCCAACTACTGATTTTACGTAATTACAGGTGTTTAGCTCGTCGCAATGTGCTTTGGTGCGAAGCTAGGTGCGCGTCTGGTTATGAGTTGGTGCGAATTAATATTCGCGGGCTAGGGCTGTAGCTTGCGCCCTAAGGGAGGTCTTCGATTTTCCGAATAGCCATTTGTACTAATTGGCGAATATTCGGAAGTTCCGGGTCGAGGTGGTAAGCTCTTTGAAGGTCTAAGAACGCTTGTCGGTAGCTTTGAGCATAATAGTGACTCACCCCTCGTCTGGATCTAGCGATGGCGTGGGTGTCATCTAGCTCAATAGCCGAATCGAACCTTTGTATTGCTCTATCATAGTCGTGTCGGGCCAGGAATAGATCACCCATGGCTACAAGAGGATCAGGGCTTTCAGGTACTAGTGCTTCAGCTTTCCTGAAGTCTGACATAGCCGAGGACCAGTCTCCCAAATCAAGGTAGCAGCGCCCCCTCGCGAGAAGTGAGGGAGGGTGTGAAGAGTTTTCTTCTATTAGTGCGGTATAAATTTCAGCGGCCCGGGAAGTATCCCCTCGTTTATAAGCCGAAATGGCGGCTTCAAATGTTGGCTCAATTGCCTGCTCAGCCGGTTCAACAGGATCCGCCAAAATGGATTGCGGGGGTTCATTTTCTATTACGTCAGAACCCTCATGTGTCGCTCCTCCTAACGCCAAGACCAAAGTAGGTATCGGTTTGGGCTCGGTGGTTGGAGGTACCTTGAATATCTTGGTCTCTTCGTTAGGCTCATCTATATACGGTCTTGTATAGGTCTCGGTCTCAACTGTGGGCTCGTCCTCAAAAAGATCGAACTCATTAGTCTCGAACTCAATGGTTTCGGGTAGATCCAGGACAGGATCAAGCGCGGCATCAGTTTTTTCTTGTGGGAGGTCGAGTGCCTCAACAGAGTCAGCCATTGAAGCGGAGTCATCTGCTAGGAAAGACGCCTCAATGGTCACCTCTCGCTCAAGCTCTTCGCTGATCTCGGGAAGCTCATAGGAATCGTTAGTTGAAGCGACAGCGACAGGAAGACTTGTTTCGAGTCCCTCGAGAGCACGAGCGACAGGGACCTCGGTGAGAATGTCAGCTGCATTTGGCGAGAAATTATATGAGACTCTTGGACGTTCAACCGTGGATAGGGCTTCTTTCAGCCGAGACACGGTTTCGCTGTTCGATTCTAAAGTTGCAACCAGCGGGGCTGCACTTACTAAGATGCGAAGCTGTCGAACGTGATCCAGTCGGGCATCTAGTAACATTCTGAATCGTTGTATCTCAGCTCGTTCAGGGGAGCCTCCCACTCGGATGTCCTCTTCTAAAGCCAAGACCTGTGCGAAGTTCATGTGTTGGTGAGCCAGGTACCTGAGTTGACGCTGAGAGGCGCCCAGAATTGCCAAAATACCCTCACAGGCTTCTATGGACTCCATGTCTGGAGATATTTTGTCAGTAGCTTCTGACATTGGGCTAATCCTGGTTTGCCATTGATTGAGATAACTGCCCCATGTTGCTTAGGAGTTCATCTCTTAATTTTCTCATACGGTTTACGTTCTCTTCTAATGCACGCAGCTTTAGTTTTAGCTCCATGTTTTCGTGCTGAAGAGAGTCCGATTCTTGGCTGACCTCGCGAATTCGTGAACGCTTTGCAGTCGCCTCTTTTCTCGCGTCTATTAGATCTCTCTCCATAGTGTGGAGTTCTTCTCTGGTGGAGTCCCTCTCATCAATTGCCTCGCGGTGTAGCTCTCTTGAGTCTTCTACTTGGGCGCTCATTGCGTCTAGATCTTGGCGCACTGCCTCGGTCTGTCCCTCTAGCTCGACGTTCAACTGTCGAGCTCTAGACATCTCTAATTCCGCTGCCAAGATTCTTCTCGTCAGCTCTTCGGAGTGTCTCATGGTGGTCATAAGCTCAGAGACTCTTGTCTCGAGAATATTACTTAGCTCGGATCTGATCTCATCAAGGCGATCGGAGTTGGTGTTACTCATTATGCCGTACTCCAGTAGTTGTTTTTCGGCGGACTTCTGTCAGTCATATCTGTTTTTTTAGTGCGTGCCTACGCAATAGTCTATAACGCTGTAACGATAGAGGTGGATAATGGATCCTAGGAAATCGGCGCTAAAGGTCGCTTTAGTCGACAAAAACGCTGGACGTAGGCTAAGATGGATCAACGCATTTAGAGACCAATTCAATGTTGTAATTGTGCCTTTCGGAAAAGATCCCGTTCGAATTGTGCGCGATCATGGTGTCGGATTGCTCATTGTGATTCAAACCGATTCTAAAAGGGATAGTTTACGGATCGTTCGTGGTGCAAAGACCGAGCGCCGACCTGCGCTGGTGGGTGTCGTGAACTTAGATAACAGCGGTATATCTAGGGCTGATGCCGAGAGTGTAGACGCCGATGGCTATATTTCAGGCAGCCCTTCAATCGGTGAGGTACTCGAGTGGGTTTCGGGTATTCAGAGAGGTGAGCGACCGATGATAGGTGATGGCAAGAGTGGCTTAAGATCCAAAGCCAAACAGGCGCTAGGTCTGTCTAGGCATAAAGGGTAGAGCTACTCTAGCCCTATCTAATACCGTGCTTTTTTAGGAGCCTTGTAATGGACTTTCTGTCCATGTGAGCAGCACGAGCCGCCTTTGAGACGTTGCCGTTGTGGCGATCAATAAGGTCTACCAAGTATTGCCGTTCAAAAGCGTCGATAAGTTGTTCTTTCGCATCTTTAAATGCCAGCTCACTATTTGCAGTGGTGGTCATGGGTGCCGAGGCTGTACCGGGTTCGTTTTTTCTTACCCCGGTGAGTGCGGCGGGTAGTGATGCCATTGTTATCTTATCACCGTCGGTGAAAGGTATGGCCCTCTCGATAACGTTCACCATCTCTCGTATGTTCCCTGGCCAGTGATAGGACAAGAACAGCCCTTCGACCTCACTCTCAATCCCCTTAATGAGAGTGTTGTGAGCAGCCCTAGACAGTAGGTGTTCGGAAAGGAGAGGAATATCACCCATCCTCTCTCGCAATGGTGGAAGGTGTACCTCAACAACGGCTAGTCGATAATAAAGGTCTTCTCTAAAGTTGCCTTTATGAACCTCTGCGAGCAAGTCTCTGTTAGTTGCAGCGACAACTCTAACATTGATCTGCCGGATTTTGCCGGAGCCAACTCTTCTTACCTCTCGTTGTTCAAGTACTCTGAGTAGTTTCGGTTGTAGATCTAATGGTAGCTCTCCGATTTCGTCTAAGAAAATTGTTCCGTTGTCCGCCTGTTCAAATACCCCTGAGCGCTCTGACGTAGCACCAGTGAAGGCTCCCTTCTCGTGTCCAAATAGCTCAGCTTCAATTAGAGTCTTTGCTGCGGCACCACAGTCAAACACGATCATGTTTCCGGATGATCTACGGGAGTGCTCGTGTACAGCACGACAGGCTAGCTCCTTTCCTGTACCAGTTTCACCTGTGATAAGCACCGTGAGATTAGTCGGTGCCACCCTCTCTATAATACTAAAGACCTCTCGGATTTCTGTTGAGTCGCCAACCATCCCACCCAGTTTGCGTTTGGTCGATGGTGTAATCTCTATTACCTCATCGCGCGGGGTGAACACAAGCTCGCTAGTACCCACTTTGAAGTGTGTTTCCGGAGTTAGAAACACCTCTTTTACTCGTACAGGTCCTACAAATGTTCCGTTCGTGGATCCGCAGTCACAGAGAAGTATCCCATCTCGGTCCCGACGTACTTCGGCGTGACGTCTTGAAACCGCAGAGTCGCTAAGTGTAATACCTGAGCCCTCTTTTGAGCCGATACTTATAACGTCGTGGTCTACTTCCCATGATTTTCCGGCATCAGGACCCGAAACACAGGTGATTTTGCCTTTTCTGATGTGAATCTGCTTACGGGAAGCTTGATGCAATGTTGTGGTTATGTCACTCATCAGTGTCTCCCATGTTGTTGCGTTTCATTAGGCGTTGTATTGATTTTCGGTCAATTCCAGCGGAACGAGCGGCGTGAGAGATATTTCCACCGTGTTTTTCTAGTAGCCTAGCGATGAACGCGACCTCGAATACTTCCAGCCATAGTCTTTTTGCTGCCTTGTAAGTGAGATCATACCGTATATTTTGGGACGATGTGTGTATTACCTGATTGACTTTATTATTGTCGGTAGACTTCTCTATAGGATGATTCTTGAAGCCTGATACTGCCGCCTTAATTCTCGGTGGAAGGTCGCGGATGAGTACAGTGTCACCTACGGTAAGTCCAGTGACGTATCGGGCACAGTTGTTTAGTTCTCTGACATTACCGGGCCATTTATACGAGGACAGCGCTCGAAGCACATCTTGGCTGCATTGTATGGGCTCACGACCCTGCGTTGCGGCTAGAGTCGTAAGGAAATGTTTCAGTAACACTGGTATGTCATCGGCCCTATCTCGAAGAGGTGGGATCACGATTTGAACGACGTTTAGGCGGTGAAATAGATCTTCTCGAAAATGTCCTTCGCGTACGGCGACATCCAGATCTCTGTTCGTAGCGGCTATAATCCTAATGTCAGCGGATAGGACCTTTGTACCGCCTACGCGTCGAAACTCGCGCTCTTGCAATAGTCGGAGAAGCTTTACCTGTACGTTGGGATCAAGTTCTCCGATCTCATCTAAAAAGAAGGTTCCCTTGTTTGCGGTCTCGACCAGTCCTGTGCGACGACTGTTTGCACCAGTAAATGCTCCCTTTTCATGTCCAAACAGCTCTGATTCCATCAGGCTGTCGGGAATCGTGGCACAATCGACGGGCACAAATTCGTGGCTGGCACGAGTTGACATGAGGTGTAAAGCTTTGGCGACAACCTCTTTACCTGTGCCACTTTCACCTGTGATTAAGACCGATAGGTTTGTGGGAGCCACTCTGTGAAGGAGCCCTCTGATGTGCTGCATAGCCTCAGAGTTACCTATAAGGTTGTGTTCGGACTCACTGGATATGGCTCCTATTTGTGCTCGGAGTCTCCTGTTTTCGAGTTTTAGCCGTTGGTTACTTACGGCCCTCTCTACGGTGAGGAGTAGCTGGTCGTTGGTGAATGGCTTTGGAAGGTAGTCACAAGCTCCAGCCCTCAGAGCTTCTATGGCGCTATTCATCGTAGCGTGAGCGGTCATAATAATGATTGGGATATGCGAGTGTTTTTTAATCACCGCCCTTAATAGCTCAATTCCACCTATCCCCGGCATTGATATGTCGGTGATAATCAATCCAAATTCGGAGGAGGATTGTAATTGCAGTAAGGCGCCTTCACCCGACGATGCCGTGTTGACTTTGTATCCCTCTCGCGCGAGAATCTTGCTCATTGATTTGAGCAACTCGGGCTCATCATCGACTAATAGGATCTTCCCTTTGCTCATTATGTTGTCGGTGCCTTTTCGATTCAATTAATTTACTGGTAGGAGGATAGTAAATGTAGTCCCCTTACTGGTTTGTGAGCTTACCTCAATCTTTCCTCCAAGCGCGCTAACAATATCATGGGATACGGATAAACCTAAGCCTGAACCCTCTCCCACACGCTTGGTTGTATAGAATGGTTCGAAAATTTTATTGATTGATTCGGGCGGTATGCCATGTCCGTTATCTGTAATGGCTATTGAGCCCATTGATGTTGTGACTGTGACCTCTGTGGCTCCACTATGGAGAGCGTTCTTGACTATGTTTAGGCAGGCTTGCTCGATCTCCTGTTTTGAGCCTCTCGCAAATGCGGGCTCCTGGCTGACGCATGTCAGATTAATGCCTTGCTCGGATGCTAAATTTCTGAGTAGGCGTACGGTTAGGTTGACGATCTGATCTAAATTTATCTGCTCAAATTCCACCTTGCGCCGATTAGTTAGTGTGAGCAGTTCACCCGCGACATCGGCTATTCTCTTCGACTGCAGCTCTATGACCTCTACGTCATCTATGATGTCGGGATCTAGCCCCTCTTCATCCGCGATAGACAATAGGTAGCTTGCGCGCGATAGGATAATTCCGTTTGGGTTGTTGATCTCGTGAGCTATTCCAGCGGCTAGCTGACCTAACGCCGCTAGTTTCTCGGAGGCGACGAGTTGACCCTGAGCCTCATCGAGTTGGCGAGTTCGTTTCGCAACTCGCTCCTCGAGCTCTTGGTTTAGTGTTGCTAAGTGTGTAGTGTGTAGCATGACGGTCGACCTTAACTCTTCAAGCGCTACGGCGAGCTCTGTGAATTCCCCGCGTTTTTCAGGTATTTCAATCGGTGTCAGCCATTCGTTGTTAGCCGCTGCCCTAACCTGTGTTAGGATTTTTGATGTGGGGCGAGTTACTAGAAAGTCCAGTATTCCAGCTAGAAAAACCCCTCCTGTAAAGGCGGCGATCAGGTATCGCCATAACATCTTGCGCCGAATGGTCGGCTCTATTCCGTCCAGTGTGTAGTTAGCCAGGAGCAATGCTCCGACGACGATTAGTACTACTATCACCGATAGGCGAATGGCAAGGTGAGAGGCTTTGCGGCTACGCCTCGAACCCCCCATGAGAGTGCTGCTCCTCTACCTCTGACTTCTCAATCCAGTTGATGCACATCACTGGACAGGCGTCTATAGCTTCTTGAATGAGGTCCATCGGACCATCTTGAGCCAATACGTCGGCTTTGTCGTCTGTTAGAAAGAACACAGTTGAGCTGTTTTCTTCACAGGTGCCGCAGGAAATACATTCGTCTTGGTCAACGGTTAGAACTCTGTCAGACGCCTTTGAGCGCGCGGAGTCGTTGTCGAACGGACCCCAGAATTCCATGCCGTCCTCTGCTGTATTCATCCCTTCATTGGCTAATGAGATTTCTTTGCCATGAGCCGCGGCGCGAGCCCTATAGGACTGGGCGTCTATCCCCTCTGTTGCATGTATAGAGTCGCTTAGCTCACCTGCTGCCGCCTTCTTGGCGAGGTCAGTAAATGCACTTCCGGTGTTGGCAGGCTCTCCAGAGAAGTCGTCCCAAGACGGTAGAGCGACCGATGAATTGTTGTTAGCTGTTGGACTGCCCGTAAGCTTTGCCCTAAGCCCTCTAGCCATTTTTCCTGCTGCGCCGAATGCCATAATAACTGGACCTTATTGTTGTTTAGGTTTTTATCATTGTCGCGACAATACCATTATGAGCGACCGTTGGCTACTGAACAAGGAGATCAGTGTGATCTTTTGGGTGATATTCTGCGCCATTGCCCACCCTTTATTAGGGTGCCCTTACGTTCTCTTATCTCTGAGTCACGCATAACCCACGCCCATGCCTCAAATGTCCTTGATTCCACTGAAACGTCTATTCTAGTCCTAATATATAGACCTCGATTAACCCCTTCCAGATTGTCCAAGAACGCGAGTCTTTTTTCGTCGGGAAGTTCGACAAGCTCGCCTGTTACCCACTCCTGTTTTTGAATATTTGGAGTAATGTGCGCCGGAGTTACAACCATCGCAGGGTACCCAGCGGGCATCCTGTAGATTCTTCCAAGTGCGCGCGCTGGCTTTACAGGTAACCCCGCCAAGAAGCCAGAGTTCGTCTCGCCTTTTAATAGGGTGCCGTACACAAAGATGTTGGTCAACAATTCATCTCTTCAAAGTGTCGTTGAATTAAATCCTGTAAGGTTGTGAGTCGGTGGGCGACGTCTTGGTCTTCCGGCTCCTCTTTTAGGCGAATAAAGAAGGATTCAGCGAGTATGAGTCTGTTCGCAAGACGCTCAGCTATGCCAAGCGATACTAATAGATCCCCCAATAGCTCGTTTCTTGAGATCCGAGACTGTCGGGATACCATCCAGCCTCTGCTGTCTGCGAAGAAGTCTAGGACTCCCATTAGCGTGTCGAGTGGGGTGCCTAGCCATAGAACCTTTGGTCCAGCAGTTGATCTCTCTATCTTCAGGTTCATTCCTGGTCTACGGTCTAACAATAAGAGGGCGGTAGCCATTGCTATGTGTGGAATGTTGGTGATTGCCACAAGGCGAAGAGAGACTAAGTCAGGTACAGTCGTTGCTATGCGAGACTTGGGGTGAAATAGCCCCCCATGTACTACAGAGCGGGGATCTGTTGCGGCTGGGAGTCGAACTCCATTCTTGGTCCTGTTGCTGGCGTCTAGGGTTCGGTTGATAATACTGGCGCCCTGAAGTAGCAGCTCTAGGCTCGGAGGGAAGGTGATAACCAGCCCCTCCCTGTCTATAATGTTCAGAAATGGTGCGTCGCTTTCGGGGTGGGGGTCGCCTGTGCTTCCCGCTAATGGGAAGTCATCTAAAGGTCGACCTAAGAGCATGTTGTCAAGATCTCGCCCCAGTTCAGAGGGTCTTACCGCCTCTCCAAATACTCGCCTATCCCAACCAGCCCACCGGTCTCGTAATGAACTGAACCTTAAAGCCTCCCTAGCATCCCCGTGGGCAGCTTTAATTAGGGTAGAAAGATAGTCTCGGTAACGAGGATCTGAGAGTGCTATCCCCACTACAGTGTCGGCTACGTCACGCCTCCATACAGCGCCCCATGTCACTACTAGTTTCTCACCTACGCGAACGGCGTCTCCGCGTCTTAGTGCCATCTCAATGTAAGCGCCTACACTGCAGTCATTGGCACCAGCTTTGTCCAGAATCGCCCGGATAGCTCCCGTGCCAAGTTCTCCGTTGTTTAGTAGTGCATGTAGGATTACTCGATAGACATCAGGGGACTGATCAATGCCAGCCCTAAGGTCTAAAATAGGTGTAACCGTAGCGTTTGACTCGTAACTTGGACCGAACTCCATACTAAGCTGCTTGTTCTCGCTCGACCGGTTCGGGCCGAATTTGATTGCTGGCTCTATAAGTCCGCGCACAGCAGACGCTCTGCGTTTGGTTGTCGACGGTGCCATCTCTGGAACTGCAGACTGTATGAATGCGGCGATCTCTTCGTTGGGCGGAAGGATGTTTGCTCTTCCAGACATGAGGTCAATCACAAACGGGTTGTTCCAGACAGCTTCGGCGTAGACCTTGGTTCTGCTGGTTCCAGCGTAGACATACTCTAGCCCTAGCCTTGTAAGGTGAGGTGTCTTCTCAGTTTCAAGAAGCCCAAGCCAGTCTCCCGCCTGTGTGTAGTAATGAACAGTTCTGGGCTCGCAATCGAGAACTTCGGCCAACGCTCTAGGGTCGCGTACACCTTGTGCCACAAATTCTAGAAGGCGCGTGAGAAACCTAACATTGTTGGCGTTTGGTATAAGGGTGTTGCGAGGCGGTCTGTGGATCATTCAACAATATTATCCCAGCCCAGATAAAAAGCCCTACACTTTGTCACCAATGCTATCGGATTGGCGGTTGTG
Source organism: uncultured bacterium (assembly GCA_963934385.1). Classification (GTDB taxonomy): domain Bacteria; phylum Myxococcota_A; class UBA796; order UBA796; family CAJQPC01; genus CAWVYO01. The sequence continues at coordinate 14,923 of CAWVYO010000055.1, forward strand.
TGACGTCGTTTTTAATTAATGAAAAAGAGTATTGACACGACAACAGTTTGGGGCGATCTTGTAGTATGGAGCGTATTGGATAATTATGAGTAAATTTGCCCAAAAAGTTCGTGTCCGAAGGGAGAAGCGAGAGCTTGGAACCTTTCATTTGGGTCAGATCGAACTAGAATCCTCGAATAGAGAGAGGGCACACAGAAAACTTATTGGCTACCTGCGCAGAATGGAGCCGGTGGTGCTTCATACTCCAAGGTGGTCTCAAGCTCAGCCATTCTTGGAGTCCGTTGCAATGGAACTGGCTGTTAGTAGCCCGTCACTTGGGTGTAGAACACTGCCTCTCTTTGGACTTAGGGCTCAACCAGTGTCAAACTCATGGAGGCGCATATTAACTGCTCTTGCGGAGCTATCGTCGGAGAGTTGGGCTACGGCTGATGTGCCGTATGTCGCTAGTAACAAGGGTTTTGAAGCGGCGGCGATAGAGCTGTTAATGCGTGCCCAAGATTCTGAAGGCAATTTTGCTCTGTTTGGTCACGGTGCCCATGAGGTTCCCTTTGAGGTGATGGAGTCGTTAGTGACAGCTTGGGAGGTGTACTCTCAAAAGACCCGAGGCGGGAGAGCTGTGACTCTACTTTTGGCCTCGGACACCCCTCTTTACAGGGATTCGTTTTCTCATGCCGTCGATGTCACGCTACCAGACTACACACTGGGTGAAGGGGTAGAAATTATTGGCGGTAAGGAGCGAGCAGCCTCTTCGTTGTCAGTGGCGTGGGATTATTCTGGGGGTGTGCCAGCCATAGTTGAAGCTCTAGGAGAAAGAGTTCAGGTACTCGGAGGAGTGCCTCGCTCAGCATCTGGCATGGGTAGATGTTTAGGGCCCCTTGCTGAAGAGATTGAGCGTGTAGTTCTGGCTGTTGCAGCTGACCCGATACTGGCTGATAGAATTGAGAGTTTGGGCTGGGATGGGTCTCAGACTTCTGAGTCGATTGATCTTGGATTGGAGTCGGTTGGATTAGTTGAGACCACAGGAGCCGCGGGGTCAAAAACCACTCGGTTGCGAGCAAAAGCCTTTGCGATGATGCTCGATTAAAAATCTAAAGAGCAGTATGGGAAATCAACTTCCGAATACGAAGCGACGATCCTATTCCTGTTAATCCCAGTTATTGTGAGTGTTTGAGTCTATTGTGACA
>CAWVYO010000056.1:0-16081 GCA_963934385.1 uncultured bacterium
CCCCCGCCACTGTAATTGGGTTGGCCTCTATCGCATTTGCCACTGGAATTTTCTGGGAAGGCGCGACTAAGAGGACATTTCACCCCATAAGCCAGGAGACCGACTCACGACAGCGCACCCAAGTAGTCCTCGGAGGGAGGAGCGCTCTTGATACGAACCCTGCAAATTTTACTATGTTTCATGGCGACAGCCAACGCTGGCGAACCTACGCCCGAAAGCGGAGAGGTACGCGAAGACGAGGTTGTGGTTGAAGGTGAGCAATCTAGTGTAGACGATGTGGCGTCCCAGTCATCAGCACAAGTGACAGTGATCGAGATGGGAGAACAGGCGACTTCTGAGACTATCGCAGAGATTGTCGAGCGCTCTGCAGGTGTTCAAATTCGTAGACTTGGGGGTCTGGGAGACTTCTCAAGCGTGAGTGTAAGAGGCTCCACATGGAGGCAGGTTCAAGTCTACATAGACGGAATCCCGCTAAACCCAGACGGCATCTCAAGTGTGAACCTCTCTGAACTTCCCACAGGTGCCCTGTCACGAATAGAGGTCTGGCGTGGCAACGCTCCAGCACACTTTGACGCAGCACCAATAGGCGGTGTGATAAACCTGGTAACAAAGAGAGGTGGTGAGGAGACCCCTGAGGCGAACGGTTCAGCCACAATAGGTAGCTACGGCACTATTATTGCCAGACAAAATGCCGCCTCTTCTAGCAATATAGGCAACTGGAACATCTCAACACTTATAGCCGCGGAGACACTTAGCACCGACGGTAATTTCCAGTTCTTCGATGACAATGCCACGGCATTCACACTTTTTGATGACCAAATCACCGAACGACAAAACAACGAAAAAAATCAAGGTAACGCCCTTATAAAGATCGCTGGCACAAACGGTGACATGGCTGTAACGGCTCTCAACAGCTTCCTTATTCGCGACGAGGGAATCCCTGGTCCTGGAGTGGCACAGTCACTATCAACGTCACACTACGCACTACAGAACCTCTCAACTGTTCAGGTTGAGAGGGAAGCTGGAGCCTGGCCCTGGAGCGCTAGGGTTTGGGAGCTTTACAGAACAGACGAGCATAACGATACAGACGGCGAGATAGGTACCGGCGCAAACTGGGAGCTCAACAGCTACAGCACAACGGGGGGACTAGTAAACCTAGAACACCCTCTCAACGGTGAGCTAATCTCTGGACTAACCGCTGGGATACGTCACGACAGGTGGGCTGGACGAGATCTCTTGAACGACACCGCTGAAGAACCGAGGTGGCGTTCCGTTGCCACACTAACTCCTACAGTAACAGCCTTCATTGCGGACGACATCACGCTAGATGGTGCCGTTAGAGGTCAGATTTCCGACAACCGTGCACTCGAGGTAGACAGTACTGACGGTACAGTCACAACCGAGACCCCACTGCCGATGTTCGGCTACAACTTGCTCCCAAGGGGTGGGTTCGCTTGGCGCCCTACGGATCTCTTCGCCCTAAAGGGAAGCGCTGGGATGTACGAGCGAGCTCCCGATTTCACGGAACTCTTCGGCGACAAGGGCTCGATTGTTGGAAACCCAGATCTAAGGCCAGAGTCTGGCTACACTGTTGATCTCGGAGTAAAAGTCACGCGTAATGGTTACGTGAGCGGATCTATCGAGGTGGCTGGATTCCACCGTCGTTCAACAGACCTGATCACATATGTGCAGAACTCGCAGAGGACAATGGTCCCCTTAAACCTAGGTGCCACACAGGTGCGTGGAGTTGAAGCGACAATTGCTATCTCTATACTAGAGGTCCTACAAAGCGATACATCGATAACTAAATCCTGGAGCACAAACCTATCGGAAGACGAGGCCTATGCAGGCAATCAACTTCCAAATCTCCCAGCCCTAGAGCTACACCAGACGACATCAATATCTCTAATGGACAATCTCACAGCGAGCCACTCGTGGAGCTACACCTCGGGTAACTACTGGGACCAGACGAACTGGTACCTGTCAGCACCGCGCTCTCTACATTCAGCCTTTATTCGTATCGACCCTAAAATAGGAGGTGTTGAGGCAGAGCTATCTGTACGCAACATCACAAACCAGATGGTGGACATGGTCCCAACTAACCCACTAGATCCCGAAGATGAATCAGTCGCATTATCGGGACTCTCCGACTTTCACGGCTACCCACTCCCAGGCCGCACAGCGTTGTTTTCGCTGTGCTGGTCAATCTAAATTAAAAACTAACAAACAACAAGGAAACACATAATGAAAAAACCAACCCTGTACATACTTTCAGCGATAGCTCTTGTAGCCTGTGGCAAACAAGCTGACGACACCAGTACAACCGACACATCTACTGTAGACACTGGCACAGTTACAACCGACACTGGCACAATTGACACTGGCACAATCGATACTGGCACAACCGATACTGGTACGACAGTTGTCGAGCCAGATCAAACAACCGCTGTAGTTGTAACAAGTGACTACACCGTATACGGCCTCTCAACTGTAAACATCGGAGATCGTGTTGTTACCCCAAACATTACGACACTCCCCGGTTCATCAATCGTGAAAACAATCAACGATGAGGTTTACAACATCAACCAACTCGGTGTGGATACAGTACGTGTATACACCCCGGGTGACTGGTCGACACCTGCCCGCGAGTGGTCAGTAGGTGACGGTACCGCAAACCCACACGATGGTGTGATTTGCGATGGCAACGTCTTTATCAGCCTCTACGGTGGAGCAACCATAAACGCATACCACCCAGAGACAGGTGCGTTCACTGGAGCCGTTGATGTCAGCAGCTTTGCCGATACCAGCAACGGACCTGACTTTGATGGTATCCCAGAGATAGCAAACCTAGCCTGCGTGGACAACACACTCTACGCTGTAGCCCAACAGCTGTATAACTGGGAACCTGTAGGTGGTTTACTAATAGAGATTGACCCTGTATCAATGACAGTATCCGATAGCTATGCGGTAGGACCAAACCCAAAGATGATAGTTGATCCAACAACTGAAGGCTCACTCATCATCACAAGCGGTGCATATTACGCGGCAGACGGCGGTGTAATGACCTTCGACACAGCCTCTGGTTTGCTCTCTGACTTCCAGGTATCCGAATCAGATATAAACATGGACATCACCGCATTCTCATCAGACGAAAACGGTAATGCCATCTTAATCGGATCTAACCTAGACAACTTCGGGGACTCATACCACATATTCTGTGTGGATATGAACGACTGGAGTATGATGGAGGGTGCAGCGCTAAATACTTACCTAATAGACGTCACCACAAACGATCTTGGCGAGGCTTGGATTTTAGGTCGCACACACTGGAACTACCCAAATCGCCCCGGTGCCGTATTCGTCTGGGATGCAGAAACATGCACAGAGTCTGAGCGTATACCTTTCGACCTTGATCCTTACAGCATCACCTTCTACTAGGAGTCACGACTCTGTGAAGCGATCATCTAAAAATCTTGGTGTTAGCTACGGTGTGTCCGTCGTGCTGGTTGGGTTTATCCTGACCAGCACGACAGGCTGCGAGGCCCACCCACAACCTCCTGAGATCTGTATCGACATGTGTGAAGCTGCCGCAGATCTGTATGGCTCTTGCCTTGATGGTTGGGGGGTAAGCTGGATTGAGGCTGGCTTTAAGAGCGAAGATTCTTTCTTAGGTTCTTGCGAAACGTGGTCTTGGGAGCAATCAATCCTCAATGAGGATATCTCAGTTGTTGAGGCGGTCTGCATTGAACGTCTAGACCAAATTAACATTGGAATTGAAGATAACGACTGCACCGCCTATACGGAAATAGACTGGAACGAATCCCTATAAAACAGTACTGTAAACAGTTCTCTGGGAGCCCTTGCTTGATAACTATCACCACAATTTTGTTAGCCATTATAGGCTGCAATACATCCGACACATCGTCCTTTGACGAGGAATTGGTGTTTGTAAGAGGTGGGGTGATTGTCCCGTACACTGATCAACATATACAGACTGACGGCGAGACCCACCTACTTGAAGAGAACCGTCAATTTGTTGAGTTAGATTGGAGCCCGCAGCAAGAGGTCAATGTCGGTGGATTTGCAGGTGTAGCACCTGAAATACCTGAATGCCGTCCACTTTTTCACGTTGAGTTATCAGAGTTATCAACCCTGATAACTCTGTCTGGAACAGCACCAAATTCAACGGTGCGGTTTTCACCAGGGGGATCACTTCTGGCTGTTGGAGGGCATAACGGTGAGCTAGTCGTAGTGGATGGCTGGAGCGGTGACGAGATCGCTCGAACCAAACTATCAGAAGCCGCAACAAAAGAGATCGCGTGGTCACAGGACGGCTCAACGCTATACGCTGCCGAACAGTCACCAGACGCATACCTCCATGCACTAGACCCATCAACTCTAGAAGAGCGATGGTCATTTAGGCTGGCTGACTATATCGACACATCCCCTATGCCGGCTGATGAGGACCGTTACGGCCTCTACAACTTGCCTGCTGGCTATTTCTTAGAGGTTCTGCCAGGCGGCGACATAATCTTAGTAGGAATGCACGGTTGGGATCTTGACGACGGTACAAGAGCCAACAAAAGTCAGCTGTTTAGACTCACCCCAGATGGGGATATTGTCTCTCGTTTTCCAGACACTGCTGCAAGTGTGACCTTTAACTACGCCGCAATCCACTCAACAACAGAGGGGAGTATAATAGCGATAAACACTGGTCGTTCCGCTGATGGCCCTCCTCCAGAGGATCTACCTATCAGCGCAATAACTGTAGTTGATTTAAACAGCTCCAACGAAGGCGTTATGGAGATGCTAAGCAGCCATCAATTCAGACCGCTGGAGCCATGGTTTACTGCTGCTTACATGTGGCAAGCGTTGGATATTGACCCGGAAAAAGGGGTGTTGGTAGGCTTGGGCGACGGGCGGTTATTGGTGTTCGATGAAGATGGTAAGCCCTCAGATAATCCTACAGCCGAATCTAACCCACGTCTCACTTTATCAAGTGGTACTCCCGTAATGGCGGGAGCTGTGCCTGTCTCAACAAGTGTTGGGTTCGGTCGGTTTGTTGGCAATTTTATGCTAACCACAACCGCAGACACCAACATCCCCTGGGGTGCTGCGTCTCCTGAGCTTAGACCCCCAACAAACCACCCAGCGGCCAATACAGTAAGGGTTCACGACCTTAACGGTGACCCTCTGTGGTTCTGGCAAAGTAAAATCAGGGTGCAGGGACTCAGTGTGTCCCCCGACGAAACAATGGCCGTTGTCGCTGCTGGTTTCCGCCCTACCGACACTAGGAGGGACCTGTATGGGGCCTTTATATTGGACCTAACGGATCCTGATAGCGGAAGAGGCGGAAACTCCCGCCTCTTGGCCGCCTGCGAGACCCCAAACCCCCTCTTCTTCCAGCATGATATTCAAAACGATGGGAGGGTAGCGGTGATAGAGTACCCATACTCAGATGGGCAAGGTGGCGTAACAGGCGAATACCGCGCGACAGTGTTGAGATAGCCCTGTGAGCACTATTCTCGACACAATAAGACTAGCCTTCCTATTTACAGGTCTGCTCTTGAGCTTGTCGGGGTGCTGGCGAGATTCATCAAATGTAATTTCCATAGACTCAACGCAAGCTGGGATCACAATAACTAGTAGCGAACCTATGTCGCGAATATCCATCTTAGGAGAGAGCGATGAGGTCCTTCAAGAACGACGACTAGACCGACCTACAGGGATTGTAGCTCTTAGAACTGGGTGGCAAAACGGGGCCAGAGCAGCCACCATAACCACAGACGCTGGAACTGTAACCGAGACAATTCAAGCACCACCTTCTGGGCTTGAAATTACCGTTAGCGCCCCTCTTGGACAGGGGCAAACAAATGCATATAACGGCGACACAATATCATTTACGATCATAGACACCGCCGCTGTCCAAGGGGCTGTGAGTGTAGCACCGCAAGTATGCCCATCTGGCCAATGCGATGTATCCATCACCATGGGCGGAGAGTCTACCTCGAGGACAGCCGCACCAGGTGAGAGAGTAAGCCTAATTTCGGATGTGTCATCAGCTACTGAGGCTGTAGTCACGGTTGACGAACAGACTTCTATAGTTCGCCTGATACCAACAACTGTGACCGCATCTGAGGCTAGAGAGCACCTTTCTATAGAAGAGATGCCCTTCCCTGTTGACGCAGCAGGCGCGAGAGAAATAGCTAGACCTGCAAACAGAATCAACCTACCTGCTGACTGGTGGCGCTCCGTGCTAGAGAAGACCTCTTTAGGGAGTAGAAATTGGGGGCGTTACGACCCTTGGGGCTACCAATCAGTACGCATAAGTAACGGCGGCGATAACGCCATAAACCTAGCTATAAGGTCTTGGGTCAGCGACGAGTCAGGTGAAATCTCTATGATCTTCATGCCTAGGCTTAGAGACTCCGAGCACAACAGCACAGGTGAACTAAACCTCTTGTTAAGAGTTCCAGCACAGTCAACAGCTACAGCGGTCTACCCTCTATTCATAGATACGGACGCTATTCCTAGAGGAGAAAGGGTCCTGCCAACGTGGACAAGGAATGTAGAGATCGCTGCCATTGGTAGCGACCAAGTGCTCCTAGAGAGCTCGCAACCGCTGTATGTGTCACGTGGAAATACCAGCACGAGCGCTGGCTTTATTGTGTCCCTAAGCGCCGCGCTTCTAGGGGTATTTCTAATTTTCAGGCGTGGCCCAAAGTGGCTTACAACAACAAATACCTCTCAGCTGATGACCATCTCGATGTTCGGGGCGCTCTGTTTTTTGGCGAGTAGCGGTGGACAGCTAATAGGAATGGGGGTGGCAGCGGTGTTAGGTCCATTCTCGAGCCTGCTGACGGGTATCATAGATGACGCCTTCCGGGCAGCATTTATGGTTACCTTACTCACCTTGGTCCCAAAGCCTGGTACAGCCGCGATGGCGGTTATGGTGCAGGCGTTACTCTCCGCAATAGCCCTAGGTCGCGTCGCACCCACAGATCTAATCTTCGTTGGAAATCAAATAATCTGGCTTGAGTCCGCTCTCTGGCTGACAGGGGTCACAAAAAGCGGTGCTTGGCGCTACGGATCAAACCTCAAAATATGGCTCAGAGTGAGTTTTGGGTTTGGGCTGGCCAACCTGCTAACATCGGCGAGCGGGTTAGTGTTGGCAGTGGTCCTTTACCGATTCTACTATGCACCGTGGTACGTTGCGATGATCCTACTAGGTCCAGGCTTCCTTTACGTGTTTGTTGGCTGCGCTGTCGCTGTGCCGTTCGCTAAGTCACTTCGAAAGGTGTCGCCTTGAACTCACCCACCCCAACTCTCTCTCTGAAGGATGTGAGCTACAGATACCCAGGTGGTACAGAAAGTGCGCTAAAGAGCGTGTCGCTTGAAGTGCATGCCGGTGAGTTTGTCCTTCTGACAGGGCCAACGGGTTGCGGTAAATCCACCCTACTAAGAATGGCTGCGGGGCTCTCTCAGCGCCACGGCGGAGGCGACTACAGCGGAGATGTTGCGATCTTAGGGCTAAACCCAGCATCACAGCCGCCCTCAGAGCGGGTCAGAAGCCTGGGCTTTGTTAGCCAGAACCCGCAAGACCAGCTTGTCGCGGGGTCCATAGGTGACGAGGTTGCGTTTGCGTTAGAATCTGCGGGGGCAGATCACGATGAGATCTCAAAAAGAGTACACGAAGCGCTGGAAATAGTCGGTTTAAACTTACCGCTAGACCACAAGAGCTCAGCGCTATCTGGAGGTCAAACTCAACGACTAGTGGTCGCTGGAGCTATAGCTGCTAGCCCACCACTCCTCATCCTCGACGAACCACTCAGTCAACTAGACCCAATGGCTTCGGATCGGCTACTGTTAGTACTAAAGCGACTATCAGAGAGCGGCACCACTATTCTCATGGTCGAACACAGACTGAGTCAGGCGTCAAAGCTGATAGATCGAGTCGTGGTTATGAAGGATGGCGAAATCGCTGGCGAAGGTTTTGAGCTTGTAAACGAACTCTACGGAGCCCCACAGAAACCCTCGATAAGTCCTGAAAACCTAGTCGCGAAAGGCGAGCTGATATTCTCAGGTGAATCCCTCTCTTATAAGTGGCCAGATGCTGATAAAGAGGCTCTATGCCCAATGGATATTACTGTCTGTAGGGGGGAGAGGATAGCGGTAATAGGCCATAACGGATCGGGAAAATCTACGCTTCTTATGGGAATAGCGGGGCACCTAAACATCGGCGTGAGTAGAGCTGATGGGCAGATAATAGACGTGCCACAAAACCCTGACTTGGCACTGTTTTGTGAGACAACTGAACTAGAGCTAGCTTACGGACCCACCGAAAGACGAGTAGACGCCAAGGAGACAATGAAACAAGTCACCCAGGCGAGCGCAGCACTAAATATCGACTCTCTGTTAGAACGAGCCCCGCAGTCGCTCTCAAAGGGTCAACGCCTGAGAGCGGCGGTTGCGGCCGCCCTAACAACCCAGCCCGACCTACTACTGCTAGATGAGCCGACATCGGGTCAAGACCGAGTGGAGGTTGTGCGGATGATGAAGGGGCTTTGCGCCAGAGGCGATGACACGGCGTTTATATTTGCTACACACGACCTAGGGTTAGCCGAGACATTTGCTACAAGAGTCATTGAACTAAAAGAGGGAAAGGTGATCTATGATGGCTCGCCTCGGCGCAGCTACACCTATGACTCAGCACTTTCAGAAGTCTCAAAAGAGAGGGTGGTACCTACTGGTAGACCGAAAGCTGAGGGCTTAGATCCACGCACTAAGATAGGACTAGTTGCCTGCGTCGGAACCCTAGCAATTACTTTAGAACACCCCACATCCTTGGCGGTGATGACTCTGATAACGCTGTTACCGTTCCTTACAACGAAGGCTCGATTTAGAAGAGCGCTCATAGCATCGGCAGCTATAGTTTGGAGCACAGTGTTAGCCCAAGGGCTATTCTACCCCGTAGAACCAAGGACAGCGCTTGTAAGTCTTGGTCCTTTAACTATCTGGCGAGAAGGTGTCTCATATGGCCTTGTACAATCCCTTCGCGTTATCTCGGTGGGACTTGCGGGAGTAGCGCTGGCTATAACAACCCCCCTTGATCGACTAAATTCAGCACTTCTAAGACTCCGTCTACCCTTCGGTCTAGCACTAATGGCGAGCACTGCTTTCAGGTTTATCCCCGCGATTGCTGAGGCTTGGAATGTGGTGAGAAGCGCTAGAGCACGCAGGGGTCGCCCTATCTTCCAACGAACACCATGGTCATGGCTAAAGCTAGAAATAAGCCTCATGAGACCGATAGTGGCGAGGGCTTTACGTCGTGCCTGGAGTGTGGCAGAGTCCCTCGACGCTAGAGGTTTTGACCCTACCGCCGCTAGGGCTGTGATGAGACCATTAAGGATGAAACAATGGGAAAAGTGGCTCCTAATGGGCGCTTTTAGCATAACGCTAACAGCACTTTCGGCTAGAGTCCTCTTTGAGCTATATGCAGCCGATAGCCTTTATGTACCCGCTCTCCGTGGACTATACGGGGCAGTAAGAGGCTGGCTATAGTACAATTTGGTAGACACAACACCATCATGCCTAGTATAAAGCACCTCAGGTAGGAACTTCATTTGAATAAGGAAAGACCAATGCGCATAATTTCAAACACGCAAAAAATAACCATCCCACTAATTATTAGCATCCTGGCTCTAGGATGTTCAAAAGATGACGAGACAGGTGAAACGGGCGAAACAGGCACCATTGTAGAGACAGGTGTCACTTCAGAGACAGGTGTCACTACTACAGAGACTGGTGCAACCAACGCGCCCCCTTCTCAGGAAGAGTTCTCATCATTCATGTCAAACTCACGCACGTCCAAAATCCAGAGCTTCTCAAAAGAGTTCATCCCTGGTCTCACTCTCACACTCGATAGCGGAAGCACAGTCGTAATTGGCGGCAATCTTCTAGATGCCGACGGGCACATCGTGAGCGGTCTCGTTGATGTCGACATAGTTGAACTCACCCATCGAGGCGAGATGCTAACAGCTGGAATGTCTACCATGGGGATCGATGAAGACGGCAACAAGTCCGCCCTAATTTCAGGTGGCGAGCACTACGTTAACATCACCCAAGATGACGCACCGCTAACGCTTCAAGGCGAATACACAATCAACGTCCTTACATCACTCACTGGTGGAACAGACCTAGATATGGAGTTGTTTGTACCAGCGGACGAAAACGTTGAGTTTGACGGTGACGTTGACTGGTCTCAGGTCGACATGGATAGAAAGATGGGATTCGGAGGTGAAGGAGAGGGTAGCTATTATTGGCTAACTTCGGACACATTTGGCTGGACTAACGTGGACAAGTGGAGCTCCGATCCGCGCGACAAGACTCGTATTCAGGTGGGTGTACCAGAGGGTTTTAGCGACCAAAATTCCGTAGTCTACCTCACATACGACGGTGAACCAGCCGCACTGGCCTTTCTCGATGTATACGATGATGCCTCAGGACTATTTACTGAGCATTACGGAATGCTACCAATCGGTCTGGAGATTCACCTTATCTTTCTTAGCATAGATCTGGGCGAAGACGATGATGGAACCGACGATCAGTGGCTCTACCAGATCATCTCCGAGACCGTGGACGAAGATGAGACCATCTTTTTCAGCGACGTAAGCGCAATGACTAGTGGGAATGAAGCAGACTTAATAGCAGCGATCGACGCACTCCCGTAGAGGCTTAATAATTAGTCTCGACTCAGTAAGTTTTAGCCCTTTACGCTGATCACCTCATACGTTATCGGCAGTTTATAACTGCCAATTGAGGTGATAAGCGTGAAGCAACTCTTTCGATTAGTTCTACTCGTAGTTCTCTACATAATCTCACCCCCAAGTATCGCGGCCGAAGTTTCCGGTCAGATTCGAGGCACCGTCGTTGACGACAGTGGCATGGAAGTACCTGGTGTGGTGGTAACCGTCACCTCGGACAACCTCATCGGCGAACGGGCCATCGAGACCGCTGCCGAGGGGACCTTCCGCGCAGCTGGACTCCCTCCTGGTGAGTACACTGTGGAGGCTGTAAAGCCTGGCTTTAACACTTGGCGCACGACTGATATCGGCGTTGTCATTGGTGGAGTTGTAACGCTAGAGGTCTCAATGAGCCTTGCAGAGGCTGGAGAAGTGCTGATCGTAACTGCGTCCGCACCTACCGTTGACATAGAACGCACCCAGACCGGTCTCACTATGACAGCCGAGATGATGCAAGACATCCCATCAAACCGCGACTATCAAGGTGTTGTGGGCTTTGCCCCTGGGGTAGTTGGTAGCGGAAACGCAAACATGCACGGTGGGTTTGACTCTTCAAACCAATTCTACATCGACGGCGTAAACACTACAGACCCAATCACATCTACCTTCTCAATGAACATGAACTTCGACGCTATACAAGAGGTTCAGGTAATCACAGGCGGAATGGACGCAGAATATGGTCGAGCCCTTGGCGGAGCTGTGAACATCGTCACTCAGTCGGGTGGTAATGATTACGAAGGCTACGCCAGCGTCACCTATTCAGACTCCTGTTTAGAGGCACCTGACGACATCACAGAGTCAACACGTGATAGCGCTTGCTGGGTCGAGGATGAAGAGGGCAACCGCACTCGCTCTCCCCTCTCTCAATATGAGACTTACGCTCTAAACCTCGGCGGTCCCGTAATAGAAGACAAGCTTTGGTTCTTCACTAGCCTCCAAGCCGACCGCAGTGTGAGCACTCTCGCTTTCGACAACGACGTAATAGGCAGACCCACTGGCCCAGATCCAATAAACGGACTCGAGATGTCTGAGGTTGCTCCAAGAGACTGGAGAAGCCTCTACTGGTTCGGAAAACTCACGTGGCAGCCAAACAGCGCAAATCGAGTCTGGGCGCACGTTCAGGGAGATCCAACGTGGATCGACAATGTAAGCCAGTCTCCATACGTTCTCCCGTCTGCAGAGGCCGTACAGAACCAAGGCGGATGGCTGGGCTCACTTGGGCACCTCTGGATGCCAACCAACAACCTACAGGTTGAATCGAAGGTCTACTACCAACAGAGCAACCTCGACTATTACTCAATCCTATGGCAAGACTGCCAAGTTAGGAACGAGGCTACTGGCGCCTGCGATGATGACTTCGGTGATTCGTGGTACTCATCCGACCCCGATGGCTTTGACTTTGGAGAGATCGCCTATGCGAGCTTCAACGAGCGGAACCGTATTAGCGCCAACAGCGCCGTAAGTTGGTTTGTGGACAACCTTCTCGGAAGCCACGCTTTCAAAACTGGTGTACAATTTGAGCGCCTTATCAGCCAGTACAGCTACCCTGGGATCTCAAACGGCCTTGATTACTACTCACACAGTGGTGATCCAGCCGATCTCTCGGGCTACACACCAACAACAACATATCGATACCGCAACGACTGGGACATAGGGCTAGATGGTAGCCTCACAAGCTGGTACCTCCAGGACGTATGGCAGCCGATTGATAACCTAACAATTCGCCCTGGGCTGCGTATGGATCACAGCGCACTCGACAACGATATTGGTGAAACAGTGTTCACGAGCCTGACTTGGGCGCCAAGGCTCGGCGTTGCATGGGACGTCTTTGGCGATCAATCAACATCCGTACACGCCTATTTTGGACGCTTCTACGACTCAGGGTTTTTGGCGGTGGCCGATCTACTCGTGGATAACGACGGCGGATACGACCAATACTCTTGGGAAGACCAGACTGGTGGATGGTCCGACATCCCCACTCAGAGCTCTTACTCACAGTTTCTCGCTCACGACGACCTCAAGAATCCTCACTCAGACGAGTGGGACTTCGGAGTTACACGCGCCATTGGCGAGGCTGTAGCCATTGACATCACATGGGTACACAAAGAGGCATCTAACTTCTGGGAAGACGACGAAGTGAACCTCCTCTGGAACCCAGAGGGAACGGCCGTTATCGGTAACAGAAATGGCTCCAACGAGGCTATCTACCGACTTCGTACCGCCGACGACCTCTGGACAAAGTACGATTCACTTGAAGTATCCCTCAACAAACGCTGGAGTGACTACTGGGGCGCAACAGGCTCATACACATGGTCACGCGCAACAGGTACCAACAGCGATCACATCGCTACGGGTGCTTTCGACACCGCGGAACAGAGACAGTACGAACAGGGAAATCTGGCTTATGACAGAACTCACGCCGTAAAGTTCATGGGAAGCTACCGTCGTCCCGATGTATGGCAGATAGGATCAACAAACGTAGGTTACCTCTATGGATGGGACTTCAGGCTTTACTCTGGGACTCCATTGAGCAAGCTCTACTACAACGAGTTTTACTCTGGGTGGGCAAACTACGGGGAGGTCAATGACGGAACCTATCGCCTACCAGCATACTCTCAAACAGACATCAAGACAGGGCTAATGTTCAAGACTGCAGGGACCACTTTCGCCCTAACGTTCGAGTGTTTCAACCTCTTCAACGAGCGCACACCAACATCCATGGATGAGACCTGGGGTGCCCGCGATGGCGACGGTGTATACCTCGACTCAAACAACGAGCCGCTCTGGGGGACACCGCTCTCCTACCAAAACCCACGCCGATTCCAAGTCGGTCTAAGGGGGGAATTCTAATGAAAAAATCAATCGTACTAATAGCACTTGTGGGCTGTATCACCCCTGAAGCTGGTATCGACCGCACCCTTTTAGAGGGGGTCGTAACCATCCCAATGAGCATGGATAGCGATCCTGGCGACGGAATGGCCTCTGTCCGCGACACAGTCGACGAAGCCTACGACATGGGTCCTCTTTCGTGGCGATACACCACCATATCAGGCAAGGCACGAGCATTCGGAGAATGGAATTCGCTTGAGTCATCATGGGAAGGTGACCTGGACTTCTTCACCTTCACAGGCGCTGCAGAGGAAGATATCACAATATCCTTTTACTACGACGCAGCCGACGCAACAGAGACCTCGACAGGAACAGACACTGGCACAACCAGCACTGGAACAACCAGCACTGGAACAACCAGCACTAGCACTAGTGACACCGCATCAAGTGACACCGGTGACTCAGACACAGGTGACACAGGTGACACTGGAGCCGTAGAAGAGGAGCCTCCGCCGCTCCTCTGGGACGTTCAATTATACACTCTAGACGAAGGTCTTGACGAGATAACTGGTGTTCCCTTGACCTCTATTGGAGGAGGAACATCCACGGGAGCTGGTGGCGTTATTGAGTTCACCGCCACCATAGAGGCGGGCCAAGAATACGTCGTGGGGATCCTACCCCTCGCCAACAACATCGAGGCAGACGACACTTACACCTTAATGATCTCTGGTCACTCACCCGAAAAAACATCCATTTTCGCTGGAGCATACGCTCCCTTCGATGACATGATGAACCGCGGCGCACCTGTCGGCGGATCTGCCATCGAGGAGTGGACTCTCGACGAGGAGACCAAAGAGTGGTCTGGTAGCTACCGGATGACCTATATTCGTCAGGTTGAAATGGTGGAACCAGAGGTAAATGACGACGGGGAAGAGGCTCAAGCAGCAGCCGTCGTAACAGAGGGCGCTCAAGCGGTGATGATTATCGCTGGCGACTTCTCAAATCTCAATCAAGGGCTGCCTGCTGGTACTCTCTACTCACCAATTCCAGCAGAGTTGACACTAAACGGCCCTCTCTCAGGTGGAGAGGATATCTGTGAAGAGACTCCAGAAGACACAACAGACGACCCTGCGCTGAACCTGCTTCACTGTAGAGTTATCGCCCCCGATATTGCTATCACCGAAATAGCCCCGAAGGTACTGGGCTGGGAGATCGCAGAGGTTGAGCCTAACGACATCATTGTTGATCCATATGTTGTAGACATCGAAGTCGACGCACTCGCTGCCGCCCAAGACCTTGGGGTCACTGGCTCTGGCGTAGGGTTTGTGGACCGCATTACTGGGACATTGGGCTTCCCAAGCGAAGAACCATTCTGGGTCGATGGTGACTCCGATGCATTCGCATTTACTGTCACTGAGCCTATCGATGCTACGATCACCCTCGACTGGGCTGTATCAAATGACTTCGACATAAACCTCTATCGCCACGACGAGGTGAATGGCACGGTCGAGACTATTGGCTACAGCTGGTACAACCAACCAGAGGTCTGGAACGTATCTGACTTCGGCGAGATCTTGGAGCCGGGCTACACCTATTACCTTGTTGTATTAGCGTACACTGGTGAGGTGGGAGACCACCCTTACACCATCGAGCTTGAGTGGTTGGGACTATAGGGTCTAAAGGCGTCTATTAGCGATTCAGCCTAACTGGAAAGTGTGTACCTAACGCGCTGCATCTCAGCTTGTTTCAGCCACCAAATAGCCCCATAAGCTCTCTTCTGGTGAGACGCCCAGTAAAGGCTTCTTCGCCGCCGAGAGCTGCCTCTGCGAGCTCTTTCTTGGCCTGTTGCAAGGAGGCTATTCGCTCCTCTACCGTACCTTCAGCGATCATTCGAATAGCAACTACTGGACGTTGCTGACCAATCCTGTGGGCTCTGTCGGTGGCTTGAGCCTCAACAGCTGGGTTCCACCACGGATCGGTGATGAACACGTAGTCTGCTGCAGTGAGGTTGATACCCGTTCCACCAGCTTTTAGAGATATGAGAAACACTGGTGGTCCATCATCGGACTGAAACTGGGCAACGACGGACTCGCGATCACGTGTCGCGCCATCGAGTCGCACGTAATTTATCCCACTGCGCTCAAGCTCCTCTTGGATCAGATCCAAGAAGCCTGTCCATTGGGAGAACACGAGCGCCTTATGGTCACCTGCCACAACGCTGTGAAGCTTATCAACAAGAACCTGCAACTTCCCTGACTCATTGGGACGATCCCCGGGCAACAAGCCAGTATGACAGGCTGCTTGACGAAGGCGCAACAGGTGCTCAAGCACCTTCATTGTTCGAGACCCCTCTTCGGTATTTAGCTCCACCTTGGCCGCAGACATCACCGCATCGTAGATGGAACGCTGGGTCTCGGTGAGGTGACACATTACTCGCATTTCAGTGAGAG
>CAWVYO010000057.1:0-15715 GCA_963934385.1 uncultured bacterium
ATCTAGGTAGAACCCGCCCCCGCTTCGCTCGGCAAAGGCGCTGCGTCCCTCAGGGATCTCCGCCTTTAGGATGCGTTCAATATCAACGCCAGCCCTCTCAATACTCTCAATGTCTGGACCAAAAAGCTGCACAGCTAGAGGGCTTCGGACTCCCGTCGAGAGCATCTCCGTGCGAGTCCGTATTGGCATCCACCATATGTTTGGCATGCCAGGGGTCTGAACAGCGGCATCAAGCTCATTGATCAGCCCTTGCCAGGTGAGCCCCTCACGCCACTCTTCCCTAGGTTTTATGGTTATGGTCGTCTCTGCCATACCTAGAGGGGCTGGATCCGTTGCCGTGTCAGCCCTTCCCATTTTACCAAACACCGTCTCGACTTCTGGGATCGCTCGGATTTTTCTGTCCATTGCCTGAAGTACTTCGCTAGCCTGCCCTATTGACATTCCAGGAGGAGCAGTTGGCATATGAAGGATCGCCCCTTCATTTAGTGGCGGCATAAATTCAGAGTCTAGACCACGCCATATGGGAATAGTCGAGGCGAACAGCGCCAGAGCTATGCCAATCACCAACCGTTTGTGTCTAAGTGTCCACCGAACGACTGGCTCGTAAACAGCTGTGAGTAGCCCGTTTAATCGCTCGCTTTTTGGGTTTGAACTGCCTCTGCCAATTAACAAGACGGCGAGAGCTGGAGTAGCGGTAACTGCCAGAATAGCGCCCCCCGCCATTGCCCATGTCTTTGTCCATGCCAGCGGTTTAAAGAGGCGACCTTCGGTGGCTTGAAGTGTAAATACAGGCAGGAACGAGACTGTTATTACTAGCAGTGAGATGAAGATCGATGGTCCCACCTCGACCATGGCTTGGGTTATTACTCGTCGTTTTTCTTCAAGCTCTCCCTCTTCTCTCCATTTTGCCAATCGCTGATGTATGTTCTCGACGATGATAATCGAGCCATCCACCATGGCGCCGATTGCGACAGCTATCCCACCAAGGGACATAATGTTGATACTGAATCCCTGAGCACGCAGAGGAATGAAAGCGATAAGGATGGCGACTGGTAGGGTTAAAACCGCCACTACGGAGGAGGGGAAGTGCATCAAAAACAGCAGGACTATGAACGATACGACGAGCATTTCCTGTATGACAGTCTCGCGAAGGGTGTTTATGGATCCATTGATCAGACCCGAACGGTCGTAGGTTGTGATTAATTCTACGCCATCTGGTAGGGAGGGCTGTAGTTCGGAAATCCGTTGTTTTACAGCGTCGATAACTGTGAGTGCGTTCTCCCCTTGCCTCATTACCACGATTCCGCCCACCACCTCGCCTTCACCGTTGAGCTCGGCAACCCCTCGCCTCATCTCTGAGCCAAAGGCGACCTCGGCGACCTCTCCGATGGTAACTGGCGCACCATCGCTACCTACCTTTATAAGCACACCTCTGAGATCATCTAAGTTCTGAATTTCGCCGATACCTCGGATCATGTGTTCGTGACCAGCCACCTCTAATACCCGCCCGCCAGTCTCTTGATTGGAGGCTCTAATAGCGTCGGCAACCTCATTTAGGGTCACCCCGTAATTAATGAGTTTGTTTGGGTCTATGATGACCTGAAATTGCTTTACAAATCCTCCAATACTCGCCACCTCCGCTACCCCAGAGACGCTCTCAAGTGCGAATTTCAGCTCCCAATCTTGTAACTCTCTAAGATCTGCCAGATCGTTGTTTCCGCTTGTGTCGGTCAACGCGTACATGTAGATCCAGCCTACTCCAGAGGCATCTGGTCCAAGGGTTGGTGACACCCCGCTCGGAAGTGAAGCCTCTGCTGATGTTATCGTCTCGAGAACTCTCGTGCGGGCCCAGTATGGGTCCACTGATTCGTCAAAGATGACGTATAGTAGCGATAGACCAAAGAACGATTGCCCGCGTACCGTCTCGACCCCAGGTGTAGAAAGCAGCTGTGAAGAGAGGGGAAACGTGATCTGATCTTCGACCTGATCGGGGCTCCTGCCAGCCCAGTCAGTATAAATTATGACCTGTGGATCAGAGAGATCAGGTACAGCGTCCATTGGGCTCGTAAGCATCGAGATCCAGCCAAACGCTGCGATCATCGCGGTTATCAAGAGGGTCGTTATTGGGTTGTCAGCGGAGAGGCGTATTAGTCCGCCAAGCAGCCCGCCCTGTTGTTTTGAACTACTCATGATTATTTATGCCCCATGTAGCGGACGATGAGAAAATTCGGCTCTCCGATGCGACTAAAAATGTCCCAGAAGTGACGACCTCGTCTCCGGAGTCTAGTCCCGTCAGGACTTGGTAGAGTTCGTTACTCCGCGCCCCTAGAGTGACAAATGTTGGGGTTAGGCGCCCCTCTCCCATGTCGAGGAACACTATGCGGTTGTCACCGTTGAATATAACGGCGCTCGCTGGGAGTAACAGGGAGTCTCCTCTGTCGATATGCAAGCTTACATTGGCGTCCATTCCAGCTATTAGGGCGCCGTCTGAGTTGTCTATTATAAGGCGTGCGCGAGCTGTGCGTGTCTGTGGGTTAAGCCAAGGATCTACACTCTCTACAACGGCTGCGATTTGGGAGGAGTGAAGGGCTGGAAACGATACAGTGGCCTGTGTGCCAGTGGTGACGTCAGCGAGGTGGTTTTCAAACAGATCCGCCTCTACAACGGCTGTTGTTGTCTGACCGATTACCGCGGCAGACATGCCGGCGGTAACATGAGCACCTTCAGTGAGGTTGATTTCAGTGATCACTCCGCTTTGCGGCGCACGGATGTTGACGCGTTCAGAGGTCTGACCAGCCTCGATTATCGCATCTATGTCGCGATCAGCGAGCCCCAAGACTCGCAGGCGGCTTCTGCTAGCCACAGCGACTGGGTGGTCAGAGCCATGTACGCCTATAGCAGCCAATAACTCTCCCTGGGCCGATATTAGCTCAGGGCTGTAGAGGGTAAAGAGAGTTTGCCCTAAGCGAACGCTCTGTCCGACATCATCAACTCGGAGCCCCTCGATCCATCCGTCGGATCGGATATTGACTTCGTGATTTGCAGATGGGTCCCACTCCACTCGGGCTGGCAGCCGAAGAGTCTCGACCATTGGCCCCCTGTGGATAGCGGTAGTTCTGACTCCAAAGGTCTGTCGTCGCTGACCGTCTATGACGACCTCTCCCGACAGCAGTGAGGCGGCTGAGACAGGTACTAGGTCCATCGCGCATATTGGGCATGTACCAATGTCTTCACTCCGTACGGAGGTGTGCATTGGGCAGGTATAGTATGCGATCTCCGCTTCTTCTGTAGAGAACGACTCTGGCCACTGTTCGGTGTTACCGCAGAGAGCCATCGATAGACCCATATAGGGGTTATCCAGGGCTGATGAGGGTTGTACCCATTTGGCGAACCCATCGTACACCATGGGGCAGGAAAAGAGAGTGCGCCCGTGTCGCAAAGATTCGTTGTCCACCATTGTGGCGACAAGGCTCTCAGATACCTCTCCAAAGGCCAAACGAGCACTGGCTAAATCCACGGCTTGATGAAGCCTCTGGGCAGAGCCTACGCCCTCAGTGAGGCTAGTTAGCTCGCTGTTCTCGAATAGCCCTAGTACCGAAACGAGATCTCCGCCTGATGAGGTGCCAGCGGCAAGGTCGTCAGATGCTAGAGCTAATCTCGCGCTCTCGTAGGACTCAAACAGCGCCTCCACATTGACCATTGTTGCCGAGCTAATGTCTGCGACGGGAGTCACCTCGGAAAGGGTGTAAACGGTGTCTAGTTCAGTGCTCTCATCTGTGCGGTTGACAGCAATCCAAATGGTACAAGTGAGAGCCACCAATAGGGCGCCAATAGCTGTGTTCTTAGTTTTAGTTTTCATTGTTCACTCTCCGAGTAGGTGTAGCCAAAATGACCTGTTGCCCGTTGAAGTTTTGAGTAGGCCATCCACGCTTTGGCGACCGACCTGTTTAGCTGCATCCTCGCCGTTGTTAGCCCCTGCTCAGCTTGAATCGCCTCTGCCATAGGTGCACGTCCCATCGCCACCCTTTCGCTTGTGACTTGGGCTAATCTGGTGGCGGTGGGGATTAGTGAATCTTCAATAATGGCGATCTCCTCCAGCGCTCGCTCAAACTCTATTCTTGTCGATTCAACCTCGCCGGCAACGCGGTCTGTCTGCCACTGCAACGCGAATGTGGCGGCAGAATGGGTTGATGAGGCTCTATCCCTTCTGGCGCTCACCGCTGCTGGCAGCGGTATTGATAGACCAATACCAACGGTAAAGGCGTGTTCCCAATTCATCTTCATGTTGGTCAGCCCGCCCATAAGAACCGGGGTAGGGATAGACGATAGGTCGGCAAGGGCGACCCTGTGAGAGGCCGCCTCGACTTGAGCTCGTGCGCTGGCGATCGATGGGTGCACTCTCTGATTTGGGCTCTCAGTATGCCTGGGGAGACAGGTCTCTGAGGATATATTTGAGAGGTCGGCTTCGTCGCCAATAAGCGCCTCCAGTTGTAGGCGGGTGGTATCAATTTGTGTCTGCCAAGACAGCTCTTGAACCTGAAGCGTGGCCATTGCGTTCTCTACTTGAAGGGCATCGCTGGTGGAGTTTACCCCTGCAGAGACCATCGCTAGGGCGCTGCTGTGCAGCTGCGTTAGATGCTCTCTTTCCTCTGCTACGCTTCTGAGACCTTGTTCGGCGAGATAGATTAGATCGAAGAGGTTGGCTGCAAGGAGCGCGGCGGCAGCAGTATTGTCCCCTGCGGTGGCTCTAAGGGTTGCGGTCTGAGCGGCTGCCTCTTCTCGTTGGTGTGCTCTAACACTAGCCCATGGTAGCCCTTGTGAGATCTGTGCCGTTAGCCCAAACGATATGTTGTCTGAGGCAACCGATAGTGGGGCCACGCCAAAGCTGATTGTTGGGTCAGGTAGTCTCCCGCTAATCTCCTCGCCTGCTAAGCCCGCTTGAACTTGTTGGGCGTTAGACCTTGTAGAGGGGCCCCTAATAGCTGCGTTTATTGCAGCGTCACGCATGTTGTATGTTTGAAGGCATGCCTCTACCAGAGGTGCCTCGGTTGGTGTTGCCATGGCAGGCGTACACCATAATAGGCTACCCACAAAAAGGGGCGCCCAGCGGTAATTTGTCATTGCTGGTATCCAGAATTGAGATTTGATTTGGCGCCCGTAGGTCACCCACAAAGCGCTGCGCAGCTAGTTAGCTGGCGCGACTATCTCAAATTTGGAACGACTGATTGATGACCCTTATTGGGACCCTGTCAGGTGGTAAAGGGGGCCCCCTTGGGCTCCAGGCTTCCGTTATTGTCTGTAGATTTGGACCTGTTTGCGTGGTCGCCGCTACCGATTTTGAACTGGTCCAGATAAAGTTTTGAGCCTTACTTTCAACGCGTGGCTCTGGAGTGTGTGTCATGCTGTCCACTTGACTGCAACAGGCAACCCGCTCAAGACTGTCTAGGTCATCGTCGGCTTGGTCGTCGACATGCGCACAACCGCATGGATTTAGAGCCGTAACACCGCTCATTGAACAGAAGAAACCAGTCGATGTGACGGCGCTCATATTTAGCACCAACGCGAACGCCAAAAGTAAACCGGTGGCAGTCGATCTGATCTTTTCGATAATACTAAATTTGTGGTTTGATCTGATCATCTGTTTATATGCACAATATACTTGAGTTCTGGTTTGAACGCGAGGTATTCATCGCCGAGCGTTATGCCTCATTACGTATTGCGGACTCCATTTGTCCCAACATTCCCATTGTCCGTTCAATACGGGTAATCCACGGTCTGTTATGAGGGCATTCCTGCTTCTTGAGCTCCTCACTCCATCCTCCAAACAGGGATGTTAGACCAGTGAGAACCTCATCTATCTGGCTGTAGTCAACACCAGTGCGAAGCAGAGTAGTCAGGATCTGCCGTCTTGGTCCAAAACCTCTAGGTAGATTACCAGCCCTGCCAAGAGCCTGTATATGAGCGCGGCTAATAAAGGCACCTGCATTAGATGGGGTCACTAAAAACTGTGCGATCTCCCGCAAGCCGGTCTTCTCCTCGGAGAGCAGGTCTCCTGTTTCCGGGAGCGACCAGTCGCCCTCAACAGAGCTATCGCTCGCCACAATTTGGCTTAGGTGCTCCATCGCCAACTTGTGGGCCGCTCGCAACGCGTAGATGTAATAGATTCCGTGGTCGGTGTCGTCCTTGGTCTCCTCAACGGATACGACCATAGCCCCTAGCCACCGTAGCAGGTGGTTGTCCAAGAATTGCCTCTGCAATTCAACGCAGTGCGCGGCAATCTTAAGCTCTTTGTCGGCTGTAGCCTCAAGTTCAGCACTAATTAGCCAAGATAGGTAGGCTAGCTCCACGCCGATATGGTCAGGCGATATGTCGTCGACACTGGGGCTAAATCCACCTTGGGCATAGGCCAAGACCACCGCGTCAGTGATGCTTCCGCCCAGCATGCACTCGGCTCCTAAGAAGAGGCTTTCACAGGGCATCACCTCCATATTTAGGGTGGAGAAGTGTGCGGCCAATGCCTCGTCCTCGTCGTACTCAACGGGGGCATTTGTTATGCTAGATAGCTCCCCACAAGCTGACAGGGTCTCGAAAAGCGCAGTGTTCAATCCGTCGCGAAATATAGAGCTGAGGAGCTGGTATTGATTCCCCATATTTGTTCTGTTGTTGGTCATATTTAGCCCTTAATCTTTTTTGCTTCTTCCAAACGGATCAGTGGGTAGTTTGTATGCTTCACGGACGGGTTTTAGAGGTCGCTTCAACCAATACGGTCTTCTGGTTCCGTCCGGGCTGTGATCTACGGCTGAACGAGTCAGGGCGTGCCACTTTTTATAGATATCCATCGATTTGTTGGTATCTACAAAGACCTGTCCGTGCTTCTCTTCGGGCTTGGCTTTTCTTACGCTAATCGCCCGTTGAAGCCAACAGTGGTGTCCAGATATTGGGTCGGGTTGTACCGCATGGGTGAGGTTTTGATGAACTCCGACATCTTTCCACCATATTCTACTGGTGTCGGGATCTTCACTCTTCCAGGCTCGTCCCTGAGAGAGTAATTTTAGGCTGTGTCCTCCCGCGCCATCTTCGTTTAGTTCTGCCAAGGCGGTCATTCCTGGAGGTCCACCTGCGTTGTCCTGAAGTCTCCATCGACCCAAGTGATGGCTCATGGCGATAATGCCTGGTTTGATTCCCTCTGTTACCCAGACAAGATCGATAAACCAGCCTATTTCGGTCTCGACTCTCAGGAGGTCACCAGTCTTTACGCCGATGCGAACCGCGTCGATAGGGTTCATCCATACTGGGTTCTTGTGGCTGATCTCGTAGAGCCACTTACAGTTGGCTGAGCGGGTGTGGATCAGGGTTGGCAGCCTAAAATTAGGTAGCAGGATCATCTCACCAGCTTCACGGTCTATGTTCGATGGGTGAACATGACTCTTTAGATCCCATGGGACTAAGTTTTCCAGCTCACTCCAGCCCCAATCGCGCAGTGTCTTTGTAAAGAACTCAAGCTTTCCACTTGGGGTGGCAAATCCCTTTCTTGGGATTCCATCGACGACAGTGGCAATTCTCTCGCCCTTTTCGTTGCGTACAGTTTCGTCATCGCCCTCTACCTCACCATCTTTGAGTTCTACCTCGGCTTCGTAGGGTAGGTAATTGGACTCTGCTACCTCGAAACAGCCGTATTTTCGCATGTAACCCAATGCTGTGAGACCCTCTTTCTCTGCCGCCTCAGGTAGACCTGGGACGCTGTGTTCAAAGATCCAAGACCAGTATTCGTCTTGGCTCACAAGCTCGCCGGGGCGCTCGTTGCTCTCGACCCATTTGCGAATACCTAGGGAGCCATCTGGGTCCATCTTGCCAGTTAGCTCTACCCAGAATTCGTTTTCTTCCCATACCTCACCAACGTTGGCCTCGTATGTATATTTGATCTTCTTTCCAGCCCTCTCCATGGCCACACGTCGAACAGGTTGCCTAAAGCCGATCCACATTCCGGAGTGAGTCTCTTGACTCATAAGGTCGTGGCGCTCGCCTGAGTGACCCATTGGGAGGACGTAGTCCGCGAACCACGCGGACTCATTCCAAGTTGGAGTGAGGGCTATGTGACACTTCATCTTCTCTTCGTTGCGTAGGGCTTTGAGCCACATGAACCCATCGGGATTGATCCACATTGGGTTGTAGACACGAGAGAAGTAGACATCGATGTCACCGCGACCTTCCTCTAGGAAGTGGGGGAGTAAGAAGCTCATCTCGTACATCGCGAATGGCCACTCGTGCGGCATGTGCATCTTCTGCCAAGCGTTAAAGGCTGGTGGCTTCTTGTAGGGCTTTGGCACGAACTTGTTCCATGAGTTCAGAGAAGTCCCGCCTTTTGTCCCGATACTTCCTGTTAGAGCTCCTATAAAGAAGAGGCACCGGGCAACCTGCCAGCCACCTCTGTTACCCATCGCGGCGCTTCGCCAGACGTGGGCTGCCACTTGGTTACCAGCTTCGGCAACGTGTTTCGCGGTCTCTATGATTCTCTCGATTGGCACTTGAGACTCAGCGGCAGCTCTCTCAAATGTATAATCTCGGTATAGGATCTTAAGAGCCCGGTCGAAGGCGTCGAAGTCGTCGCCAGCCAGCGCCTCTTTTAGGGCTGCTTTTTGATCGTCCTTTAGTCCTCCGCCCTCTAATGAGGCCGCACCGTCACGGAGAAAGGTCTTCCAGTCAACCCAACGCTCCATGAATTCCCTGTTGTATAGATCGTTCTGGATGAGATGGTTGGCGACAGCCAAGAGTAGGGTAGTCTCTGATCCAGGCCAGGTCGGGAGCCAAATGTCGGACTTTGCGGCGGTGTTGGAGAAGCGAGGATCAAAAGTGATAATCTTCGCTCCATTCATCTTCGCCTCCATTATTCGCTGGGCGTGAGGGTTGAAGTAGTGACCAGTCTCAAGGTGACTACTAACTAATAGGATGCATTTTGCGTTGGCGTGATCGGGGCTTGGGCGGTCACCCGCAGCCCAGAGGAAATAGCCAGAGCGAGCTGCCGCAGAGCAGATGTTTGTGTGACTGTTGTGTCCATCCACGCCCCATGCAGTAATGATACGGTTTGTGTAGTGGTCTTCACCTGGACGACCCACGTGGTACATGATTCCATCGCGTCGCTTTGCTCGACTGACCCGCATCTTCTCGGCGATCTCAGAGGTGGCGGTCTCCCAAGATATTCTCTTCCACTTGCCTTCACCTCGTTTTCCAACTCGCTTGAGTGGATACAAGATTCGCTCTGGATCGTATATCTGGTTGTGAGTAGCAGGTCCTTTGGCGCAATTTCGCCCGCGGCTGCCTGGGTGTACGGGGTTGCCCTCAAATTTGCGTATGTCGAAGGTCTCTTTGTCCACATACGCCAAGAGTCCACAAGCACTCTCGCAATTGAAGCAAATCGTGGGGATAAGCGAGTATTTACGAGCTACCTTTCTGGGCCACTCCTTGCCGTCGTATTCAACGAAATTGTCCCACTTTGACGGATGTGGGTAGCTTGACATACGCCCATCTGGGTGCTTGATATCGGTGAATTTGTCTACATCGTCATCAGTAGTACTGTAGCTTGGCATACAAGATGGGTTTTTGGTTGAATCTGAGGTCATTGCTAGTTTCCGTGTCTAGGTAGATATATGCGACTTAGCTTAGCTGTTGGGCACGTGCTGAGGGGCCATTACGAAGGCGTATTCGTATTGATATAGCCCTATGAGCGCCGCTATTGATGCCACGACAGCCAATGTTGAACCACCGACCATTATGAGTACAAACGGTACGATGTGCCCCAGCAGAATGGCCCCACCCCAGAACATGTTCTTATACCTGCCGTGTGTGATGTCGTGTGCCGCTGCGGCAGCTGTATCTGTGGAGTGTTTCATCCCAAACTCTCCGGTTAGGATCATAAACAGGTCTATAACCAACGCCACTGTAAATACTGATGTTGCCGCGCTTATTAGACCTGGTTCGAAAAAGGCTGAGAATGTCAATACAGCGGCACTCCCGATCATCAGCGCCTGGACCATTAGGTGAGCTGGTAGCAGCGGAGTCTGCCATAGGTCGCGACCTTCACATTGGGCAAATATGAACGCGGTGTAGATAGCGGTGGCCACGCCGAGCGGGAGTGTGATTATTGCCATCGGCAACCGCAACTGGTCTATAAGAGTGGGCTCAATCCAGCCTAGCCATGTGGCGAGTTCGAGTGCCCACCAGGCTCCAGCAACATGGGTGAACGTCACCAGAATAAATGCGCCTCGAGTGATCCAGCTCTTCATCTGTGGTCGAAGAAGGATCCTAAAGAAGCGCTCTGGTCGCTCTAGATCAACAATAAGGAAGATGGTGGTTAGGGCGAGCATCGCGATGGCGATACCACCACCAATTGCCAGCTCCTTGTGACTCACGGTGAACAGGTCAAAGACTATACCCGTCGCCATAAGTAAGAATAGACCAGCGCCTATACCCTTTGTTACCAAATAAGCGGGTACAGGCCAGTGCCAAGGCACCTTATGGTGTGCATTGTAGGCGACCTGAACCATCTGCTCGGCGACTCGCGGACCTTGCTGCATTGGTCTATCTATTACCTGTTCTGCGTAGTCGCGTACGACGTCTGTGTACATCATCCCATCGGAGGGTGGAGTCGCAGTTGGTCGCAGTGAGACTTCGGCTCCATCTATGTAGAAGAGATTGGGGCTTGTCATCTTTTCGGGTTTGCGGACAGTGGTAGCGTTTTTTGCCAACACATGAGAGATCTCGGAGTTGGGGTCCTCCATGTCGCCTGAGATTATTGCATGTGTTGGACAAACAACAACACAGGCGGGCTCTCGACCTACCTCTACTCGGTGTGCACAATAGTGGCATTTGGCGGCGGTGTTTGTGTCGGGGTCTATGTGTATTGAGTCATATGGGCAGGCTTGCATACAGCCTTTACAGCCAATGCAGAGGTCCGAGTCGAACTCTACTATCCCGTCATCGCGTTGATACATCGCCGTAACAGGACAGATCGTGACACATGGAGGGTTCGCACAGTGGTTGCATCGAGTTACCTGAAAGTGTCTACTGACATCGGGGTATTGACCTTCCTCTGTGTATTTTACCCAAGTGCGGCTTACACCAAGTGCGACACCGTTTTCACTTTTGCACGCTGTGGAGCAGGCGTGACAGCCAATACAGCTACGAGTGTCTATTGCAAATCCGTAGTTCATTTTACGACCTTAATATTGGTAGGTTTATAGGTATAGTTAGCAAGAACTGAGCCAAAACAACACAGTATGACAGCGCACTCGCGTATTGAAAACCATGCATATTGTCGCATTATGTAAGTCCAGGTAGTTGACAAAATGAAACATGACGGATTCATATTTGTTAGCCGTAGATTGAGTTTCCGCATACATTCGGGCACATGAAACAGCTTAGCCGATTTTTTCCCTTCACAGATCTTCGTGGATACAAAGTCTCGATGCTTTGGGCTGATCTCTCGGCGGCAGCTGCCATTACATTCCTCTCCATTCCTCAGGGTGTTGCCTACGCAATCATCGCTGGTCTAGATCCCAAGATGGGGCTCTATGCGGCGATCGCACCAACCATTATCGGGAGTCTTTTTCGCTCATCTCGTCATGTGGTTACCGGTCCGACAAATGCGATCAGCCTAGTTGTGGCAGGTGCTGTTGTGGTAGCACATCAAAACGGTCAAGACCCTACACTTGTAGCTGTGACGTTGGCGTTGCTGGTAGGCGTAATGCAGTTTGGGGCAGGGGTATTCAAGCTGGGTGCTATCGTAGATTATATCTCGTCACCTGTTGTTCTTGGATACATCACAGGAGCAGGTGTTTTGATTGGAGTGGGGCAGCTTCCAAACATCACCAACACTTCAAAAACCGTTGGCAACATGTTTCAGTCAGTGGCAGGTTGGGCGCAGGGAATGGCCGAGGCGCACTCATTATCGGTCTTGGTCGCCATTGGTAGCCTGGTCTTGTTGTTATTAATAAGGCGTATAGCCAAGTGGATTGACAAACCAATTCCAGCCGCTCTTATTACAATGACCGCTGCTCTAGTCGCGAGTTTGGCGTTAGACTTTCAATCGCAAGGTGTCCTCGTTGT
The DNA here is from genome assembly GCA_963934385.1 of uncultured bacterium. Taxonomy (GTDB): domain Bacteria; phylum Myxococcota_A; class UBA796; order UBA796; family CAJQPC01; genus CAWVYO01. Next base: position 12,103 of record CAWVYO010000057.1, read on the forward strand.
TGCCGACATCGGCGCCGTACCATCGGGCTTTCCAGCAATCACGAGCCCCGATCTCTCTATGGCAATGTCTCTGTTGCCCCTGGCTTTGGCGTGTACGGTGTTGTCACTTGTTGAGTCGAGCTCAGTCGCGCGGAGTATCTCTCAGCGAACTGGACAGGAGCTAGACGCAAGTGTTGAGTTTACTGGGCAAGGTCTAGCGAATCTGGCTGCAGCCTTTACGGGTGCATACCCGACAAGTGGTAGTCTCTCTAGGTCTGCCCTCAATGAACAGTCCGGGGCCAAAAGTCGCCTTGCTGGTGTTTTGGCGGGCGTATTGGTGCTTGCTTCAGTTCTCGTAGCTGGAAAATACATAGATGCCGTGCCAATTGCGAGCCTAGCAGGTTTACTGCTTGTTGTGGCTTATGACCTCATAGACTACAGGTCGATAAAGGCTACAGTGTTGGCAAACGTTGGCGATAGGGTTGCGTTTATTGGGACACTAGTCGCCACGTGGATGATGCCTCTGGATAAGGCGATCTACTTTGGTGTCGCTGTTAGCATTTTCATGTTTCTTAGGCAGGCGCGATTGTTAGTTGTTCAGCCTCTAATGGTAGATGCCAAAGGGCGGTTGCGAGAGGTGACGGGTGACGGTAGCGCTCGCTTCGATGTCAATGAATTAGGGGAATGTTCGAGTGTAAAGGTGGTAAACGTCGAAGGCGCCCTGTTTTTTGGTGCGGCAGGCGAGCTGTATAACAATCTGTCTATGGCAATATCAAACCGTGAAACACAGGCTCTTGTACTAAGGATCAAGAGAGGTCAAGGGGTCGATGTGACAACGGCGGCCGTGCTTGTTTCAATCGCAAAACAGATGAGAGCCTCGGGTCGGAGATTACTTCTTGTAGGTATGCGTCCAAACGCCATGGCAGTGTTGGAGCGAGTCGGAGCTGTAGAGGAGATAGGCAAGGAGAACCTTTTTCCAACAAGACCTGACTGGTTTGAAGCGATGGACATAGCGGTGAAGTCAGCCATTGATGGCGTCGAACACAGTCACGAAGAGCAGTGCCCGTTGGAGCGTTATCTCCAGATACGTGGCGGCGACGAATCTGAAATCTAAGCTCAATTATTAAGCCAGTAGATTCATTGCCCTAACCGCTAATTCTCTAGAAGAAAATGGCTTTTGAAGGAAGTCGCTGTGGCTCATTTGTGGCAGAGTCAACAGCTCGTCGAAAAACCCAGATGTCCACAGCACTGGCACATCCAGACCCTTTTCTTTCAGCATCTTGTATAGGTCTGTCCCACCGGTTTTCCCGTTTATGTCCAACACCAAGAGATTTGGTTGCTCCTCTTTAGCCGTATTGTCTAATGCTTGAATTGCGTCATCACCGTTTGAGAACGTAGAGACTTTCAAGCCTTGCATCATTAAGCCAAGCCTTGAGAACTCAGTGATTGTCTCGTCGTCATCTATGAACCAGACGATTTCTCCATGACCCTTTGCCCCAACTATAAGCTCCGGTAGCGCGTCTTCGGGGCGAGTAGATATCGGAATTAACAGGGTTACCTTGGCCCCGCCTGATTCAATATTTTCAACTGTTAAAGTACCGCCATGCTCCTCTGCCATGTCTCTAGTCGATGGGAGTCCGAGCCCATGCCCCTGAGCCTTAGTGGTGAAGAAGGGATCAAATAGTCGCAAAATCGCAGTATCAGAAAAGCCCTCGCCTTCATCTTGTACACTGATTGCAACCGAATCCCCTTCGAGCCATGTCGAGATAGTGATTTCGCCACCTGCAGGCATTGCGTCCCTGGAATTTACCAGCAGGTTTAATATTCCCTGTTGAAGTTGTGCGGAATCTGCGTCTATTGGCGGTAGCTTATCTCCTAAATTCATTCGCACGGAGATGTTCTCGCAAAGTTCTGGATCTAATAGGGTAACAGTTTTAGATACTTCGGTTGAGGCAGATATTGAAGATCTACGCATAGTAGTCGTGCGGCCAAAAGACATTAGCTGCTGGGTCATTCTAGCCCCCTTAGCTGCAGCCTCAAGCATAGTCGTAGCGTGCCTGTTTATGGACTCGGGTTCATTTGGACCCCGCAACAAGAGGTCGCTGTGTCCCATTACTGCACACAGCAGGTTGTTGAAATCGTGAGCTACAGTACCGGCAAGGCGACCTAGCTGTGTAAGCTGCTGGTTGCGTTGTCGTTGCTTTTTTGTATCCAGAATATCTGTTAGGTCACGTAATATTCCGACCATTACTGGTACACCAAAGTCTACATCGTGTACCACGCTGCTGTAGATCTCCATCTGTCGCTCAGAACCGTCTTTGGCGGTCAATGACCGTATGGATCCAGCGTTCTGACTTCCTAGCATGAGCGCAGTCAGGGCCTCAAAGGCAGCCTGCCTGTCCGCTGGATCTGGATAGACGAGGTTTGTCCATCCGTGCTCTCTTACCTCTGCTTCGCTCCAGCCCAGAGACGTCTGTAATTGAGGAGAGTAATAGATAAGCTCACCGTCAGTAGAGACGGCTAGTATTCCCTCCGTCATTGTCTTTGGAGCCTCACTCAGCACTTTGTTTTTCAGAGAGCCCAGTATAGATTTTACCGTGCGCTTTAGCGCGACCTCTGCTGCTCCCCAATTGTCTGTAGGGAATGTATCAGGGGTGTCAGACCAGCCAAATAAGGTTCCTATTTGGACCTCTCCGTCGAACATCATCACAGGGATAGGTGCTGTATCGAAGATGTCGCTGAGGTCCGACGCTGATTTGAGCGTTGACGGCATTGAGACGCCACCGTCTGGTTCTAAAGTTGAGGTGCTTAGACTGTAAACTCCCCGATCATTCCTGTACCTATAGAAAGCTGCGAAATCTGCGTGATGTTTGGCCTCTTGAACTATGGCTTCAGCTACCTCCGTGAAGGACGAACATTCGTTTAAAGCCAGTAAGATTCTATGTTCTTCGTTGTTCGTGAGGTGCGCCATATTATAGATTTTACTATGGTCTACCTAATCTTGCCATGTACTCAGACCGCAAAAATTGATTTTTGTGGCTTAGTTCCAAAACAAACGGGTGCCCCGGGGGTTAAGGGATCCAAACAGGAGGTTACAGATGTCAAAATTGCTAGTTCTCGATTTCGACGGCACAATCACGGATGCAGAGGTTGAAGGCGCACCATTTCGCGGTGGGTACTTAGGTGATGTGGCCCTATTGGCTGGAATATCGCTAGAAGAGGTTGAGCGTCTAGCTGAGATGTTTGAGGCCGAGATAGCCGCGGATCCAGACAAATATGGTTGGGTTTTTAATGGGCAAATTGTCGCGCCAGCCTCAGTAGATCCGTACCTCAGAATAATGCCCATTGCGCGAAAGATCTTCGATGCCACTGGCACCTTTATGGTTGAGGCAGACCGAACCAGATTACTTGACGCGGTCCTTTACAAATACAACTATAAAAAAACGGTTATGGCCTTCCGATCTGGGGCAGGGGAGTCCTTACGAGGTCTCGCTGGCACAAACACCTGGGTAGTCACCAACTCTCATACTGAGCCCGTGCAAGAAAAGATTAGAGCTCTGGATGGTGGGGCTGGAGATCTGCAGTGGCTCGTGGAGCGAGTCCACGGCAGGGCGAGTAAGTATATTTTGGATGA
>CAWVYO010000058.1:0-15251 GCA_963934385.1 uncultured bacterium
AAAAGGCGTTAGTACTGTAATCTGGCACTCGAGAAGACCAGAGTCCACAATGAAGTCCCGTATCTCATCAAAGACCTCAGGTGTGTCGCCTTCAAGTCCTATTATGAAACAACCATTTACAGTGACTCCACGAGACTGTATTTCATTAATGGAAGCTTTGTAACTATTAAGGCGTCGCAGCTTCCAGTCGTTTCGATCAAGACCAGATAGACTGTCTGGTTTAGTAGACTCAAGCCCAACCAATACTTGCTGACACCCACTATCTGCAAGAAGATCCAACAACTCAGGATCGTCTGCTATTGCGATATCGGTTTCAGTGAACCAACGGACATTCCGCTCAGACATCCCGCGCAAAAATTCCTTGCTCCATTTCTTATTAATGAATGTATTGTCGTCAGCCAGTTCAATAAAAGGGTTCGGCCATATAGCGCAAATAGCGTCGATCTCTGCGAGTACATTTTCAACGCTCTTCTGCCTAAAAGTGCCGTAGATCTTCGATGAAGCACAGAACGAACAATCCAGCGGGCAACCGCGAGAGGTCTGAACAGTAAGGCGATTATATTTGTCGAGGTCTAACAGGTCGAATCTTGGTATAGGAGCCTCGTTAATGTCATAAAGCGGTTCGTCAGAGGCTCGGTAAATACTCTTGAGTTCACCGTTTATGTAGTCTCGAATCATGCGTGGCCAGATCAACTCTCCATCGCCAACACACACCGAATCAAAGTGCTCCATTGCCTCACCTGGCATTAGTGTGGCGTGCAAACCTCCGATCACTACAGTCACGCCAGCGGCACGATATTTGGCCGCCAATTCGTAACACTCATAAGCCATAGCGGTAAATGTGGAAAACGCCACCAGATCGTAGCCAGTGTCTAGAGCGTGGGCCTCAATATCCGCTACATCGATGTAGTTAAACTCAACGTCTTTTGGTGTTAGTGCTGCTAACTGTAAACCTGCCAAACTAGGAAGTGACGCTATTACCTCGCCGCGCTCAACAAACCCAGGCAGACTCACACCCAGCTCAGCTAATTCAGTCGTTCTAACTCTAACACCACTCATGGAAACGAATGCTACTCTCATTTATTTCTCCAAATCTTTTGTTTCAAATTTAGTCTTGATAAGTTTTATAGAAGTCAGGCTTATCAACGATTCATCAGGTAATATCACTTTTAACTGTTGTTCGACATACGCCAGTAAATTTAGCAACTCAAGAGAACCCATGCCGAGTTCCGAAACGAAATCGGTATTATCCGACACCATCGAAATTTCTACCCTGGCTAACCTCGCGACCTCAGAACGGATCATCTCAACTTCAGCGGTCGTTAACTTCATTTTTTTATTGCTTGGTTCGTGGCTCTATTGTTGTAACTCAATCTGTTTTCAGAATCTACATTCAACAAACTACTCTTTCAAACCAAAATGCCATCTTCTGTCACACGGGATAAAGGGCTTAACTGCAAAAAAGTATTCCCTATCTGGAGCGTTAGATGTACTTACAGCTAAATAGACCGAAGCCGATAATGCGCCACAGAGCACACCCAGTGGACGGGACACGATCACCCAAAAGGGCCGCTGAGAGGCTTCTAAATGGAGACCAGCTTATTGTTAAAGATCAATACAGTACTGGAGCTGAGATCCTAGCCCAACTTGAAATCTTGACAAAAATAAAAAGCGACACTTCCAGCTTTTCTGGTCGGCAGGCGGCTAACAGACGGTTCAGAGAGGCTGCTGTAAGGCTGATAGCACCCATTGAAAAACACAAACTCAACCTAAACGGTGCCCACCCAATTGGATTCATAAGCGAGCTGTACCCTAGGTTAGACCTTTTTGAACTACCGTTTATAGAAGTCCAAGAGCTCTACGGTGCATGGGAGAGGTACACATCGGGTCAACACTTTGGTGTATTGGGTCACAAAATTCACCCGTATTACGGAACATATGCCCCAACACGGACATCTCACCTAGAGCTATTTGGAACCTGGCTAAAAAGCTATGACGGTCCACGTGATTTCGCCATCGATGTGGGGACGGGGTGCGGTGTCCTGGCCTTTATGCTCGCAAAGTCAGACTTCTCTCAGGTCCTAGCCACGGACAACAACCCAAATTCAATCGAGAGCGTTAAGCGAGACCTAGAGCGACTCAATAGAGGATATTCAATAGACGCAATGCAGGGAGACCTACTTTGCTACAACGCTCGCCCAGCGGATCTCATCGTTTTCAACCCACCCTGGGTCCAAGGTACTACCAATAGCCAGCTAGATCGTGCCCTCTACTTTGAGCCGGGTCTTTTTGAGCGGTTCTTTGAGCAAGCGGTGGCGTCGCTATCACCACATGGCAAAATTGTAATGGTGTTCTCCAACGTAATCCGGCTCATGCAGCCAAATGTACCGCACCCTATTGAGGTAGAATTGGAACGCAGTCGTCTCAAGCTCGTCAATTTAACTCAACGCAAAGTTAAACCAAAACGCGACGAAATGGGGCGCAGAAGAATGACAAAGGAAAAGGTTGAGATCTGGGAGTTAGCCTTGACCTAGAGCTATATAAAGTCTTAAACAAATCGTTATTCGAGCTACTTTCTGTTCGATTTTTGATCAGAACCCTTTGCCTCAGAAACATCGTCACTTGTATGCCCTTCCGACTCATATGGGCTGTCGTGAATACCGTCGTTTACATTTGAAGCACCAAACATAACCACACCCATGAATACAAAATAGCCCAAGACGCTCATCGCAACGATTTTAGCGACGCGCCTTTTAGATGCATTCAATCCATCTCTAGCCCTCTCCACCTCGCGGGAGGCTAGGTCGACTTGACCCGAGGATTGTGGCTCCAAGGCAGACGCTAGACGCATAGCCGTCAAAATTGCGTCGCAACGGGATAGCGCAATGGTATTAATGTCGGGCGCTCTAAAAGCGGACCCAAACACTCCTAAACCCATCGACATATACCCTCTATAGGCGCTCATAATCGTCGTCTTTTGGAGTAATGATAACGACTGAGTAAGAGCGGCTATCTGTGCCTCAATGGTGGTTGGAACAAATGCGTGCTGCCAGAGATGGGCCGCTTCACGCTTTTTAAGTTTCATAGCAAGAGATGATAATTCTGACACCGCTATTATCTCGTCTCTGGCAGACATTAGTTCTTCTAAAACAGCGCCGCAGTATCCGCATACACGCGCACCTGCGACAGCAGGGGCAGAACAATGGCTACAAATATCCAAGAACTAATCTCCATAGTGACGGCGCTAATACTAGGGTTTTCCCAACGAGTCTAACGTAAATCCCATAGATTTGAATGTTTATCCACGTGAAACAAAAGAGGTCAAGGCGTTCGTTGCGCTAAAGCCAGGGGCGAATGCTACAGTATAGCAGCTAATTCAGCACTGCAAGGAGAGCCTTGCTGCACATAAATACCCTCGTGCGATGGAAATAATGAGAGCGCTGCCGAAAGGCGCCACCGGTAAGATTCTCAAACGAGAACTACGCAACCAAAACTAGATCTATGGCGTCAGATAGGTCGTTGTAGGCCTCTTTTGTTAGAGGTCCGTTCTCTTGGTAAGTGACATTTCCCAGCTGGTCTACCATCCAGATCTGAGGCACAGTGTGGCACTCCATGTTCAGGGTCTCAAATAGCTCGTCCGGTTCGCTCATGACCAACAGGCTAGGCCAACCTATGTGGTTAGCTTTGATAAATTTATCGACATTAATCAAGACATCCTGGCTGCTTGCGCCACTTTGAAAAGAGTCCCAACAGACACCCACAAAGTCTACTCTGTCTCCATAATTACCGTGCAACCTAATCAAATCACCCACTTCTTCTATACAGCCATCACACCAAGTGGCCCAGTGAATAACTAGACGCGGCTTTCCAGCCCCGGTCACCTCGCTCTTGAGGTTCGACAAGGAACTTATCGAGCATTGCGCCACGTCATTCACCTCTTCTGGCTTAGAGGTCTCAACGGGTGCCTGCTTAGAAGAAAAGCTCTTCTCGGGCTGCCTGACGGGGGGGTTAGGGGCTCTTTCAATACGAGAAACCACCCTTTTTCCCAGTTTTTTTAAAAATCCCAAAACAACACTCCACATCACATTTCATTGTCATAAATCGCAGATTCATTACAGATATAGCACGCGCTCCACTATAATGAGTGAATAGTAAGATGAGGCCGAAATTTAGTGGACATACCGTTCAACAACCTGTTTACAACCCTACCTCAGCGATTTTTTGAACGCGTAGACCCCACGCCGGTTAGCGCTCCAAAACTCATTAAATATAATGATCGCCTCGCAGAGGAATTGGGTCTGACGCAGAGCGAAAGCATCGACGAAAAGACTGCTGCCAACCTGTTTGGCGGTAATGCTCTGGCAAATGGAGCTAGTCCTCTGAGCATGACATATGGCGGGTTTCAGTTTGGACACTGGAACCCTCAGTTAGGGGACGGGAGAGCCATACTGCTTGGCGAGGTAATAGACACACACGGTGATAGGAGAGACATTCAATTAAAAGGTGCCGGTCCCACTCCGTTCTCTCGAGGCGGAGACGGTAGAGCTGGGATTGGGCCCGTGTTGCGAGAATATATCGTAAGTGAGGCAATGTCAGTCCTTGGAGTCCCCACCACTCGGAGCTTGGCAGTAGTCGCCACAGGGGAAAAGGTCTATAGAGAGAGCGCAGAGCCTGGTGCTGTGCTCACCCGTGTAGCTAAAAGTCACATTAGGGTTGGAACATTTCAGCATTTTGCGTACAAACAAGATTTTGATGCCGTCAAAATTCTCGCTGACCACGTAATAGAACGTCACTATCCCGAGGCGAAGGAAAATGAAAACCCCTATTTGGGCTTGATAATTAGTGTGCTGGCAGCTCACGCGGAGACGGTTTCCAAGTGGCAATTGTATGGATTCATTCACGGCGTCATGAACACCGACAACTGCACGATCTCAGGAGAGACACTAGACTACGGACCTTGTGCCTTTATGGACATTTACCATCCCGATAAAGTGTTTAGCTCAATAGACTTTCATGCCCGTTACTCCTACTCTGGTCAACCAAAGATCGCTCAGTGGAACTTAGCTGGATTCTCCAGCGCCTTGCTCCCCCTGATGAAAAATGATCAAGACAAATGGGTCGAAAAGATAAACATCGCAATTAACGACTTCCCAGCACAGGTAAATGAACTCTACCTGGAAGGCATGCGTAAAAAGTTGGGGCTGTCTAGTGTTCAAGACGGCGACGAAGAGTTGGCGCGAGATCTGCTTGGTAGGATGGCTCAGAACAGGGCGGACTTCACGCAAACATTTAGACTACTAAGCACTGTCTCTGGGAAAAATATAGTTCGTGACACCGCAATACGGACAACATTCCAAAACCCCTACCACTTCGACGACTGGGCTGTAAGGTGGCGAAGTAGGCTTGAAAAAGATGGGATGAAAGAAGATCAGCGAGTTGCCCTAATGTGCTCAGTCAATCCAAAATTCATAGCTAGGAACCACCTAGTGGCGGAGGTAATTGAGGCAGCTGAAGGCGATGACTACGAACCTCTCTACACCTTATTGGACATCTTAGAGAAACCTTTCGAAGAGCAGCGAGTATGCGCAAGGTTTTCAACACCACCTAGAAAAGACCAGGTTGTTCACCAGACTTTTTGTGGTACCTAGAGATAGACCCAATGTGCACTCAGCGAACCCCTAAATAAAAAAGTTATACACCATCGCAAATTTGCAGACCACTTAGGTCAATTGACGGAGATTACTAAATTGTCTAATCCAGACCACGCAAAACGCGTATACGAAGACATCCTAGACATGCTATCAAATGAGGATAACCCCACCCCATTACTGCGTATTAAACGAGCGGTGCCATACAAGAAGGCGAAGCTATACGCCAAGCTAGAGTGGTACAACCCGTTTGGCGCAGTCAAGGATAGAGTAGCTGCTAACCTAGTACATGAAGCAGAGAAAAAAGGGCTGTTTGACAGTATAAGTAACCTCGTTGAGCCAACCAGTGGAAACACAGGGATGGGGTTGGCCATGATAGCAAACGCAAAGGGTTACAAACTGACCACACCACTCTCTACCGCAATACCGTCGGAGAAGCGCACTATGTTGAAGGTGTTTGGTGCGAAGCTAATTGAGGTTGAGGACAACCTTTGTCCAATGCCAGGTGCACCGGAAGGTGCGATTGCTAAGGCAATGAACTTGGCTGAGCGTCCAGATTTTATAATGTTGAACCAATATGAAAACCAAGGAAACATCAGAGCGCACATTAAGACAACTGGCCCTGAGATCTGGAAACAAACTGGCGGTAAGATCACCCATTTCGTAGCTGGAATGGGTACCTGTGGGACAATCACAGGCAACGGACGATATCTAAAATCTAAGAACCCTAAAATCAAGATCATTGGGGTCCATCCAGAACCAGGACACGATATTCCTGGGGTTCGTTCGCTACCTCAGCTGCGACAGACAAAACTCTTTATGCCCGATGAGTATGACCAGATGATTTCAGTCTCAAACATTGAGGCATATGAAAAATGCCTAGAGCTAAACCGAGCGGAGAGTATAGTGGCTGGACCTAGCTCCGGTATGGCTTTGGTTGGGGCGCTCAAGGTGATAGAAGATGAGCCTGATGCCGTCGTAGTTGTGATTTTTCCAGACAACGCCTTCAAATATGCCTCCAGCTTTGCCAAACACTTCCCTAACCTACAGGTAGCCGGCGCTGGCGGTGGTGAAGGTCCAAAGGGTCAGCTGCTGGATAAGTTAATAGAGGCGAACCGAAACCCATCAAATACCCTCGAAGCAGATGATCTTGAAAACAGACTGGCTACTGAAGCTTCAGTGGTGATGATAGACGTTAGAAAGCCCGAACAATACCAAGCCGGACACGTTCCAAATAGTATAAACATCCCATTAGCTGAGCTAGACAATAGCCCATTGCTCCCGAACTTCGATGTGGAGGTCGTCACAATATGCAACCGAGGCAACATGTCTATTAGCGGAATGCTTGTTCTAAATTCGTTGGGATACCACAATGTAAAGAGCCTCAACGGAGGGGCCCTGGGTTGGGGAGAAGCAGGTAAGCAGACCGATTGATACCGTTTTTGGCATCATCAATAAGGCCATTGGCGAAAACGTTTGATGCCTCTCAATACCCCCCGCGTGAAAACAGACTTGCAAATGTATACTTCGGTCGGATATCCTGATGCACTGTAAGGAGTTCAGGATGATAGAATTTAGGACCATACTCGCGTTAGCCTTTTTGGTCGGATGCTCGGAATACGGATTAAATGAAAAGAACGACGTTGGAGATAATATCGACACGGGTTCTGGGGAGTGCGGTCTATTTCTAGAGCCAGCGTCGTCCGTGGCAATGCGTGAGGAGTGCCTTATTGAGCCGCAAATAGGAACGTGGACTCCTGTTATAAAGTGGACTAGCTCAGCACCTGGCAGCAGTTACACAACCCCCGTTGTCGGCAATCTGGACGATGACAACGGTGACGGTCTAGTAGACGACCAAGACATTCCCGAGGTAATTGTCGCTAACGGGGCTGGTCAAATTTATGTACTCAACGGTACCGATGGTACTGTAAAATGGAGTGGAGGGAGCCTGGGTAGTGAACCTCAGACACCAGCCTTAGGTGATATCAACGGTGACGGGAGACCTGATATTGTAGCCGCGGGTGTGACGGGTGTCACCGCATTCGCTGGCGATGGTTCTATCATATGGAGCAATTCTGAAACTGCTACTGGCGGTACGACTGCTCAATGTGGAGCTGTAGCGATTTACGACATGGAAGGTGATGGCAGCCCAGAGATCGTTATTGGAAACCTGATCTTAGACGGTCTAACAGGTAATCGCAGAGGTCTAGGTGGTCAAGGCTCTGGTTCTGGACATGGTTGGGCGGCGCCAATGGGGGTTGCTGCTGATATCGATCAGGACGGTGTACTGGAGGTTGTCGTTGGTAACGCTCTCTACGATGTAAACGGAAACACAATATGGGCCAACGGGCAATCAGATGGGTTTGTCGCGATAGGCAATTTCGATTCAGATGCAAACGGAGAAATCGTAGTTACAAACCAAGGTTCTCTTCGACTTCAGGACGACAACGGCACAGTATTATGGAATTTGCCTAATCTAACTGGCTCAACGATAGGTCCTCCAACTATTGCCGATTTCACTGGCGATGGAAACCCCGAGATAGGCGTTGCTGGAAACAATATTTATGTAGTTGTGGATATGAATGGAACCCTGGTGTGGCAGCGTCCAGTTCAAGACCAATCATCGGGCTTCACAGGTTCATCGGTATTTGACTTCGAAGGCGATGGAATAGCTGAGGTCGTATATGCAGACGAAGACAACCTTTGGGTGTTTAACGGAACAAATGGCGAGACGCGCCTAATGGAAACACGACACTCAAGCGCCACTTGTAGCGAATATCCGGCCATTGCCGATGTAGACAACGACGGTCACGCCGACATCGTCTTCACGCACAGTCCCTATTCAGGAAGCGAGACAGGAGTGACCGTTATTATGGACTCCAATAATTCTTGGCAGGCCTCTAGACCAATATGGAACCAACACGCTTATCACGTGACAAATGTAGACAGAGATGGCTTGATCCCCGTGGTGCAGAACACCAACTGGCTGGACATGAACACTTTCCGCTCGGGAGACATGCTCGCGGGACAAGGTGGAGAATTCGCCGACCTACATGTCGTAGTCGATGATATTTGTGAGACATTCTGTGAGGACGGTCGACTTCTAATCACCGTTAGAGTTGGAAACCAAGGTGTTGTCGCATCACAAGGTGCCGTTTTGACGATAAAGGCCGTGGTGCCAGACCAACATATAGAGCTCTACAGAGGAGTCACTTCACCTCTGCCGCCTGGGCAGCTCAGTGCAACAATGGAGTTAGAGTTAGACGTGACCGGACTTGACGTGAGAGCCTTGGTTGCTCAAATAGATGGGGGTACTGATGGGTTACCCGGTCTAATCAGCGAGTGCGATGAGGGTAACAACGAAGATGTCCTGGTTCAAGGAATCTGTCAGGAAGAACAGTAGTGGTATTTTATGCCTTAAGACCTTTACTGTCAGTTAAGGCAACGACCTGGGGACAGCCTTGTTCTTACTCTCAATAACGCTAGTTGCTAGTTTAATTGGCTGTGAGGCTGTCGACTACGAAGTCGCCCCCAAGTACGAAATCGACGACCCATATTTTCCTCGAGATGAAGAGATCACAATAGACTTCGACATCTCAATAGATGTGGCGTTTCAGCGTTCAAATTTCGGTGGTGAGATTTCAAGGTGCCAATTTCAGGTGGCGCTATTTTGGACCTGGCAAAACGACGGGTTTGGTGAAGGTGGCGAGGGGCATCAAAACATAGATTGGCCCAACGCGCCTGGTCAGTGCATGCTGACAACATTCGAGGAAAGTCAGCCAGACCAAGGCTCTTGGCAAGTACGTGGTAGCGTTGACGCCGGTGATGAAATTTTCCTCTACGGTGATAATGGGAACATAGCTTTGGCTCGTTTTATGGACGACACGGGTCGAATTTTCTACGACCTGGACTTCTGTGATCAAGGAGCCTTTCCTTTCTCCGACACATTTGATCTAGACGCTCCAGAAGCCGTAATGGGAGCTGGTATGGGAGAACTGTATCTAGAGGAGGTAATAGGCATCGGTCCTAAACTAACCATGACTAACCCCACTAGCGCGGACACCGTAGCTGGCCGATTTTATCATCAGACAGATCAAGACCTTCCTTTACTATGGGAACACGAAGGTGAGATTCCAGAGGCTAAAGGTAGCCTGCTAACTGTTGAAGAGATGGTGATGATTCGAAACACTGTTGAAGGGGAACACAACCCTTTTGAGGCTTTCGCGTGCCTACCAACGACTACCGGCTCTCTCACCATCACTCCCGAGTGGTGGCAACAGCTGACCCCAAATAGCACCTTGGACTCCGAAGAGTATTATACGGCTGTTCAGGTTGACGCTAGGTACTTTACACCCGAAACTGAGACCCCTTGGGGCAGCCTAATTCGGGCCATGGCGACAATTACAGACGGCGGCGTAGTCTATCTTTACGAATAGAGATTAAAGACAGACTAGGTTGCAGACACCTGATTCCGTGTCGAGTGGTGCGTGTGTAGAACACGACCAAAAACCATCTAAACAGACACGACCGTCGCCAATGTCGTTACCACATTCATCACCTTCTACGTCGCATGGTTCCCCACAGCTCACCGCATAGTCAACCGGGCACTCCATGGGACACTCTGGCAGGTCCAAACCATCGCAATCACTGCCTCCATCACCAGAACACCCTACAGTAAAAAGAGCGCCTAACACGATAAAAAACTTCACTTTACACATCCCAGTTTTGTAATTTAAACAATCGATACTCCAAACATAGTACTACAGGCTGATCATAATAGGGAACAAATAGTGGAGCTCAAACGACGCCTGACCGATGTGCCACACTGACTCAGAAACATGACCTAACTGCAGAAACGAACCACCCAACTCCTGGGGCGGATAAAACCTTGAACGCCAATCAGCGGTTATGCTCAAGCCAGCGAACATCTTCAGCGATATTCCTCCGCCTACGCCCAGACCTGGTCGGAAAAAATGGTTAGTTCCAATGTTTTCATCGTCTGAACTGATGTACGCATAAGTAACAACCAGTTCAGTATTCAACCCAGCGCTGAACCAGTCATTTCCGCTCACCAGTGGCATAGATATGCCTATAGGAGACCAATTAGCACCATAAACAGAGGTGCCTTGGCTATTGGGAGAAATATAAATTGTGTCTGGTATAGCTGCATGGCCAATTCGAGCCTCGCCCATACTGTTCACAATACTACGGTACTGTTGAGGAACTCGGTTACGGTGTCTTCGCAAAAACTCTCGGTCCAATACAGCTGCTCCAGATATTGAGATCGCGTAGTGCAGCGCATCCCCTTCTGACATCGGGCCTGTGAACGAGGCCATTGCTGGACCAACCCCCACGTCGATTGGCACCTCAACCTGAGCTGCGTTTACGCCACTTAAAAAAACCATAAACGCTACAAACATAGACACCTGTTACCTCCAGATACAGTTAGAGCTAGAAGATCCTACAACAGAACACGTTTAAACTCAATTAGCCCTAGAGCTATAAAAAAAGACCCATTACTATTTGGCTAGTTCCTCGATTTACTAAACTAAGAGTAATCATTATGGGCGACTAGGTTTTAATAATGGCATATAATATACGCGAACCCGCGGACAAGTCTCGTTATATGGACGCGACTTAATATTTTTGAGCATACGAGATGTTTAGAACGAACTACAAACTAGTGACTAACAAAGTACTGCTAGCGCTTCTAATTGCTGCAAGCGCCTTTCTGCCTGGGTGTAAATCATGTGGGGGTGAGGACACTGCCATAAATACAGAAGGCTGCGTAGCATGCCATTCACCAAACAACAGTGGTATCGAAGAAGCGCACCCATCAGTGGAGCTCTCATGCGTAGAGTGCCATGGCGGGTACGAAGATGGAGCCACAATACAAGAGGCTCACGTAGCTTTACCAGACGGCGTCTCTTCCCCACTCCACCTACGAAGTATGTCCAGTATAGAGTTGGATGAGATCCCCACAGAATACATTCAGTGGATCAACCCATCTGATTATCGAGTGACTGAGCTAACCTGTGGCTCAGCTGACTGTCACGAGGCGATAGTAGAGACCGCTCCGACATCAATTATGACCACCTTCGCAGGACACTTCAACAAAACGAGATACTACGCTGGATCGCAAGATACCCGCGAAGCTATTTTTGCCGTGCGAGACCACTACGATCCTGAATGGACTGGTGCCGAAGGGACTGTCGGGGAGCTACTGACCCTCACCCCTCCATCTCTTAATCTAGACCCCACTTTCGGGGACTATATCGATCACTTTCTCGAGAAAGGTTGCCCTAAGTGCCACGTTTGGAACTTTGGAACTAACGACGCTCGTGGTGATTTCAGGTCGTCTGGCTGTGCTGGCTGCCACATGGTCTACAACGACGACGGACTTTCACTTTCGTCCGACCCAACAGTGAACCCAGACGATCCTTCACATCCAGCTATTCACCAACTCACAACATCAATCCCAGATAACAACTGCGAACACTGTCACTATAGAGGTAATCGTATTGGTACTATGTACCGAGGTGTGAGAGAGCTTGGACGACTTGGCGAGGAGACCGAGAACATGGAACTCTCGGTTCAATCGCTGCATACCCGAGAGCCAGGATTCTTTGTTTACGATGAGGACACTACTAACGATATAGACGAGACCCCACCTGATATTCACTATACGGGCGGCATCGGATGTGTCGATTGTCATATGGGGGTTGATGTCCACGGTGACGGTCAACTTTACAGCGCACATGACTACCAAGTTGGAGTTGAGTGTGAGGACTGTCACGGGATGCCAGATGCACCAATAGACGCCAATGAGAACGGTGAGTTCTTCACTACGGCGGGGGACATGATGCGCATGCTCTATACCAATAGTGCAGGCGATCCAGTAATGACGGGACGCTTAGATGGTGAAACTCATACACTAAATCAGATCTCAGACCTGAATCTTACTGGAGTCAATTCCGTGGCTCATGAGGATATGCACATCGACTCACTGGAGTGCTACGCATGCCACAGCTCATGGACTCAGTCCTGCTTTGGCTGTCACCCAACAATCGACGCTAGAATTAACGGTACCAGCTTAATTGACGGGGTTAGTGACTTAGGGTCAGTTGGCGGTAGCCGTGACTGGGTAACCCTTGACTATCTAGCTCTAGGAATAGGTGTAGACGGTAAAATCACCCCAATGGCACCTCAAGAGAAAATGTTTGTCACAGTAATCGTAAACTGCGACCCCGAAACCGAGGAATGCACCGAGAATGTCGACTCGGAACTCCCAGGACGACGACTTTACGACGAGACCGTCAGAATCGCGGCGGACGGCACACTCGGAATGGGCTTTGGCCCGATTGTTCCACACACTACAAGCTCCGAGAGTCAACCTTGTGACAGGTGCCACATACGAGTCGACGAGTCCAACTGGGACATTTTCAACGAGACCGTCGGCTGGGGTTCTGGTCGGTTTATCGTCCCAGACGGCGACGGGGTCGAGTATGACCTTACGAGAGTAATGGACGAGAGCTGTACCACGCTGGTTTCAATGGGGCATGAAGGCACCGCTACATTGTCTTGTGACACCGTAAATAGCATGTTGGTCCCCAGAGTGGAAAATTCGGGGTTATCATTGAGACAATATCCAGAATGGGAGGCACCTTGAGCCTTTGTAGAAACATCGTAATCACAGCTACCACTGGCCTAATCATGGGGTGTACAGGCACCAACCTTGAAGAGGCGTGCGCTTTAGCCGCAGACGAGGAGGCTTACCTAACAATAGGTACAGGCTCAGTATTCTACGAAGATGTTGAGGACGGTGCGGATCTAGGCGTTGAAAACGGTCCACAAGGTGGCTTTCACGTTTTTGGAGCACTTCGCGCTGGTGGTCTACACCCAGGCACTTGGGAGGACTTTACCGATCCTTACAACCCTACAGTCTCCTTCTCAGTAACAACGGACGAAGGACATATGGGGGGGTTCGATTCACTGCCAAGACCACTAAAAGTTAGGTCCGACGGCACCTTGGAACTCGTTGGAGAGTATGTCGTCTTAGAGGTCGGGACTATGGATGATGCTGTCTATCGTAGCGCAACAGTAGAAGTCGTGGTAACTGACGCCTGCGAAACCGAAATGTCGGATTCAGTTGAGGTATTCCTTGTCCCTTCGAGTTGATTACATAGCACTATTAGTCTTGGTGGGCGTTAGCGTCTCCGCCTGTACCTCTGACCACGACCCAGCGACCTTCGAAGCGCTCTATGACGATGTGTTCGCCGTTTCGTGTGTAGATGGCTGTCATAGCGCCACAGTTGGCGCTGGAAACCTGTTCTTAGAGGGAGACCGTGCCTACGACTCAATAGTCAACGGGAACTGTGACGACGAAGACGCACAGGCTGCTGGGTTGGTTCGGATTACCCCTGGTCAGCCTATTGAAAGTTTCTTTTTCCTCAAGATGGTGAACCCTGACGGAATGGGAGAGATAATGCCGCCATCTGGTATGATGGACGACGAGGTACTGGATAATATTGAAGAGTGGATACTTAGAGGTGCGCTTGAGGCACCAGTGGATCTCCCAGAAGAAGAATAGGGCTCCACTAAATCGAATACGCCCTTGACATTCTCGTGACTTTTCCTCTATTCTTAGTACTCTAGTTACTTAGTAAGAGGGCCTCAATAATTATGCTTAAACCTATTTTATGTTGGGTGCTGATCGCATCGTTAAATGTTGCTTATGCCTCCACTACAACGGTCACTGGTAATTCTGGTTACACCAGTAACTGCATTCCTTTTGGAAACGGCGACGTAAACAATTACGGAACCTACCAGGGCTTTGTATATCAAAATGTCCCCGCCTTTTCACTGGGAATAGGCGACACTATCGCCTTTGACTTAGGGGCTGTAAATGACAGCGATATCATTATGGATATCGCATTAGCTGCTACAACAACCAATGGAGGCGTAGAAGATGACTCCAATGGGTTTGTTCAGATCGTTCAGTCTGGCACTGCAGCCTCACCCAGAGGGAATTCCGTGGTTGGAGACTACGAGCTAGAGTACACGGTTGATGCACCATTCACCTTCGCTGGCGGCGGTCTGATAATACGTTTCAATGCCAACGGAACATACACTACGGACAATAGTTGTGATCAGGTTCTTCATGGTTTCGACTCCAATGATTCCTCTAACTATTTCGTAACTAGATTTTATTATGAGGAAGACGGCGCCTACCCATGGGGGTCTAGTGACGGCAGCTCGGTAGGCGGGTTTAGCATCACAAATAATAATACAGACAATGATGGGGATGGTTACTCCGATACAGATTGTGATGACAACGATGCCTCTATTTACCCTGGAGCCCCTGAGTACTGCGACGGCGTGGATACTGACTGTGACAATATACTGGATGAGGACGACGCCTTAGACACCATTACATGGTACTCAGACTCTGACGGCGACAGTTACGGAGACGCTAACACCACGTACGTCACATGCTACGGATCTAGCGTATGGATCGCTGATTCATCCGACTGCGACGACACCTCTAATACCACTTACCCAGGTGCACCCGAGTACTGCGACGGCGTGGACACTGACTGTGAC
>CAWVYO010000059.1:0-15017 GCA_963934385.1 uncultured bacterium
CATCTCTAACGAGGATTTGATCTGCATCCATCCCAACCTCAATAGCCCCCTTTGTCGGCAGCCTGAAGATCTCGGCGGGTCGTGCGCACATTAGCGATACTATTTGCTCGTAAGAAATAAGACCCTGGTGAGCCGCGTGTAACATCAGTGGGAGCGAGGTCTCGACGCCTGGAAGTCCAGAAGGGGCTCGCCAGTATTCCACGAGCTTTTCCTCTTTGGTGTGTGGCGCATGGTCTGAACCTATTGTGTCGATTTCACCATTAACAAGCGCAGCCCAGAGCGCGGCTCGATCACTCTCGCTCCGCACAGGGGGGTTGCATTTAGAGAAGTTTCCTAGTTCGTGGCAGCCTTCAGCTGACAGAAACAGGTGGTGAGGGCAGGCTTCGACAGTGATGTACTTAGACTGTTGAGATTTGAGTAATTCTAATTCCACCTGTGTTGATAGGTGGCAAATATGCACTTTCTTTTGGTGTTGTTCTGTGAGCTCGCAGAGCTGCCTGACTGCTTCCAAGGCCGCCTTTGGTGGTCTCACATGGTGGTGGCTTGGACATGGATCATCTTTGAACTTGGCCTTGGTCTCAATAAGCATAGCTTCATCTTCGGCGTGGACCCCAATCAATCCCGGGTTGTCCATTGAGAAGATCCTCTGCATACCTTCTGGCTCACAGAGGAGTGGACCCGTAGATGAGCCCATAAAGATTTTTGTTCCGACAGCGCCAGCCTCTCGCATTCGATTCAGTTCATCTGCATTGTCGCCGTTAGTGCCAGCCCATATGCCCCAGTTGCAGAGAGATTTGTCTTTGGCGATCTCACGCTTCTCTAAGAACCTCTCTAGCGATACCGTCACGGGCCATGTGTTCGGCATCTCCATAACAGTTGTGATACCGGCCGATACGGCAGCCTTTGACCCGCTGCTCCAGTCCTCTTTGTGGTGGTGACCGGGGTCTCTAAAGTGAACGTGTGTGTCGATAGCCCCAGGGAGCAGTAAAAATCCGCTACCGTTAATTGTCTGGGCGGACGAGCCACCAGTATTTTTTCCTATGTAAGAGATTTTACCATCTTGTATGGCAACATCGCAGAGTTGCCTGCCTGTTGGTCTTACTATGGTGACCTCTTTTATGATTAGATCAAACATTTGCTATTGCTCCCGAAAGCGTCTGTTGGGCTTTTCTATTGTGTAGAACTCTTTACGTCGACTGGGAGAGTGCAACTGAGTTATCAAGTAACAATGAACTACACGCCAGAAAAGCTCCTTGAGAAAAATATTTTAGGTCACACTGCATATGGTTTAGGCAGTGAGGGCGACCCAATCTTGTTTGTGGCTGGCCCTCCTGGCTCTGCTGTAATGTGGGCGACTGTCCAGCGGCGCCTCGCGCCAAGACGCACGGTAGCCGTGGAATTTCCTATGATACCTAAAGGTACGTTCGCAGATATTGTAGGTCGGTTAGATAAGATAGCTTCGGAATTGGGGTCCTCAATCATAGTCTCTCATGGCGAAGCTGTTCCCTTTGCTTTGTCTGTTGGTGCAGACTGCGTTCGTCTTCAGGTGATTACGAATGGTCAGCTCTCGGTAGGCGCTACCGTTTCTCAGGCTAGTCAGCTACCTAAAACAATTATCACGGGGGCGACAAGGCTTGGGTTGGGCTCATGGTTCTTTAGATCGTCATTGGGGCTACGGAGGGCTGTTAAGAATCCATACGTAATGGATAAGGCCGTTGTTGATAATATGATTGCACCATATTTTGCGACTAAAGAGCAGCGCAAAGGGATGTTGGCTTTGTTCAAGCTAACGTCTCAGATTAAAGAGGTACCAGTTTCGGCACCTGTTCATGTAATATGGGGTGATTCTGACAGAATGCACCCAAAGGCGGTGGTTGAGGCATGGGCTGCAACAGTTAAGGATGTGACAGTAGAGTATGTTCCGGGTGGTAGGTGGTTCTATCCGCTAGAGTGCCCTTGGGAGTTGGCGGACAGGTTGGCTCACGTCGCCGAACATAGGTCTATTTAGAAAACCACGACAAAGTTGTCGTGGTTTTTTTGTTCTAATTATTTATTTACGTGTCGTTAATTAAGCAAATGTGCGTAATGGTAGTTGGTTACACTCCTGCCTAGGCAGTTGGCATGATAAGTGCTTCTGTATGGGTTCGGAGACGCGGACTTAGTTTGGCGGGAAGTTACCCCCGTACCGAGAATCGCAAGTAAGGGGCCTGATTTGTATCGGGCCCCTTTTTTTTAACAACTTTCAATCTGTCGGGTTTGTGAGTATATGTGGGTAAAGAGGTGCCCATGAGTGATTCAGATCTACGTACGCGTAACAAGAGTGAGAGTATTCGGTGTATTGTAAACCCTGCTGCTGGCGGTGGTAAGGCAGGAGAAGGTCTTTCGAGGCTCAAGAGGGCACTGGATAGCACGTTTGAGCAGTGGGACGTTGCCGTTACGGAGGGTCCTGGTCATGCTTCTATTCTGGCAACAGAGGCAATAGAGGAAGGTCTGGATATCGTTGCGGCCGTTGGCGGTGATGGGACTTGTAACGAAGTAGTAAATGGGATGTTTGACGGAAAAGTTAATCGTGCGCGCAGGACGGTGTTTTCCGTAATTCCATTGGGGACTGGATCTGACTTAGTAAGGTCTTTATATATACCTTCGCGTGTTGAAGGTGCCTTGTGGATTGCCTCGACCGGTATGACTCTGTTTGCAGATGTTGGGCACGCCACTTTTGTGGATAGCGAGGGTGTCGAGGTGTCGCGCTGCTTTATTAACAGCGCTGGGTTTGGCGCAAACGGCGACGTAGTGCAGCGGGTTAATGCTGGCTCAAAGAGGCTTGGTGGGAAAGCCAGCTTTGCCGTTGCGACCCTTTCGTCTCTCGCTAGCTATCGCCCGGTGGAAGTTTCTATTCGCTGGGGTGGTGGTGATTGCGATGGTGAGTGGGAGGGAGAGGTGTTGTCAGGTTTCGCCATGAATGGTGGCTGGTGTGGTGGCGGTATGAGACTTACAAAGGGATCTTCAATGTTCGACGGTCTATTCGATTTATCAATACTACCAAGCATGCCGGTTCTTTCGTCAATGTTGAATGGGTGGAAGTTGTTTGGTGGAAGAATAGGCACAGTGGCAGGTGTCGAGCAGTATCAGCCCTCCTGGATTGAGGTGAAGCCTCTCAATGGCGCACCAGCTCTGTTGGAGTTGGATGGAGAGCAGCCAGGTGTAGTACCTGCCCGGTTTGAGGTATTACCTAGCGCTATACAGGTTCGTGGAGGGTGGCTTAAGTCGCCAGTTACGAGTTTAATCTAACACGCATTTAATGATTATTTATATTATTTGCATTATAGATAATGGCTAGATCTATTTTTTTCATAATCGCCATGCTCGCTGTCATCGCCTAGATAGTTTTTTACTGGTAAAACGGTGAAAATCGCTTGAACGGTATTTTTCTTAGGTTAGGATAACCTCACGGTAGTCGGCTGAAAGACAAGCTTGAACCTTCATATCGTTTTTTACACTATTTATAGTATTTACAATATTTGGAGTTATTATGAACAAGGCAGACTTAACCGAAGTCCTCTCAGAGCGAGCAGTTATCCCAAAGGTTCGCGCGGCGAACTACATCAACATCATCACTGGTGCCATTCAAGATGCATTGGTTTCAGGTGACAAGGTGACTATCTCTGATTTCGGCACCTTTACAGTTTCTCGTCGAAACGCTTTTCAAGGTCACAACCCGAAAAGTGGCGAAGTTATTCAGGTCCCAGAGCGTAAGATTCCCGTCTTTCGTGCTGGCAAGGGTCTGAAAGAGGCTTTGAACGACTAATATGGTGGTCTACGCCATTTGTAGGCGTGGAGTCATTGTTTAAAAGGCGATCTTTGTTGATTCAAGGATCGCCTTTCAACTTTTTGATTACCTTTCTTTAGAGCTAATTCAGGTTATTAGTATGTAGCGCCTTGCTACTAGTGTGTATTACCGGAGATCATTGACCGTGAGTAGTCCCGAAGAAAATATCTCAGATCAAGGATGTGAGTGCAGTATCTCTCAAGTGGCCGATGTTAGGCTCCCTAGCAAGTTTGGCGAGTTCAACTTGGTCGCGTTTGAGTCTGAAACTGGAGAGGAGCTAATCGCTTGTGTGAAGGGCGACATTAATGGAGTCGACTCTGTAGCTACCCGGGTTCATTCCGAATGTTTTACCGGAGATGTGCTTGGAAGTCTTCGCTGTGATTGTAGAGACCAGCTGGAGCAGGCGTTGAGCTTCATCGGTAAATCTGAATGTGGTGTCGTCTTGTATCTTCCACAGGAGGGTCGTGGGATTGGTCTGTTTAATAAATTAAGGGCATATGCCCTACAAGATGAGGGGTTGGACACTGTCGAAGCCAACATCGCTCTAGGTTTTCCCGACGACCTTCGCAAATACGATCTTGCAGCAGCCATGCTCTGTTGTCTTGGTGTGAATAGTGTTCGGTTGCTCACCAACAATCCCAAGAAAATTGAGGGTTTGAGTGACTGTGGCGTTGTCGTGGATGGAGTCTTGCCGCTTCTTACCCCGCCCAACAAACACAACGCTGGTTACCTTGCGACAAAACGTAATAAATCGGGTCACCTATTGTAGCAAATGTTGCTTTCAAATCGTGTTTCGAGCGGAAAGTTCCACATTTTGGTGAACACTGCGCTATTATTCATCGAGTAAATATTTGTTTTTGAGGGTACGTAATGAGCAAAAAAATAATGGTGCTAACGTCCGCTAGCTTTGTGGTTCTTTTTGGCTGCAAGAGCGAACCTGTGATCCCACTTCTACTCGAATACCCAGAGCTAGTCGTTAGCTCTGAGTTGATAGAATTCGGCGAGGTCGAATATGGAGATGGGGAGTACAAGTCGTTCACTATTCAAAACTTGGGTCACCTTCCAATGGGTATTTCCGCAGTATACCAGGGTGCTGGATTCACGGATTCTTTTTCAGTATTCTTGGATGAAAATTCCATAGTGTGCCCAGAGGGTAGTGACACAGGAATTAGCACTACTGCGGATGCTAAGGATTCCCACGGAACTGGTGCGGTTGACACAGGGGTGCACGAAGAGACAGGCGGAACTCCTGAGGAGTCTGAAGTTTTTATCTTGGGACCTGATTGTAGAGTCTCGGTAAGTGTTGGGTTTGATCCAATAAACGTTGGAGAAGTGCATGGTTCGGTAATTATCGAGACGACCGAGCAGGTGGTTGAGGATGGTGAGCCAGCTTGGTTTGCAGATCTAGACACCTCTAGGCAGATTGTTTACATGTCTGGAACAGGTCTTATGGGTCGCGGAGTCGCCATTGTTCAGCCTAGACTTGTCGATTTCGGTCATGTTTGGACTGGCGAAACGGTAACTCAATACGTAGATGTCTCAAATAGGGGAGACGCTGACCTACTTCTCGGTGTTCCGTATCTGTCGGATAATTGTGACGAAGCGTTTAGTGTCGAGTGGTCATATTCAGCCGGTTTGGATTTAATTCCAGAGACGACGAGTCTTATAGAGTTGTCTTTTGTGCCTCTAGATCAGTCGAGCGCATTCTGTACTATGACTGTTGCCTCAACCGATCCTGACAACCCTGAGATCGCTGTTACACTACAGGGAAACACGGGGGTCGACCCGGATAATCAGCCACCTACGGTTGTATTGTATTCACCATCACCAGGTTACATGCATTCTAACTCCGATCCTTTGGTCGTTGAGTTACAGGTGTTTGATGTTAACCAGCCCGCGACATCTTTACTTTGTAAGGTAAAGAGCATGTTCCTGATGGATGGTGTGTCTGTTGCGAATTGCAAGCCAACAGAAGAGTCAGGTCACGTCGTTGTTGAGATAGACACAACAGCTATGCCCGCTGGCGTAGACACATTGCTGGTTTCAGTAACAGATGCATCCGAGGTTAC
Source organism: uncultured bacterium (assembly GCA_963934385.1). Taxonomy (GTDB): domain Bacteria; phylum Myxococcota_A; class UBA796; order UBA796; family CAJQPC01; genus CAWVYO01. Next base: position 5,896 of record CAWVYO010000059.1, read on the forward strand.
AGCGTATGCGTCTGTGCCTGTTCTCATTCGCTCATCCTTCCCGTCGTCGGATGACGATGGTGACGGGTTTGGCGACGCTGAGTCGGGCGAGATGTATGACTGTGACGATCAGGACTCAAGCGTCTACCCAATGTCGTCAGAGTTGGCAGACGGTCTTGATAACGATTGCGATACTCTGATCGATGAGGGTACTTCTGGCTACGATGATGACGGTGATACCTTTAGTGAAGATGATGGCGATTGTAATGATAAAGACTCCAGTAGCTATCCTGGTGCGCCTGAGATGGCTGACCATGCCGACAACAACTGTGATGGGGTGGTCGACGAGGGGACCTCGCTGTTTGACGATGACGGAGATGGATATTCAGAGGTCAACAACGACTGTGATGACACTGACTACGAAATAAACCCAGGTGCGTTGGAGGTCTGTGACGGTCTCGATAACAACTGCAATGGTTTACAGGACAGCTTCGACAACTGCATTGAAATAGACACGAAGCCTGTGATTGTCGGTGGCGTTTATATGGAAAGGACGGCTGTTGAGGAAGGTGAGACATTAGACCTCTCAATGTTTGTGTTTGACGCCGATGGTCAGGACCTTTCTTGGGCTTGGTCAGTTGGTAGTGAGGGTGGTTTGATCGACGATCCTACTGCAGAAGTGGTCACTTGGACCGCTCCAGAACTGCACAGTTCGTCTCGTGGTCAGCTCTTCTCTGTGTTCGTTGTTGTACAAGATGAAGATGGGAACCAGGTTTGGGAGTTCGCCGAGATAGCGGTCTACCCAACTAACGGGCTTAACGATGAGCAATTCGTAAGACTGGTTGTGAATGACGATCCTGGTGGGTGCTCATCGGTCCCTGCCGCGCCAATTAGGTTTGGTGCAGTTCTGTTTGGGCTGGGTGCTGTGCTGATTCGTCGCCGCAGGTAGGGTTGATTGACGCTACATCGTTTGAGTGGGGCTTTTGAGTCTCAGTAGCTGGGGTATCTTCTCACCAATAGCGCCACATGTGGGCTCTGGTTTTAGCTTGGTCGTTAAACAATAGAGTGGTGTGTTCGGGCAGTATTAGTTCGTGCTGTTGCCGCTCAGTCCTGCGTTTGACTACGTGTGCTAGCGTCTCAAGTTATCTGTGTTTTCTCTATTGTTCCTCCCTTAGGCAAAGGCGGCGCGATTCTTGCGTTATTATTTGGCATGATGAATCACAGAAAACGGGGAGGTCAGGCGGTGACCGAGTTGGCTTTAATGCTGCCGCTGATTTTTGCGTTGGTTTTCGCTGTGATTGAGTTCTCATATTACTTGGGTGGAGTTCACTATGTGAATTACGCCACTTTTATGGGCGCACGAGCTGTACAGGCCAACGAATCACCTACGGATGTAGAGCTTCAATTATTTACAGGTAATGTTACGTCCGATGCCTCTTTAGTTATTCTGCCGTCTGGTTCAGGGGTGACAGGAACTCTCCCTTGGGAGGCTCAGATGCCAGGGTTCGCACAGGTCATGGGACAGGATATGACTGTTGATATGACTGTGAGCCTAGGGACGCCTGAGTGCCAATATGAAGGCAGGAACTTCTCTAGTCAAACAGGTGTGTCGGCGGCTGTTTACACTGACAATCGATTGGAGTGTAACTAATGTCGCTTCTCAATGTCCGTGACTGTCGGTCGGTGAAGCCCGCTGCGGCTCTGTCCTTGCGCAGTCGCTCGGGACAGTCGGCGATTCTAATCGCCTTGTCTTTGTTTACTATGGTGATCTTTGTAGCGTTCGTGACAAATATTGGGATCTTGGTAAACGATAAGATCCGTGTTCAGTCAGCAGCCGATTTAGGTGCTTTTTCTGCAGCCTACCGAGAGGCTCAGGTGATGAACCGGCTCGCAGCCGTAAACTACGATATTCTAAAGGAAGCGGAGCGGTGCCGGATGATGCTTGAGGGTGGTGAGCCATGGATGCCTCCTTCTTGCGATTGTCAGCCTATTCACCCTATAGCGGAAGAAATTATATCCAGTTGTAGCGCCACTATGGATGCAATGTCCGCCGAATTTCAGGCTACTGCAAGCTATAGTGCCTCTGTGTCCAATGCTATAGCTGCTGGTCAGTACACAATGAATGAGAATGTTTCGGGTATAAGCGGTGAATTTTTCGAGGGTTATTCGGGCTCTGCAACGGCGCCAGGCGCCTATTCTGTAGATGGCGTGGTGGCGGCGATCGCCGACTTCAGCCGTCTCACCACCAACTTTAACTACTGGGTAAGCCCACTGTGTCCATGCTTTACGGGGTGCTGCTATATGCCAGCGGTGCCATCGCCTATTGTGTCAGTCTCTAGCTACTATGTGAAAGACGATCGCGACCCCGACGTTTGGGTCATGGCTGAGGCCTCTGGGACTATGTCGGGTACTTATTTAGATATTGCATATGCACCTGGTGGAAATGACGGCGGTTATTTTGGTGGCTCAAGCGACGGCGGTGAGAGTGATCGTATGGTCGCTCTAGCGGTCGCCAAGCCCTTCGATGGATCCGTCGGCCCTACGGTTATTTATTTGGGTGATGGGTCCACTAGCGGTATAGCCGCCGGAAACTACGGCTTGCCAGTCGAGCGCTCAATAGCATTCATGTTGCCCGAGGCTTACATTCAGCCAACCTATCGAGCTCGACTAGCGGGTGTTCATGAGTGGGATGGCTCCGCTACGATTCGTACACCAGTTGCAACTATAGCTCAGGCGTATGGGATAGATTATGCTAATCTTATCAGGCACTAAATGCCGGCGCGGTCAAGCCGCCGTCGAGACTATGTTGCTTGCATTCATGATCATGATGATCCTTATGAGTTTAGTTCACCTATTTACGGTTACTTGGGCTAGCGAGAACGCTCACATAAGGGCGAGAGAAGGGGTTATGCATGGCACTGATTATCTAACAGGTGACCGGGCTGACATTGCTTATACGTCCGTCTCTTCAGCACCTTTTGATAGTATGACGGGGAATTACTCTGCCATCTGCAGTGACTATACTTGCCCTATCACCCCATTCAGGTTCACAGCGACAGCTACGGACTCTACTCCAGACGATTTTTTTGGTTCTCAGACCATTTCTGTTCAGGCAGTTATAGCTGGAAATTAATCGCTAACGTTAGTGCAGCCACGGCGGCTGTGTCTGAACGGAGCGTGTTTGGCGCTATGTTTTTGGGTGCAAATCCCGCTTCGATGGCTATAGCTACCTCTTCGGGCGTGAGCCCGCCCTCAGGTCCTATTAGTAGGGCTACTGGTGCAGACTTTAGGGTGGAGTCTGAATCATTGGGCGAGAGCAGCCACTTGTCGCCTGTTGGCAGGCCCGTCATGGCCTCCCCTATGTCACTGTAGTTTTTGATTGTTGGTAGATCATCTCGTCCACATTGGGCGGCTGACGATGTGGCGATAGATTGCCACCGTTCCGTGTGTGGCTTGTTCGCTACAGTCCTGCTGGCGACAAAGCATCGTATTTCGGTGACGCCGAGTTCTGTGGCCATGCGTACAATCCTTTCAAGGGCCGGCTTTCGGGGCATGCCTTGAATTAGGATAAGCTCATGCCCAGGTTGGGTTTTTTCTAGTACTTCGTCTATCGTGATTACGGCCAGTCCGTCCTTAACGTCTGACAGCGTTCCCAACGCTTCGGCGCCAGCGCCGTCGAAAATGCGTACTCTGGTTCCGCGCGGCGTCAGGCAAACTCTTAGTAGATGATGCGAGACCTCCTTTGATAGAGTTGTCTGGTCACCATTTGTGCCTATTTCATTTGCTCTAAATCTTTTGGTCATTTCTATATCGCAAGCATGTCCATTCATTTGTTGTCGTTGCCGACATGAGGGTCAGGTGAGGGTTTAGTAGCTCCATTACACTGCTGGCTTTTGATTCCATTATTCCAGCCAATACTAGGTGCTTTCCTGTAAGTCTAATTAATTCGGGAGCCATCGCTGTGAGAACTTCTGCGAAGAGGTTTGCTACCACCAAATCACGAGGTGTCGTAAAGTCACCCAAACTTTTGGTTGAAAATCTCACTGTTAGGTTATTGGTCGCAGCGTTCTTGGCGGCGGTCTCTACAGAGGTGGGATCTATGTCGAACCCGTCAACTTCGAGACCGCGTAGTGCGGCTGCAAGAGCCAAGATTCCCGACCCACACCCCACATCAAGACAGGTGGACAGACTGTCGGATAGTTCGTCGATAGCCTCGAGGCACGCACGGGTGGTCGGATGGTCTCCTATTCCGAAGGCATTGCCTGGTGGAATGATTAGATCGCCATCTTCTGCATCCCATGGCGGTGAGATTGTTAGGTTTTCAGAAATAGGAATCCTGTGGTGATGTCGTTTCCACATTGCTTCCCAGTCTTCCTCAATGGCGAGTTCAAATTCTAGATCTTCTACGTTGAGGTGGGATGAGAGTGTTGCAATTAGTTCTTCTCTGACCTCGGGTTTCACCCAAGCCGTAACCCGGCATCGCGGGGACACTGCTTCGCGGCTTGGCCTTTCCCAGGGTTGAGTGAGGATAAGTGTTTCGCCGTCTGCCGGTTGTTCTTCAACTCCGCCCGCCCCGTGCTTTAAGGCTCCATCTGTAAAGATGGGAACGAGCTCGCGATTTAGCTCAATTGAGACTGACAGCCAGTCGCTCATTGAGCCTGTGCTGTGGTGAGAACCTCTCCGTTCTCGGCAGCCACCAGAATCCTCTCAAGGGCATCGGGTCCCCCGATCACTCGGATCCAGTTACCTTCAGTCTGAGTTCCAAGGTTCACAAATAGGGTCGGGGTGCCTTGAACGCCTGAGTTTGTGCCAGCCTCACGTTCTGCCGTAACAATTGCGGCTGTTGCAGGGTCCGCCATGCATTCAGTGTAGAGATCTGAGTCGAGTCCAGCCATTGTTACAGCAATAAAGTCCACAGCGCTTCTTTCACTAGTGGGGGCGTTATTGAATAGATGTCCTGCCATCTCCCAGAATCTGTTTTGTTTGGATGCACATGTAGACGCCGCTGCGGCCATTACTGAACCTTCGCCTAGAAAGGCGTAGTTTTTGTGGATTAGTTTTGCGTTGTCGTGTCCGCTAACAACCTCTTGTGTGGGGCCAGCCTCTTCTGCGCAGTGTCCACAGTTGAAATCTGCGAACTCTACCACTAGCCATTCAGCCGCGAAGCGTCCCATTACAGGCTCATCGCCAGTCAGAGCTACTGGGGCCTGCGCTAGCTCGTAGAGGTTCGTTATGGGGGCTGCTTCAACTGTTTCTGTAACTGACACTGTATTCGAATTCATTGCTGCGCCCACGGCGAAGGCGACAATCCCTGCTGGGAATGCACTCCATGTGGCTTTGTTTTCTCCGTTGAAAAGACCAGTGAAAGCGGGGCTGTTTTGGCGTCTTTTTGCACCTATGGCCGATATCACCAATATTCCAGCTACGCCGTAAAGCCCAACACAGAAGAGGCACCATGCGCCGATAACCATCTTGCTTTGGTAGGCCATGTATGCGGATGCTACTGCCGCGATCACAGCCCCAGAAGTGAGAGTGGTAACCGCTCTCGCGCTGTTGCTTTTCCAGCCTGAATAGCATGCTGCCGTCATGGCTACATAAAATCCAAATGCGAACACAGCTGTAGGAATCCCGCCTATTTGTGCCATGTCTGAGTTTGTGACTAGATCACAGTTCCAGACTCCGCCCCTGCATTGGCCCATCGCGGTCTCTTTGAAGAAAGAGAGGTAGCCTGCGCAAGTCACGCCTCCTATTGAGGCGATCATTCCCGAGAGCATAGGGGCTCTGTTTAAGGCGCCCGCTGCCCCAACACAGAGGGCCGCTAATCCAGTAAACATGGCGTTGGGGGTGTCACCGTCTAGTGCAAATTTTACGGCAAGGGCAAGAAGTGCTCCTGCGCCAAGTACAGCACCTATTTCAGCTTTTCGCATATGTAAGTCTCCAAGTGGAGAGCGATTTATCCCGTGTCTTTAGAATAGTCTACCAAGACTTAGCGGTAATCATCACCTGCGTCGGTCGCTAATGTCCCGCTTGGCCTGTTTTTGCTTTAGGCTCTGTCTCTTGTCGTGGATGTTTTTCCCTCTGGCAAGCGCTATCTCTAACTTTACGTAGGGTCCCTTAAAGAACAGAGTCAGGGGTACTATCGTTAGCCCTTTTTCTCTTGTGCCAGCCCTAAGCTTCTTGATCTCTTTTTTATTTAGTAGAAGTTTTCTGGGGCGCATTGGTTCGTGGTTGACGTGTGTAGCGTACTCATATGGTTTAAAGTTCGCTCCAACGAGCCACGCTTCTCTATTTTCGAACCTAACCCAAGCCTCTTTTATTGTGCCATTTCCCTGCCTGAGGGACTTTACCTCGCTGCCAAGAAGGCATAAGCCCGCTTCGAATTTATCCAAGAGCTCGAATTCATGTCGCGCTTTTTTGTTGTTAGCAATGTTCTTTATTAGTGCGGTCACAAGTGCTACCTAATCCAGATCAGACCTCTATTCCACTTCGCACCACATATTGGGCTTCATAAGTCAATTTGCGCGAGATTTTGTCGACATTGACCAATTGCGCTCTTGCGAGGTTTGTAAAAAAGCCCAACAAATAATCGAAAGTTAACTTTGTGATTTCAGGTATTTACCTGTTTATGTCCCGTCGGATGAAATAAAATGGATCAAAATGGTTGAAGATGGTTCACAGTGGAGTATGGTGGATCGTAGGTTGATAGTAGCTGTTGTGGTTGGTTGAAGTCGAAGTTGTAGTCAGGGAGAAGTAGAATGCTCGGAGAGCGGTGTCAAGTCACCATTACGCTCGATGATAAGGGGCGTTTTGCATTCCCAGCTCACCTTCGAAGAAAGATGAAGGAATCTGGGGTTGATGAGTTGGTGCTCACAAATTTCGATGGGGGGATTAGGGGGTACACGCCCGATTATTTCGCCGCGCGTATTGAGGATCCAATCAGGGCCCTCAACCCGTTCGACCCAGACACTACACGGCTTCAGAGGGCATACCTCTGGGGCGCAGACACATGTAAAATTGACGGGCAGGGACGAGTTAGGGTTCCTCAAATGCTCCGAGAAGAATGCGGACTCTCTGGAGAATGTATCCTTGTTTCGGTACTCGACTGGATCGAGATTTGGTCTATCAAGCGGTATCAAGAGGCCCGGCTTATGTCTCAAAACTCCGACAGTAAAACGATTAATTCCGGGGGGTAGCTTGAGCGGGGGGTTTGAACACATCACCGTACTTCGTGAAGAAGTAGTGGCGGCGCTGGGATCTGTCCCTGCAGGCGTAGTTGTAGATTGTACTTTAGGTGGTGGCGGTCACAGTGAAGCGGTCCTTAACAGTAGAGATGATGTCCGTGTGATTGGGATCGACAGAGATCCAGCGGCTATAGTTGCGGCGACAAAGCGACTCGCAGTGTTCGGTAAAAGATTTATTGCGTGTGAAGGTTCTTATTCAGATATCACTCGAATTCTGCGTGAGCAGGGCGAGGAGCGCGTCTCTGGAATCGTTGCTGATGTCGGGGTCTCCTCCCATCAACTTGATTCGGCGGAAAGGGGGTTTTCTTTTCAAAGGGAGGGTCCACTCGATATGCGTATGGGTCCATGTGTAGGCGCTACAGCAGCCGATTATGTGAACAGTGTAGACCGTCAAGCGCTCTGTGACGCTCTTAGGAGCTACGGTGATGTAAGGTCTCCCTGGAAGGTAGCAGGGGCCATTGTTGACAATCGTCCGTTCACTACCACTCTTCAATTGGCGGATGTTATATCTGATGCCCTCGGGGGTCGACGCAGCAGGATTCATCCCGCTACCCGTTCGTTTCAGGCGATACGTATTGTTGTGAACGACGAATTGGGTGAACTAAGTGCTCTTCTATCCATGATCCCGTCCCTATTGAACTCAGGTGGTATCGCGTCAATCATCTCATTTCATTCAGCGGAAGACAGGATGGTCAAGCGTTCATTCTTCGATATGGCCGGCGTTGACGGCGAGAGAGACGCCTTTGGAAATCCAGTGGTAGCTCCTAAGGCCCGTCTACTAAAACGAGGGGCTCTGAAAGGCAAAAGTGATAACGTGAGGGCTCGCTCTGCGAGGCTTCGAAGTGTGGAGTGGCTGTAATGGCGGAGCATGAGGCAGACCTGTCGATGGAGTGGAGCCAACGCTTAGCAGCTGGCTCGGTCGGCGCGGATCTCACCCGCCCTAGTGTAGGTGCTATTCCTTTAGGTGGGTTGATTAGATACCTGCTGTTCTCCTTGATGTTTGTCGCGACGCTCATGTTTTACGTATGGTCTAGAATAGACGTGCGCGACTCCGCTAAAGCATTGGACTCGGTTATCACCCAGTACAATACGTTACAGGTTGAGAAGAGTCGCCTAGAGCTAGAGATGGCGTCTCGTCTCTCACTGGTGAGAGTGTCTAGTGCGGCGTCTCAGATGGAGCTCGTCGCCAGTGATGGCTTAGAGGTTGTAGACCTCAGATGACGATAAACGACAATAAAAGAGGGGTGTACGGTTACAAGCCCCTAGCTACGCCAGGTAGGATACCACCGCGCCCCGAAGACCCCAGGGTTGTGATGGAGCGGGCGATGTGGCGTATGTCAGTCGTGAAATTCTGTATGCTCGCCCTGTTTTTATTATTGTGCATGAGGGCTGGAGTGTTGATGCTGCTCCCAGATGAGCGGTTAATGGCTCAGGCCTCACGACAATTTCAGCAATTCGTGACAATCGATGCCCCACGTGGTGACATTGTCTCAAGTGACGGGCGGATTTTGGCGACCACTGTAGAGATGCCATCACTCCATGCTAACCCTTCTATTTTAGATCCTGGATTAATTGAAGACCTGTCCATGGAGTTGTCTAATCGCTTGGGGCTGGATGTTGAGTTTTTGCGAACACAGCTGAGTAGAAACCACAGGGAGGACGTCACTCTACTCCAACAGTTAGAGCCGTCGAGGTTGGAAGAGGTCCGAGGTCTGGCTCCAAGAGGAGTGTTGTGGAGTCGTGCAGTCCAGCCGAGGTTTTACCCAGGGCGCGATTTGGCCTCACAAGTTTTAGGGCTCGTAAATCACACGGGTCGGGGGCGCGAGGGGGTAGAGGCTGAGTTTGATAGTACTCTTCGCGGGGATACGTTCTCCTATATTCAGCAGCGGGACAGAAGGGGGC
>CAWVYO010000060.1:0-14934 GCA_963934385.1 uncultured bacterium
CAGTCGTGGCTGTACCTGTGTCAGTCGTGGCTGTACCTGTGTCAGTCGTGGCTGTGTCAATGAGTGCAGTATCTTCAATCCGCTTACCACACCCCGCTACAATCAAAGACAAAGCTAATATAGAAACAACATTAATGCGCATTACGACCTCTATTGTGTAAATGAAACTCCGTCATATCATAGTTATCAACTGACGTCACACGTTAATAAAATGACTCCTATTGACCAAAACAATCAAAATTAAGCCTAGTAATTATTATTATTAGACACAGTATTACATGACTTTAGTCGAAGTTAAATCAGTACAGATTGAACTTAAGGATTAACTCTGCCGACTTCCTTCACAAACTAGGTCTAACCTATAATCTCAAGCAATTTCTTGCCCATATCTGCAGGGCTCCTTACCACGTGGATTCCGGCGTCTTCCATGGCAGCAAACTTAGCTTCAGCGGTACCTTTACCACCACTAATAATAGCTCCAGCATGCCCCATCCTACGACCTGGAGGAGCTGTGGCTCCTGCAATAAAGCCGACAACTGGCTTGGTCATATTGACCTTAGCCCATGCACAGGCCTTTTCCTCAGCATCACCACCGATCTCACCGATCATTATAACTGCATGGGTATCGGGATCTTCGTTGAAGAGCTTCAGAGCATCGGTGTGATTTGTACCGATAATGGGATCTCCACCGATTCCAATACAGGTGGACTGACCCAACCCAATAGCTGTCAACTGACCAACTGCTTCGTAGGTCAATGTACCAGAGCGAGAGACAACCCCTATGTTCCCGGCTTTATGAATGTGACCAGGCATAATACCTATCTTACAGCCATCTGGGGTAATGATACCAGGGCAGTTAGGCCCTATCATTCTGGAGCTTTTGCCCTCCATGTAGGCATGAACTTTCACCATATCGGCTGCAGGTATCCCTTCAGTGATACAAACTATAAGCTCAATACCACAGTCGACAGCCTCACAGATTGCGTCGGCGGCAAACGGTGGCGGTACGAAAATGACTGTTGCGTTGGCATCTGAGGCCGCTTTGGCCTCAGCTACAGTGTTGAAGATCGGGACCGACCCGTTGAACACCTGTCCTCCCTTTCCTGGGGTGACACCTGCAACCAAATTGGTACCGTAGTTCATCATCTGTTCACAGTGGAATGCACCAGCTGATCCCGTGATTCCCTGGCAGATAAGGCGCGTTGTTTTATCTACTAAAACTGACATCTATTCTCTCCTAAACTAAGCTATAGATTCAACCGCGATTTTCGCGGCATCGGCCATGGTGTCTGCTGTTGAAATCGCGAGGCCACTGTCGTTCAGTAACTTCTTACCCAAGTCGACGTTGGTCCCCGCAAGTCGGACGACAAGGGGCATGTCAAGCCCAACATCTTTTACAGCGGCTATCACACCCTCTGCGATGACATCGCACTTCATAATGCCACCAAAAATGTTGACCATTATAGCCTTTACATTCTCGTCCTTTGAGATGATCTTGAACGCCGCCGTAACGGCCTCTTTGGTTGCCCCACCCCCTACATCTAGGAAGTTAGCGGGGTCACCGCCGTAGAGTTTGATGATATCCATTGTGGCCATCGCGAGTCCAGCACCGTTTACCATGCAGCCGATGTTTCCATCGAGTTTGATGAAGTTCAGCCCAAATTGAGCAGCCTCAACTTCAGATGGATCCTCTTCAGAGGCATCATGCATCTCTACGATCTCTTTTTGGCGATATGCACCGTTGCTATCAACACTCATCTTTGCATCTAGTGCGACAACGTCTCCATCTGGTGTGAGAATGAGTGGATTTATCTCCAACATGTCGGCATCGGTCGCCGCGTAACAGTTGTAGAGACCTTGAAGAAGTTTGACCGCTTTACGGACAGATTTACCCTCCAAGCCAAGCTTAAAAGCCAGCTCGCGAGCCTGCCATCCACCAAGTCCCGTTACTGGGTCTATCTGTACTTTGAAGATTGCATCCGGATTTTCCTCTGCCACCTCTTCAATCTCGGTACCACCCTCTGTTGAAGCCATGATAACGACCTTGGAGGTTTGACGATCCAATAGGGCCGCGACGTAGAACTCACGTTCAATGTCAGCACCACCAGTTACGTAAATCGTGTTTACTTGAACACCAGCAGCGCCTGTCTGCTTGGTTACCAGAGTATTACCTAGCATAGAAGTAGCCGCGGCTCTCACCTCTGAGATAGAACGGCAGAGTTGAACCCCACCCTTACCTGGAACATCTGCGGCTCCAGCCAAGACATCACTAATAACCTGAGGCGATGACTCTTCTATAAACCGGCCTTTACCACGACCACCTGCGTGAACCTGAGCCTTCACAACCCAGAAACCACCGCCTAATTGTTCAGCTGCTGCGACTGCTTCGTCGATGTTTGTAGCCGCGAACCCAGGGGGTACGGCGACTCCGTAACGACCAAGCAGCTGTTTCGCCTGATACTCATGCAACTTCATTCTATTTCTCCATAATTTGTGAATTGGGTAATGTCAGTGGCGAGGTGTTCATAAAAGAGCACCTCAATTGATAGACATGTTATCGAGCAGGTTGGTTCTCTGTGATGAACTTGCACCGGTAGATCGGTACTCCCTTGCCGTTTCTCATGTTGTAACGCTCATCGATAATCTGAGCTGCTATGCCCGAGCAACGAGAAAGCCCGAACAACACTGTGTAAAAGTCTGAATTGGTCAAACCAACAGCGTTTAGCAGTGTTCCGCTAATAGCGTCAACGTTCGGATAAGGGTTAGAGACCTTTGGGTTCTCTTTAAGTACTTTGACTGCAGCCGAGCGCATAGCAAGCGCCGTCTTAAACAGCGGGTCATCACCACAGAGCTTCTCTCCGAGCCCGTACTGTACAGTAGCCCTTGGGTCTTCTGCCCTAAGTACGGCGTGCCCGAAGCCATAGATAAGACCTCCAGACGCCAGCTCATCACGAACGAACTGCTCTACCTCTTCTGGAACAGATGTGCCGACTTTGCGCACAAAGTTTAGGCAGTCTTGGTTAGCTCTTCCATGCCTGGGTCCTGAAAGACCAGCCATTGAGGCCGATAAGGATGTGTATAGATCTGCCAAGCCGCTCGCTACCGCTTTACCAGTGAAGGTAGAAAGGTTTCCACCACCGTGATCCAGGTGTAGTACATAAAAGACGCGAAGGAGCTTGATAAGCTTTTCGTTGTCACCACCTGGAATCCCAAGCATGTGAACAAAGTTTTCTATGAGACCAAGCTCTGGTTTTGACTCAATTGGTGCACCCCACCCGGAGCGTTGACGAAACACATTAGCAACGATCTCTGGCACTCGCGCCACAGCATTGAGAGCATCTTCTCGGTAGTCTTCAGTTTTTCCAGACATGCCAAGTAGTAAAAGTGACGCCTGGAACCACTCCATTGGGTGACCCTTCTTTGGCAGAGAGCCAATCTGGGTAATAACCGATGGATCAACTGCGGAGCGACTAACCAAATCGGCCTTGAACGCAGCCAATTGTTCGTCGTTAGGAAGCTCCTTGTGAAACAGGAGGTATACGGCAGCCTCGGGATCTATATGCCAGATCTCCGTGATTGGATACCCTACATAATGGAGACCCTTATGTGGGTCTACGAATGAGGTACGGACTGTGCCAACGGGAATTCCCCGGAGCCCTGTGTTTAGGTTTTTTTCTGTCACCTCAAAAATCGAGCCACTCATAGTATCTTCTCCTTTTAGAATTCCGCACAGCGAACCATCGTATTCGTCTGATACCCATTGAACACCGACAGATTAGCTGAGCCGGCACTCAATTACAGTGGTCAAGTAAAGTATAATTGACACCATGTCAAGCTGCCAAAGCGGTATACACCCAACCTAAAAATGGGGCTTATTTTGCCAGTTCTGTTATCCTGTCTGTTCAGAGAAAGTACAAGGTTTCAATATGGCACTTCACGACTTCGCGGCAATGACAAGCGTAGGTATGCGACGCAAGCATAACCAAGACAACATGCTCGTAATTAAAAAAGCCTCACTAATAGCAGTGGCTGATGGCATGGGAGGGCTTCGTGACGGAGAGGTCGCATCAGCCACGGCAATGAGCGTAGTAAAGTCTGCCCAGACACCACTTATTCAACTTGCACAGACCGTTGACTCTGGCACGGGGTCTGACGGAAGAATTCAGCTAGCAAGAACCCTAGATGTGTTGGCTCACCTGGCTTCTGAAAAGATTCAAGAGGTGACGGGCGGTACTCAATCTGGCACTACCATGGTCGCAGGCATGGTCGCTAACGACCATTTCCTCATCACACATGTCGGAGACTCAAGAGCTTATCTATTTCGCTCTGGTACTCTGCGCTGCCTTACCGAAGACCACTCCGTCGCAGCCTCGCAACTCAGAGCGGGAACTATCTCCCAAGAGGAACACGACAACAGCCCGTATCAGCACATGCTCTATCAAGCTCTTGGAACAGCTGGCTCAGTCGATCCAGACATACTAGATGTAAACCTGGCCGATGGAGACATTCTACTACTTTGCTCCGACGGGTTGACTGGTCCAGTCAAAGAGCCAGAACTATTGGCCCTTTTATCTGACAACAAAGACCTGAAGAAAACAGCCTCTAAACTCATCGATACCGCGAACGAGAATGGTGGTCCCGACAACATAACAGTTGTACTCGCCCGCGCATCAGCCGCAAACTCAGCCGAGACAGTCGACTCCTATGAAGCAGCATTAAGAAAATCAGAGGCGCTAGAGAGCCTAACCGACAACCAATTCCTCGTTCTTAGCCTCTATCTAGACACCGTTATTGTCCCAGAGGGCGACACAATCGATACCAACCGGGGTCTATACATACTGCTTGAAGGCTCTGTCAAAAGTGCAGGGCACGACATAGTTCCCAGTCAATGCTTTGGACTCAAAGGCTTCTGCGGTAAGCGCACAGCAGGTACTGAGGTCATGGCTAACCCAGACAACGACAAGACACTACCTAAGCAACTCGCCACCGCTAACTCCGACGTGGTAGCAGCACTATTACGACCAGCCGCCTTCCTGTCGCTACACACTCGGCGCCCATCTCTCGCTGTCCCCATTATGCAGGGGCTGCTGCAAGAGATGGCGAACCGCTACGACGGACCCTGAGCCCAAACACAAAAACACAAAAGGGAGCCTACTCTGAAGCTCCCCTTTGATACAAAAAGTATGTCGGCTCTAGTTATACTCTACAACCCGAGAAATGACTTTACGTTTCCTACCATGTCGAGCTTCTCCCAAGTAAAGTTCGCACGACCAAAGTGACCGTATGCCGCTGTCTCCTGATAAATAGGCTTCAGCAGACCGAGGTGGGAAATCAATGAGGCTGGCTTCGTTGGGAAAACTTCGCGAACACATTCAGCGATTTTTTCGTCAGATACAACGCCTGTTCCATATGTATCAATCATTATCGAGACTGGCTCAGCAACACCGATAGCGTAGGCAAGCTGCACTAGAAGCTTGTCTGCAGCACCAGCAGCAACCAAGTTCTTTGCGACGTATCGTCCCAAGTATGCAGCAGAACGATCAACCTTACTTGGATCTTTTCCTGAGAAAGCACCACCACCGTGAGCTCCGTGTCCACCATAGGTGTCTACGATAATTTTTCTACCAGTTAGACCACAGTCTCCCATTGGACCACCGACGACGAATCGACCAGTTGGGTTCACGTGATATTTTGTGTCTTTCAGAAGTGACTCTGGGATTACAGCTGGAACGAGCTGCTCAACAATAAAACGCTCTATCTCTGCGTGCTCTACACTCTCTGCGTGCTGAGTAGAAATAACAATTGTGTCAATCCGTACCGGCTTACCGTCAACATACTCAACAGTCACCTGAGACTTAGAATCTGGACGCAACCAGTCAACAACTTCTGCTTTACGCATATTTGCCAATTCTTCAACCAACCTGTGGCTGTAGTGGATACTCATAGGCGTAAACTCGCTAGTCTCATTGCATGCGTATCCGAACATCATGCCCTGATCACCAGCACCCTGCTCTGAGTGCTGCCCTTCGCCCTCAGTTACTCCCTGAGAGATATCACCAGACTGTTGTTCGAGGGCGACCAAAACAGAACATGTTGAACCATCGAACCCCTTATCAGAACTGTCGTAGCCTATTCCCAAAACGGTATCGCGAACAACTTTTGCAATATCAACGTTGCCGTTTGAAGTGATCTCTCCAGCGACCATTACTACGCCTGTTTTAACTAATGTCTCACAAGCAACACGAGACTTAGGGTCTTGGGCCAGGAAGGCATCAAGGATCGCGTCTGAAATCTGGTCACACATTTTGTCAGGGTGACCTTCGGAGACTGATTCAGAAGTAAACAAGCAGTTCAACATTGACATAATGGGCCCTTTATCTATTAGATGTTTTCACATTATTTTTTTTGGTGCGCGTCCACAAAAGGTCACGCTTTACAGGGCGCAAGTTGCCGCAATACTGGCCTATTGTCAAGGGAAACTAGGTCGCATTACTTAAATTTTCCGATTTATGGACAAATTAGATTACGACTGCCGCTCACAAACCCCTAAAACAGGTGCTTCCTCTTAGAGCTAGGCAGTATCCCTAGAGCCTCTCTGTACTTCGCTACCGTCCTTCTAGCGCAGCGGACACCACGATCATCTAGGAGACCTACGATCGCTTGATCGGAGAGTGGTTTTTTGCAGTTCTCAGACGCTATCAGCTGCTTTATTTTATTCTTCACAGACACTGCCGAAACGTCCACTCCGTCATCCTGCTGAATTCCAGAACTAAAAAAGAACTTTAGCTCAAGAATACCGTGTGAACACTCAATATACTTGTTGGACGTCACACGTGACACGGTAGACTCGTGCACACCAATCTCTTCGGCTACATCACGGAGCACCATTGGTCGCAGATCTTCCACACCACCATCAAAAAAGTCGGACTGCCTCTCAAGAATGCACTCTACTACTTTGTGAATTGTCGACTGACGCTTATAGATGCTCTTGATTAGAAAATCCGCGGCTTCTAGTTTCTCTTTAATATATGCCCTATCTTCTTTAGAGCCAGCGCCCTCTAGGATGCTTTTGTAATATCCAGACACCCTTAGCTTAGGCAGCCCGTCTTGGTTTTGCAGGATCGTCCATTCGTCACCAACCTTAATCACCTGAACGTCCGGGGTGATGTATTGTGGCTCGGAGTCGGAGTACCCTCTACCCGGCCAAGGCTCAAGACCGCGAATCATCTTGTGATACTCGATCACATCCTCAACTTCAATCTGCATAGCTTTGGAAATACCTTGGTAATTTCTTCGCTCCAGATCACCGATGTGATTCTCAATGATCACAGGGAAATATGGATCCTCTGGATAACGGGTCTTCACCTGAAAAAGTAAACACTCGACAAGGCCAACAGTACCGCAACCAACAGGGTCTAGGGATTGAACCACAAGCTGAGCACTCTCAGCGTCAAAAAGCTCTATTCCGGCGGCTTCGGCAACCTCCTCCAGTGTGAGCTTGAGATAACCACGATGGTCTAGATTGCTTATGATTATCTTGCCGCCGATCATCTCGGAGTCCGTGCAGTGCAGCATGTTAAGCTGCCACATAAGGTGCTCACTCAACGTGTCGCTAGAACTCAAGCTCGCCTCTATGGGAGGTAAATCATCATAAATTGTGCCTTTGCTACCGGCCTGAAAAGAGCTTTTTTGGTTTTGAGCCTCTATAACTTTCAGCCAATCTTGATCCGTCTGCTGAATGCCATTGTGCCTCTCTGCATCTTCAGCTTGAAGGACTCTGGATTCATGGGCAAGCTCCATTTCCCCACTGCTCACCTCTCGTGACTCAGTACCTGGGATCTCTTCTAGGGTAGGGTTTTCTACCAACTCGGTCTGAATAGCGCTCACCAAATCCAGATGAGACAACTGGAGCAGCTTGATTGCCTGCTGCAATTGAGGGGTCAACACCAACTGTTGACTCAACTTTAGACTCTGCCTAAGTTCCAGCGCCATACAACCATACTCCAGGGCGGCGATACACTGCACGGCCTGACCGTGCCCAATATCTACTCCGCTTTCACCTTATATCTTGGCACGATTGTTGCTTTTAGTCCATTCATACAGGCTATCGAGAAAGTAAACCCTCGCATTACAACGAAGTATTATCCCCTATTTTTCCTGTGAGCCCCAGCGAGAACCAAGCCATTGATGACGAGCAGCCTCACTCTTTGACACATCTTCTGCACTACCAGAGACCACAACTCGACCGCGCTGAAGCAACAAGACCTTATGACAAATAGAAAGAGTTTCTCGCACTGCATGGTCTGTAATCAGTAGCGCAAAACCTTGTTTAGCCAACGCTAAAAACAGGTCACAGAGTTCATTTACAACAATTGGGTCTAAACCCGCAAAAGGCTCGTCGAGCAACAAGACTTTGGGGTTGGTCGTCAAACACCTAGCTACCTCAACCCTTCGGCGCTCTCCACCAGATAGAGTCTCAACCCTTCGGTTGGCTAACCCAGTTAGCCCCACAGTCTCTAGGATAGACGACACAGATTTGGCAGGCGATCCACCGCTACCCTTAACGTGACAAGCTTCAGCTGCGACCATCAAATTATCTCTGACACTGAGCCCGTGAAACACAGTGGATTCCTGTGGAAGCCAGCCCATTCCCGCACGAACCCGAGCGTGTACGGGGCCAGTAATGGGCTCACCGTATAATAAAATCGAGCCGCCAGTCAGAGGCAATAGCCCCATCAACAACCCAAAGGTAGTACTCTTACCGGCACCATTGGGTCCCAATAGACCGACTATCTCGCCTTCATCTAAAGAAAAAGAGAGATCCTGTACAACGGATGTCGAACCTCGCTCAAATGAAATGGAGTTGACCGATAATACGCGCAAGGTCAGTCCAGTCCTGGTGTAAGCACGACCATGGTACAGTCATCGCACTCCACACGCTCGCTCGTCATGAACACTTTAATTGTGGAACCTTGCAGCCGGTTACCGCCACCCTCGATGGAAGAACTGCCTGTCAGGGTCACAATCCCCTCAACTAAATCCAGATTCGCCGTCTCAGCGGAGCCAGACCAGTCTCCCCTAATCAGACTAACCCCACCAGTCGCGGTCGCGCTCACCACCTCACCTTCCGAGCTATACTCAACCACAAGATCAGGGCACTCAATAGAGAACTCGCCCCTGGTCGCCGAGACACTCCCCGTAAAAGAGGCCATTAAAGATGGCATATCCCACGTGGAATGATCCGCTCTGACACTAAGAGGGATGGCTGTTCCTACCGCAACATCCACATCGGACGCGACAACAACCTCTTGGTCAGTCAGATCTACCTCCACCGCAGTCGCCTCTATCTCTCCGGCGTTAGCAACACTATAGATAGAGACGTCGGTTAAAATCGTGCGACCATCACCCAGTTCAGAAGTCTCGAGTGGAGCACAGCCTATTAGGCTGAAAACTAACGTAAGTGCCGAAGGTCTCAGATCGACTCCTCACCCGCAATACTCAGAACAACGGGCTTTGAATCACTTGGACTGGAGACTCCACGATGTTCTAAAGCCGCCTTCACAAAGTGCGAGAACATAGGATGCGCCTCTAGGGGGCGTGACTTAAATTCTGGGTGGAACTGGCAAGCAATAAAGAATGATTGCTCCGACAACTCAACCATCTCTACAAGTTGACCGTCGGGAGATGTGCCAGATAGCACCAATCCCCCGTCTATAAGGCGCTTGTGGTACTCGGGGTTCACCTCATAGCGATGCCTGTGTCGCTCCGATATTTCCAGAGTTCCGTAAATGTCCTCGGCTAGGCTTCCGGGCTTAATGACACATGGATAGGCGCCAAGGCGCATAGTACCACCCTTGTCCGTCACTTCTGATTGCGTCTCCATTAGATCTACAACATTATTCTCAGACACATCCGAAAACTCTCCAGAGTTTGCATCGGTCAGACCTAAGACGTTGCGAGCATACTCAATGACAGCAACCTGTAGACCGAGACAGATACCGAAAAACGGTAACCCATTCTCTCTAGCATATTGTACAGCCAGAATTTTCCCCTCTATTCCCCTCTCGCCAAACCCCCCTGGCACCAGGAGTCCGTCTAACCCCTGTAATCTCTTAGCCACACCCGTTGAGTTCAACTCTTCGGCGTCGACAAATTCAAGCTCAACGCGAACGTTGTTTGCCAGTCCGCCATGGGTCAGTGCTTCGTTTAGTGATTTATAGGTATCGGTTAGATGAACGTACTTACCAATTATACCAATCTTCACCGAGCCTATCGGGTTCTTAAATTTATATACAATCTGTTCCCAAGGCTCTAGTTTTGGCTCACCTGCCCAGATACCGAGCTGCTCAAGTACCCGACTATCCAGCCCCTCTTTATTAAATACTAATGGCAGTTCGTAAATGTTGTCCACATCTGGAGCCCCAACCACCGAGTCCACTCGAACGTTACAGAAGTGTGCGATCTTCTGACGAATCTCTGCTGGAATATCCCGATCCGCTCTACAAACGAGAATATCAGGTTGAATACCAACTTGCAGAAGAGCCTTAACAGAGTGTTGAGTGGGCTTTGTCTTCATCTCACCAGCGGTCTTAATATATGGAACCAGAGTCAGATGCATGTAGAGCACATTTTCTGACCCAGCATCAACCCTAAACTGACGAATAGCCTCTAGGAATGGCAGGGATTCAATATCTCCGACAGTACCGCCAACTTCTATTATAGCTAAGTCGACGTCACTAGCCGCCTCCCATATCAGACGCTTGATCTCATCCGTAATGTGCGGGATCACCTGTACTGTACGACCTAGATACTCACCTGCTCGCTCGCGAGAGATGACGTTCTGGTAAATTCTACCAGCCGTAAAATTGTTCCTTTGGTCTGCGCGAGATTTAGTGAAACGCTCATAGTGACCAAGATCTAGATCTGTCTCGGCACCGTCATCCGTAACAAAAACCTCGCCGTGCTGGTATGGGCTCATTGTTCCGGGATCAACGTTTATATAAGGGTCCATCTTTACGTTCGTAATTTTGAGACCTCTCGCCTCCAGTAGAGATCCCAAAGCAGCCGCTGAGAGACCCTTTCCAAGGGCGGACAACACGCCTCCGGTCACAAATACGAATTTCTTACGCATACTAACTCTCCTGATTTCCGCTAAGCACACCGCGTACGCGGGCAAGATCTTCTAAGGTATCAACTGGGATTGAAGCATTCCTCAAAAGCACCATTCTAATATCTACACCATATTCCAATAGACGTAGTTGTTCCAACCCCTCAGACAATTCAAGATCAGTTTGTGGCCAAGAACAGTACTTCTTAAGCGTATTACGCCTGTACCCGTAAATCCCTACATGACGATAATTTGGCCCCTCGCCCACTATGTCATTACGCGAGAAGTGGAGGGCGTCGCCATTGTCGTCCGTAGTCACCCTGACCACTGACGAGCCAAACTCTGCACCTTCAAGGGGTACCATTGGTGACGCTACAGGGACATCACCTTGTTGCAAAACCCTCACAATAGCAGAGACCGCCTGAGGATCTAATTGAGGCTGATCTCCTTGAATGTTTACAATGATCTCGGCATCGCTATGACTGGCTACTGCCCAGCA
This sequence comes from uncultured bacterium, assembly GCA_963934385.1. Taxonomy (GTDB): domain Bacteria; phylum Myxococcota_A; class UBA796; order UBA796; family CAJQPC01; genus CAWVYO01. The sequence continues at coordinate 11,607 of CAWVYO010000060.1, forward strand.
ACGTTCTGAGCCGTTTTTAAACAAACCCGAAGTGACCTCCACATCACCTCCAAAATCAGAAACGACCTGGGCAACCTGTGTGGAATCCGTAGCCACAACGAGTCGATCCAAGTCTGAAACTGATTCTGCCGCTCTCCAAACCCACTCCAAGAGAGTACGCCCCGCAATAACCTGCAAGGCTTTCTCTTGAACTCGAGTGGAGGTGAGCCTGACAGGAATGACGCCGAGTGTTCGGAGTTTTCCCGCCATATACAGCCTCTAACGCTTAGAGAACTGCGACTTCTTACGAGCCTTAGGCTGTCCTGGCTTCTTACGCTCAACCGCACGGGCATCACGAGTAAGGAAGCCCTCTGATTTCAGAGCTGCGCGGTTAGCAACATCACGTTCGATTAGCGCACGAGATATTCCAAGTCGAATAGCGCCTGCCTGTCCAGTCTTTCCGCCGCCCTTTACAGTAATATAAAGGTCTATATCCTTACCCGCCCCAACTGTATTCAGTGGCGCAGTAAGCATCTGGATTAAGCTCTCACGGACAAAGTAAGTGTCTATTGGCTTCTTGTTAACCGTAATCTCGCCCTTTCCAGGACGAAGAAAAACACGTGCAACGGACTCTTTACGACGTCCTGTACCATACCACTGTTGAATCTCTTTACTCATTGGCTATTTTTCCTAATCAAACGTTTGCAGGAAACGCTTTGGGGTTTTGCGCAGCGTGTGGGTGCTCTGCTCCAGGGTAAACCTTGAGCTTAGTGATCATTTGACGACCAAGGCGGTTCTTAGGGAGCATTCCCTTTACCGCGTGAATAATCGCGTGCTCTGGATCAGTCTCTAAAACTTCGCGAGCTGTCTTTGATTTCAACCCTCCGAAATGTCCTGAATAGCGATGGTACTGCTTTGCATCCATCTTGTTTCCAGTGAGCTTCACCGATGCCGCGTTTATGACTACGACGTAATCACCAGTGTCGACATGTGGTGTAAAGATGACTTTGTGCTTACCACGAAGAACGGTAGCAATGCGTGTAGACATGCGACCAAGAACTACGTCATTAGCGTCTATTACGAACCAGTCTCGCGTAACTTCGTGTGCTTTAGCGGAGGGAGTATTCATTTGTTCACCAAGAAAATAAACATGAGAGTCTAATAATCAGAAAATGCTAAGAGAACCAATATGCCGAGCCTCAAAGCAAAAGACAGCCCCTTTTAGTGACAACCAAGGCGATTGTCAACTTTATTGAGCCAAAGAAATCTACTTACTCTTGAAAAGCTAGAGCACTAGTCCGGAGGTGGGATGTAGACACTCGCCTCCCCTAGAGCCAAACTGTTGAAGAAAACGGTGGAGGATCCATATCTTCCATCAGCCCATACGAAATATAGTTCGCCCTCATTCCTCCCTACACTTGGGCTTATGGCATAAGCCGACCCAGGCAGATCCGAGTTGATCCTAAAATCCGATTGACTCCAAACTTCGCCACCATCCACAGAGAAATTGTAGTAGAGGTCGTTGAAGCCAACACCTTCACCGTCACTGCGCAGATCCTCCCATACGACAACAACCGTCTGATCTGCCCAAGCAGTAACCTTGGCTTTGTAGGAGTGGGACGACCCCTCGCTCGTGCGGTCCATCCTGTATTCCTCAAAGTCCCAAGTCTGACCTGAGTCAGAACTTCTGCGTAGGAACACGTCATAGCCGCCGTACCTGTCATCCTGCCACGCAACATATACTGTTGAGCCCACTGCAGACACTGAAGGGTACAAGGCATCGTGCAAACCAGGCGCGTCGGTCTCAGTGCGAATTGGTGCGTCCCAGGTCATACCGCCATCGCCAGAGTGAGCCATGTAGACTTCTCTGCCCTCACCGCCGATGGTGTCGTGCCATACGGTGTACACGTCTGAACCAGACAGAGCAACTTGAGGTAAAAACGAGTCTGCCTGACCAGCACCACCTTCATCCAGTCGAATGTCTGTGTTCGCAAAACTCTGCCCAAAGTTACTTGAGTAATTCACATAGATGTCGGACCCACCATCTCTTGAGTCTTCCCAAGCAACGATCACCTCACCAGATTCCCCCACTGCCAAAACAGGGGCAGCTGAATATGCCGACCCCTCTTCGTCTGCATCAACTCTTACTGGAGTCGGCTGCCATGTGTCACCACCATCTGTAGAACTGTTTGCATAGATGTCGTAGGCGCCGTTTCTCGCGTCAAACCAAACCACATGTACAGCTGACCCTGTAGCAGCTATCTGAGGTGCCAGGCTAATATTCTCACCATCTACGTCTGCGTCCAGAGGAATTGCTTGAGCTAAGAAGGTCGATCCAGAGTCATTAGAGTAATTGAAATAAATATTACCATTCTCTAGTTCACCGTCTCTATGATCTTGCCACACTACATAAATTCTATTTTCTACACAGGCGATCGTGGGTAACACCGCCGACCCGTCAGAACCTAAGTTTAGCTGTGTGTCCCCCGTCTGCCAAGAGGCACCACCATCGATAGATCTGTTGTACCAAACAGCATCAACTCCACTTCTAGCGTCGTACCAAACAACATGAACCCTACCTTGAATGTCGGTACATACCTCTGGTGACAAGGCCTCTACTTGGTTGTCAACACCGCCGGCGTGATCTACTCGAGCATCGCCCTCATCGTATGCACCTCCGCCACTACACCCCCAAAAGACAAGAGTAAAACAGGTCGTACTTAGTATTTTTTTCATAATAATTATATGCTCCATAGCTATTTAGGCTGCATTCGCGCCAAAGATAGCCTCAAATTTACGCTTTATCTAATCTTTATAGGGTGTATCACTCAGAAAAAGTCTCATAGTGTGTTTACTTCGTCGCCTGTTTCAGGAAACGTGATATTCATGCGGCACAAACACTGTTTAGATTCATGGAGATGAGATGCCTTTTGATAAGAGTGCCCTAGGCAACAAACACACCTGTTACGGTTGTGAAGCTAAATTCTACGATATGAACGCCGATCCTATATGCCCCAGCTGTAAGGCAGACCAAAGAGACGGCGAGAGTATTACTGCTGGTGAGGCCTTTTTAGAGACATTGGCGAAACACAAACGCAAGTCTTCTAAGAGCGAAGAAGTCGTAGGAAAAACTGAAGACGACAAAGGGACTGACCCGGGTGCCGATTCAGAAGATGAAGATGAAGATGAAGATGAAGATGAAGATGAAGATGAATTGCTCGCCAGCCTAAGCGGTGAAGACGAAGAAGAAGAGGAAGAGGAACAAGAAGGCTAGGCGCAGAACAGTTGACTTCAACGATGGTGGTTTAACTAAGTCCAACTACCTTCAATAATCGACTCTTACCAAATA
>CAWVYO010000061.1:0-14726 GCA_963934385.1 uncultured bacterium
GACTCCGGTAGCACTTCAATTACAAGGTTTGAACCCTCTGCAACGATCGGGCTAATAGGGCGCGACTACTCAAATCCGAGCTGGCGAAGTACCCTAGGACTCTTAGTCCAGTCCTTCTCTATAGAGACATAGAGGTCTAAATGCACTTTGCAGCCAAGTAGACCTATGAGCTCTTTTCGAGCCTCGGTACCGATTGTTTTAATCATAGAGCCACCCTTCCCAATGACTATGCCTCGCTGGGACTTGCGCTCTACGATAATACGGGCGCCTATCTTGACTCTAGGCTTTGTCCCTTTCTGTCCTTCTCTATTACTCTCATCGAAACTCTCGATAATAACAGCCACTGAATACGGTAATTCTTTGGAGAGGTGATGGAACATCTTCTCGCGAATTATCTCAGATACGATAAACTTTTCAGTTCCGTCCACCAGTTGATCCTTAGGGAACAGGGGCGGGTGTTCTGGGAGGTAACCAACAAGGGTGTCGAGTAGTTTGTCAACAGACTCACCGTTTAGAGCTGAAATGGGAATAATAGCAGCGAAATCGTGCAGTTCCTTCCATGCCTCTATCACTGGTAAGAGCCATTTTACTTCTATAGTGTCAATCTTGTTCAGCACCAATACGGCCGGTTTTCCGGAGCTCTTGATTCGCTCCAGCAAAACCTCTTCACCCTTAGAAAATATAGGACGCCCCTTTCTGGCTTGAGCAGCCGCTGGAACTACATCGACAATAAACGATACGACATCAACATCCGATAAAGCTGCTTCTGCCTCTCTAACAAGGGCCTTGTTCAGTGCTGCTCGAGCCTCGTGGTGACCCGGGGTATCGACCATAATCGCCTGAACAGAGTCAGTATTCCAGATCCCCACCACCCTGTTTCTAGTGGTCTGAGGCTTTCGGGAGATAATACTCACCTTCTCACCAAGAATGCGATTTAGCAGGGTCGACTTACCAACATTTGGTCGACCCACCAAGCCAACGTAGCCACACTGGTGATCTTCAGGGATCGCAGTAGCCTCATCAGCGCCTACCGACTTGGCTGCACCTATCATGGCCTCTATGGCAGCATCGCTCATCACTTCTTCACTTATGTTCTCTTTTTTAGACATCTCTGGTACTCTTTTTCATAATTGTTTCTATGGCATGCGCTGCAGCTTCACGCTGAGCCCGCTGTTTGGAAGAGCCGCTACCAACCCCGACAGCTAAATTTCCGACTCGAACCTCCCAAACAAATACTCTTTCATGGGCAGGACCCTCTGCGCGAATCTCTCGATACTCGGGTAACGCCTGAATCCGCTGCATACTCTCCTCTTGTAGCGCACTCTTTGGGTCCGTTCCAAAGTGTGCGGGGTCGTCAACCAAGGAAATATGCTCCTGAAAGACTCCGCGTATAATCTCTCTAACGACCTGGTAACCACCATCGAGAAACAAGGCCCCTAAAACGGCCTCAAAAGTCCCAGCCATAACTCGAGACTGTTTAGCTCCACCACTGGTAGTCATGCCCTTACCCATCTTCAGAGAGTCTGCGAGGAACCAGTTGTTCGCGGCTCGCGCTAGAGTCTCGGTTCTCACGAATTTTGAGCGAATACGAGATAGCTGCCCTTCTGTAGCATGTGGAAATGCCTCTGTGATGTTTTCTGTTATCACTAACTCCAAAACCGCATCACCCAAAAACTCTAGGCGCTCATTGTCCTCAGTCTTGTGCTCTGTGGCGTAGCTTGGGTGAGTCAGCGCATGGTCTAACAGGGTCTGATCACGCCACTCATGACCTATGGTGGCCAAGAGTTGTGAACGTGTGGCTATCAAGAGGCTGTTCCTTCAGGTGTCGATTTTGAGATTGAGTGATCCACCCAGCCCCCTCCCAAAACAGTCTCTCCATCGTAGATTACAACCCCCTGCCCTGGAGCTACTGCCCACACAGGTTCTATGAATGAGACCTCTATTCTATCCTCGCCCTCACCAACTCGACATGGAATAACGCCGCCATTATGACGAATACGAGCTCCCACTATCTTAGAGGGCGGTGGTCTATTATTCCACGTCCACTCGCTAGCCCGGAGACCAACGTGGTCGAGTTGATCACGCGTTGCAACGGTTACCTGCTTACTCTTGGGGTCAACCTTGGTGACATACACTGGCACACCCATAGCCACGCCTATCCCTCTGCGCTGCCCAACGGTGTATCGCCAATATGCATCGTGTTTCCCGAGAACCTTGCCATTTTGGTCGATTATTTCTCCGGAGCCGTCAAGCCCCTCTCTCGACCTAGATATCAACCCAGCGTGGTCGTCATCAGGCACAAAACATATGTCCTGAGACTCGGGCTTAGAGGCTGTCAACAACCCCATGCGTTCGGCTATTGCCCGGACCTCTGGCTTTGACATTCCACCTAGGGGAAACAAAGTGCGGTTTAGGGCTTTAGTCTCCATTGGGAACAAGAAATACGACTGATCCTTCTTTTGATCAACTGCCTTCATTAAAGATGGTCCAGGACCTATGCGAGCGTAGTGACCTGTGGCCAACATGTCTGCGCCCAATGCTATTGAGCGAGCCAAAAGCACTTTGAATTTTAATACGCCGTTACATCTAATACAGGGATTCGGAGTGCGTCCCGCGACATACGATCGAATAAAATCCTCCATTACCGCCTCGCGAAAGGCCTCTTGAAGATCGATGACGTGAAACGGGATACCGAGCCGGTCCGCTACTGCCCGGGCATCTAGCGCATCCTCCAGACCGCAGCAGTGACCGCTGTCACCCTCGGCGTTGTGCAGCTTCATGTGGACACCGATCACTTCGTGACCTTGCTCCTGTAATAAGCCTGCGACTACAGAGGAGTCCACTCCTCCGCTCATAGCGGCAACAACAACACTCATAGTAACACCTTTTTCTGGCGTAAAACCACCGCCTCTAAAGCGGCGACCGTCGCCTTTACATCTTCGTTAGTTGTCCTATAACCCATGGACAAACGCACACCTTCTCGGCCATTTAGACCCATGGCTTCAAGTACATAGCTCGACTCTGCCGATCCCGAGGAGCACGCGGACCCAGTAGAACTACAGACCCCTTGAAGGTCCAGCCCCATCACGATGGAATCTGCTGGAATTCCAGCAAACGAAAAGTGAAGGGTATTTGGGAGCCTCGATGCATCCTTTCCAGTCACCGCGCCACCCATGGACTCTACGCAGACCTCAATAATGTCGCGAAAGCCCGAGAGGTCTGGCCAATCTAACAGCAGTACTGTAGCCAATGAGACTGCTCCAGCCACATCTACTGTACCAGCCCTAAGCCCTCGCTCTTGTGAACCACCCACCTGCTGAGCTACCACCTCCACACCGTCTGTGACAATAAGAGCTCCTGAGCCCTTGAGACCACCCGCTTTATGACCAGAGACAGTCAGGAGGTCCCAACCTGGAGGGACAACCCATCTCCCTGCGACTTGAGATGCATCTACGTGCAACAGCCCGCCTGACGCGTGGACCAAATCGGCTATCGCAGTGATGGGCTGTATCACACCTGTCTCGTTGTTTGCCGCCATCACACTTACCAACTTTACGCCAGCCTGCAACGCACGCTTTAAAGCTGAAAATCTAACTACGCCTGCTTCGTTGACAGCAATAATAAAGGCATTATTGTCGAGCGCCTGAGACATGATCGATGGGTGTTCCACGGCGGAGACTGCTATTCTGCCACCACTACTGCAACCGCGAAGAGCTAGGTGGTTGGCCTCGCTCGCCCCAGAGGTAAAGATCACGCCACCTGGCTTAACTCCAGCCCAAGCAGCGATCTGCCTTCGGCTCTTTTCAAGAGCTTCTCTTGGTTTGCGGGAGGCAGAGTGGGTCGAAGACGAGTTGCCCCAGTGGTCCAAAATATACGGGAGCGCAGCCTCAAGAACCTCTTCTCGCGGAGGGGCTGAGGCGTTGTAGTCCAGATAGATTACCCGCTTTTCACTCAATTAATCACCTTTCAGCGCCACTAGACGAGTGGCTCATTGCGAGCCTATATCACCCCTTGAAGTTTCATCCAACCCTACCCTTACATCAATAAATGGCGCTATCGCCTCTACAGTGACAGGACCAATCCCATGGACTCTAACCAACTCTTCGACAGAATTGAACAACCCTACCTGTTCTCGCTCAGAGACAATCGCCTGAGCAAGTGACTCACCGATGCCAGGTATTGCCTGTAAAGCCTCACTTGAGGCGCTGTTTACATCGATCGGTAAAGCGAAGGCCAGGGGTTCGATTGGTCGGTTAAAACTGAGCCCTCGCTCTCCTACGCTCACGCCCCAGCCGGCATCGAGATGGGTGCTGAGCAATTCATCTGGAAAGCCCGTCGTTTCAGCACCAGAAGCTTCCAATGCTATTCGGACCTCACCCTCAACTACGGAATACCACCCCGGTCTTTCGACGTCCCCCGTAACATTAATCAGACGCTCATCAGACTCTACACTAGGTCGACTACCCTGCCAAAATAGAGCCGCAGCAACTAATAATAGCGCCGCCGACATGACTAGCACCCTTCCCCTTAGCGGCGCAAGTTCTCGCTCTCGCCTAAACCCTCCAAACCCGTCACTATCAACCACCGAAAATTCCGGACAACTTTTCAGAGAGTATCTTAGAATTACTACCTGTAGGCTCTACCCTCAGTATTCGGCTATTTTCAAGAGTCTCATGATAGGAAAGGGTTAGGTCCAAACGATCGTCCGGCAGCTCGTCCTGAAACTTATTAGACCACTCTATTACAGAGAGCCCCTCTCCAAACCACGCCTCGTCGAGACCCAACTCTACCAATTCTGACCCGTCGCCGAGGCGATACAGGTCTGCGTGAAACAAAGTTAGCCGACCTGTATCGTAGACTGCCAAGATGATGAATGTAGGACTAGTTATCGGACCACTTATTCCAAGACCTCGCCCGATGCCTTGAGACATCGCTGTCTTTCCGGCCCCTAATTCGCCATTTAAAGCGACAACTGTACCAGCACCTGCAGTCTCCCCAAGGGTGCGACCAAACAGTTGTGTCTGCTCAACGCTGTCTAACTGAACTGTCCACATGGCTCGTCATACGCGAAAATAAGGAAATGGCCTAAGACCCTAAGAGTCCAGCTATTACTATCGCGTGAGCCCCCGCACCTGCCAACATAAACAGGTGAAAAACCTCGTGGTATCCAAATACGTCCGGCAATGGATCTGGTCGACGGAACGCGTAAACAGCGGCCCCTATAGTGTGAGAAACACCTCCCAATACTAAGAGAACTAGGCTTATTCCAGTAAGTTTGCCCTGTAAGGCTGGAAACTGTACTACCGCAGCCCATGATATTAAAACAAACCCCATAGCGTGGACCTTGTCCGGCAGACGGATGAACACTAGTTTTAGAATGGAGCCAATGGCAGCAGAGCCCCAAAAAAACCACAGCATCTGTTCTCCTGCCGCATCGCCGACCACAAGCATCGCAAACGGGGTAGCGGTTCCAGCTATGAGAACGAATATCATGCAATGGTCGATACGCCTTGCCCACCACCGCATGCGTAGGTTCTTCCAATTATGCATATGGTATATTGAACTGCTCAACAGGAGCCCTGACAGACTAGCAGAGCAGATAATCATAGCCTTAATCTCTCGCTCTGAGTCGGCCGCGTCGATTAAAAAGAACCCGAGTAACAACGAGGCGAAAAAGGCGTATTTATGTGAGACCCCCCTATATTTAGGGGTGATCGCTTCCAGACTAGTCATGGCTAATGGTACACCAAACGTTGTCCTTTGAGCTAATTTATTATTTCTACGAGTTCGCCTACAGCCCTGTCCAACCCTACGAAAATCGACCTCGAAATAATAGAATGACCTATGTTGTATTCTATTATTTCTGGTACAGCCTCAACTAGGTTTCTCAAGTTGAGGTGGGTCAAACCGTGACCAGCTGCCACTTCTATTCCTAAGCCAGCGGCAACAGCAGCGGCCTTAGACAATCGCTTCAACTCAAAAACAGGATCTCCCTCAGAATAATTAGCTGTGTTTAGTTCGATCATATCGATCCCGTCCATTGACGCAGCATCAACTTGATCGAGGTCTGGATCGATAAACAGAGAGACCCGTATTCCCGCTTCAACCAGCCTGTTGACCGCACTGGAGATTTCCTCTAGGTGACCAGCCACATCTAGTCCACCCTCTGTGGTAATCTCATCGGGACGCTCGGGCACTAACGTGACACGGTGAGGTAGTAGCTCCTCCATAAGGCAGAGCATCTCATCGGTTGCGGCACACTCTACATTTAAGTCAGTCGTAACTGTGGCGACAAGTAGCCTTATGTCTCGCTCATTGACATGCCTCCGATCACACCGGATATGGCAGGTGATCTGTTCGGCGCCAGCACACTCAGCTACGAACGCCGCATGTATAGGATCTGGATATTTAGATCCTCTGGCCTGTCGGAGTGTCGCTACGTGATCGATATTTACGCCTAATCTTCTACCCATGCCACTCTCCAGAAAGTGTTTTTATACTAAATATTCTCTTCGGCTATTAGTGCTAGCCGATTAGCCCACCTTGCCGCAATATCAGAATTCTCAGCCTCTACCAATATTCGCAACAGAGACTCAGTACCTGAATACCTCAACAAGACACGCTCCACGCCATCTACCTTCGCCAAAGAGACACCTCTTTGCAGCTCCAACAGACTGTCGAGTGGGGGTTTACTTGAGACCCTCACGGACCTGTTCTCTTGAGGCGACAATGACCAGCCGTCAAGCCGAACGCTAAAATCAACACCACCAAGAATAGTTCTAATCGCAGTGACCAGCCCATCACCTGTGGGCAGCCCCGTTGCCATTAGCACATGACCCGAGGACTCTCCTCCCAGAGACCACCCTCTAGTCTTCATTTCTGCAGATATGTTGCGGTCACCCACTGGTGCTCGAAAGAAGCGGTGACCTGCAGCCAACACCCCAGACTCCAGCGAGGCGTTTGACATCACAGTGCCGACAACACCATCGCTTTCGCCGCAAAGCTCCTTGGATAGAAGGAAGATCAATGCGTCACCATCTAGCACATCTCCCGCACTGTCCACCAAGAGACACCTATCGGCGTCGCCATCAAGCGCTATGCCTACATCAAACCCTAAAGTCGATACGGCAGTGCCGACGACGCCTGGAAAAAGCGCTCCGCAATTGTAATTAATATTCCTTCCGTCTGGAGTGTCATTAAGGGATTTGACCTCTGCACCAAGTCGCCTCAAAATCTCTGGGGCAGTTCGATAAGCAGCCCCATTAGCTGGGTCAACCACTACTCGCAAACCCGACAAACACCCCTCTTCAAACATCGAAACCACACGTTCCACGTAGATTGACTCACCGTCAACAACAGAGTGAGCACCCGCTAGCTCCGCCCCAACAGCGCTCGTTATCTCCATCGACCTCTCTATTTCAGATTCGCGCTCAACGGTCAACTTGTATCCCTTGGGACCGACAATTTTGAGACCGTTATCACGCCATGGGTTGTGGGATGCCGTGACCGCTATGCCGACCATTGCCACCTCTGCCTCGAGCGCTACCGAGAGGGCTGGAGTAGGCAGCACCCCTAGGTAGATCCCCCTTTCACCAAGTGTAGACAACAAAATCTCACAGATCTCATTGCCGCTCTCCCTAGTGTCCTGCAGGACCGCGATTTTACCATCGTAGTGAGTCAATAGAGCCCTTGCCAAATCAACAACCGTTTGCTTAATTAGCAGCCCTTCACCCCAACGTCCTCGTATTCCGTCGGTACCAAAAAGCTTCAAGGCACCCTCACGAGCTCAATTTCAGAAGGTTCGGTAGACACCACGGTGGCATCAATAGGCAATATCACCCTAAAACCACCTCGCTGTCCCTCAGTGAGCACTAACCGGTTCTGTTCAGTGGGTATGTCGGCTGAAGGCTCAATTACCACCGCGACATTGTAAATATCCAGCGACTGAATGACTAGTGAGGCTCCTCTAATAAGTACCTTTACGCTCTCTACGGAAGGCTCCCAATCGCGCCCCTGCACAAAGAGCGGCACGGCTTCCAGTAATCTCTCCTCGTTTATGGGCTCCACAATGATGTTAGCCCTAACTACAGAGGGCTCCACGTCTAATAGTCGCTCGTTTCCTCTTAGATTCACTCCGACCTCTACGCTGCGCGAGGATACATTACCAACGACTCTAACCCCGTCAGTCTCGACATACTCCAACTCGTCAAGCACAGATGATGGACCGTACACAGTAACACTCTCGGGCTCCAACTCGATCCCAACAAGACGATAACCATCGGCGACTCGACCAACCTCAGCTACGGTCAACGGAAGTTCTCGGCTAGCTCTCGCCTCGAGCTCTATCTGTACTGAGCTTGGGTTAGTTCCAGTAACAGACGTTCCGGAAAGCAGACCTTGAAACTCCTCATTTAAGAACGATATCTCTTGTTCACCCTCTCCACCCTCACTCATATCTACCAAGACCAAGATGTCTCTCTCGCCCGAGAGGCGTACACCTGCTCTAGAGCCCTCTATAGTGAGGTGGACTCGCGCTGGAACCGGATTAGCCAACACCAACCCCTCGGGCCAAGTATATTCGACTGCAGCCCAAACTCCGCTCTCGATTGTGTGGGTCTGCTGAACCCAACCCCAGACACTCAGAGATAGAGCCAGCGAGATCGCCTTAAGGGGTAGGTTGCCCGAAAACAGAGATACTAATACCCTCCGCAGAGTGTGTAAAACCGTAAAAAACATACCTTCTGGCCGCACTTTCATGAGTGCTCCCCAAATTTCTCTTCATCGTGATCACCATCGCCAAAGATACGCTGAAGGTGACCTCTGAGCTCGTTGGTATCACCAACAGTTATTATCTTTCCGCCGACAACCAGCGAGACTTCACCGCGCTCCTCTGACACAGCCAGAACCACTGCATCCGTCTCTTCGGAGAGCCCAATAGCCGCCCTATGTCTTGTGCCATATTGACCGTCAATTTCCGCAACGCGACTTAATGGCAAAAAGACCTTTGCAGCAGAAATACGCCCGTTTCTTATCACCACCGCGCCATCATGTAGTGGTGAAGTGGGGTGAAATATTGCCTGTAGCAGCTCTTGTGAGAGACCAGAGTTCAGTGCGTGTCCCGCTTCAACGTAGTGATTCAGACTACCGTACCGCTCCAAGACTATTAGAGAACCTATTCTTCGTGAAGCTAGCGCGAACAGGGTCTGAACAACAACCTCATTATCGGATGAGCTAGTCTCGGCAGAAAACCCTGAGAAAAGGCGCCCTCCAGCCTGTGCTAGCCCCCTTCGAATGTCTTGCTGGAAAAGAATTATCACCGCTAAAACAATGTATACAAAGAACTTGGACAACATCCAGTGGATAGCAAAAAGATCTAACCATGCCGCAACTAGATAGACGCAACCAAGACCTAATAATCCAACTAGACTTTGAAATGCCCGGGTGCCTCTCATGACAATAAGAACACTGTAGAAGATAGCGGTCATAAGCCCAATATCTAAAACGTCCTTCAACTCCATAGAAATGAAGAGGTGCGCAACGAGTGAGTCTGAAAAATAGTCACCCATTATCTATGCTCTCCAAAACTCTTAGGAAACGAACTGTCTCTTCTACGTCGTGCACCCTAACGGTCTCTACACCATATCTAACGGCGCACGCTACAGCCGCGAGAGATTCTACCATACGGTCACTGGACGATGCCACCCCTGTTATCGCTCCCAAAAATGACTTGCGAGATGCGCCTATGTAAAGTGGTACTCCCAGCGACTTAAACTTACCGAGATTACGAATTAAAGCTGAACATTGCTCCGGAGATTTACCGAAACCTATGCCTGGATCTGCCATAATATTCTGAATTCCAGCGGCGCGTGCTGCGGCAATCTGACACTCTAAAAACGTGTACACCTCTTCTATCAAATCCAGGTATTGGGTATCCCTCTGCATCGTTCTTGGGTTACCGCGCATATGCATGATTACGGCGCCAGCCGATGCTGCAGCAACAACTTCGCACATACCCTCCGAGCGAAGCCCATTCACATCGTTCACAATGGACGCACCAACGGCACAAGCAGCCTGGGCCACGGCGGGCTTTGAGGTGTCTACTGAGACTGTAACCCCTTCCCTTGCGAGCCCCTCTACCACAGGAACAACCCGGTCTAACTCTTCCTGAAGCGAAACTTTTGCCGAACCGGGTCGCGTGGATTCTCCTCCAACGTCAACTTGGTTGGCTCCTAAACCCCTCATTCTCAAGCCTTCAGCGATTGCGAGGTCAACCTGTACAAAACGTCCACCATCCGAAAAAGAATCGGGAGTGACGTTTAATATCCCTGCGACAAGCACACGACCCATCTGGACTACCGCCTTCTACTGAAAAACACCAACACCCTCGGGAAGCACCGGCTCCATCGCAGTCACGACCTCGCGGAAGCGTTCTCCGTCAACAGTTTCCTCTTCAAGTAATATCTGAGCTACTTTATGAAGTATGTGGATGTTTGTGACTAGTATACGACGCGCCCAGTCGTCTCCTTCTTGAACCAAACCACGGACCTCTTCGTCGACTTTTGCTGCAGTAGTCTCGGACTGACTAGCCTTCTTACCGTAGTCACGACCCAGGAATACTTCACCACCGCCGCCAGCCCAATTCACCGGACCCAGAGCCTTACTCATTCCGTACTTAGTCACCATGTTTACTGCGATATCGCTAGCTTGTTTAATGTCGTTTGACGCGCCCGTAGAGACTTCGTTTAGGATCACTTTTTCTGCAGCTCGACCACCCATAGCAGTAGCTATTCGGCACTTGAACTCCTTGTAAGTGCTACCGAATCTTTCCTCTGGCATAAACCAAGTGAGACCCATTGCTCTACCTCGAGGCGTGATGGTCACCTTGTGCACACGGTCGGACTCTGGGAGGATGTGTGCCACTATTGCATGCCCTGCTTCATGATAGGCAGTGCGTTTGCGATCCTTATCAGAGACAACCATAGAGCGTCGTTCAGCCCCCATCATAACTTTATCTTTAGACGACTCAAAATCAGACATCTCGATTTTGTCTTTGTCGTTGCGAGCTGCCAACAATGCCGCCTCATTTACGAGGTTTTCCAGGTCAGCGCCAGAGAACCCAACAGCCCCTTTGGCAATAGTGTCGAGGTCTACGTCCTCTCCCAGTGGAGTTCGGCGAGTGTGAACATTGAGAATTCCTCGTCGCCCTATGAAGTCCGGCAGGTCTACTACAACCCTACGGTCAAACCTTCCTGGTCTAAGGAGGGCTGGATCCAGTACATCTGGTCGGTTTGTGGCAGCCATCATGATGACGCCCTCGTTTGACTCAAAGCCATCCATTTCTACCAACAGCTGATTCAAGGTCTGCTCACGCTCATCGTGACCACCGCCCATTCCCGCACCCCTGTGGCGTCCAACAGCGTCGATCTCGTCAATAAATATAATACACGGGGAGTTCTTTTTTCCCTGCTCAAAGAGATCCCGAACTCTGGAGGCCCCAACCCCAACAAACATCTCAACGAAATCAGAACCGGATATTGAGAAAAACGGAACGCCAGCCTCTCCTGCTACAGCCCTAGCCAACAATGTCTTACCCGTCCCTGGGGATCCCATGAGAAGCACACCTTTGGGTATTCGACCTCCCAGACGGGTGAATTTTCGTGGGTCTTTTAGGAAATGAATAATCTCCTCGAGCTCCTCTTTAGCCTCTTGGACGCCAGCAACGTCTTCAAACGTAACTTTTCGGCTCGTCTCATTGAGCATCTTGGCCTTGGATTTACCAAAGGTCATCGCCTTGCCACCACCTGGCTGTACCTGCCTCATCATAAAGATAAAGAAAAGCAAGATAAGGAAAATAGGTAGCCCGTTTAGTAGGATTACTACCAACCAAGACTGCTTCGGTTCAGGCTTGTAATTAGGAACAATGCCTTGCTCGTCTAACAACCTAACTAAGAAATCCTGCTCACCAGGCTGAGGACCGTTTGTAGAAAATGTCGCTCCGGTAGCAAGATCTCCCGTCAATATAGCACCTTGGATAGTAACGGACTGAATCTCTCCAGCCTCCACCCTCTCCATCATTACGCGATAGTCGAGTTCTTGATGATTTCTCGCCTCTTGGTTACCCGCGACGACAAACGCCATAAGGACAAGCAAGGCGATAAAAGCCCAGAGAAGTATAGTACGGCCGTGATTCTTCATTTATCTAAAATCCAAAAGTTTCTCTATTTCAGAGAAAGGTTCTCCACAAACAATGTGACTGATACAGTCTATATCTCAGTCCCCCATGGCCCACCACTGGGGAGTGAGGGGCTACCTAATCTTGTCGCCAACACCCTAACTAATGCTTTCGATTCCTCCTCGGTTTTTTTTGGCTCAACCCAAACCCCAGGTAGCCATCTTCTGCCGTTAACCTCGATCACAGGATGGTAATCCCTAAGCCCTACAGAAATACCCGCCACACGCAAGCGTTCTCTTATTGACGTGTCTCCTGCTCGCTCACCATCATGTGAGCTGCGGATAGTTACTTCTTCGGAAGCCTCGATTGACCAGTGACCCCACTGACCATTCTCTATAACAGTGGGCTCTGGAGGGTTTGGAAGACACCTTATTCGGCTGTTGTCTCTGAGCAGCCTCCAACCACCTGGAAGAGGTAACCACGAGCCAGGTTTGTTGAATTTTTTAAACATATCTACCTGCGCCATCGCAACATCCACTACTCCGCCTCTAGAGCGCTTAATTAACTTTAGAATAGCCCTGTATTTTAATGGCGACGGGGATTTGTCCCACGCGCTGAGACGCACTCCATCTACACCCATAAGCTTCTCGGCTTCTCGAGATAGGTATTGGTGGTCACCAGCCAAGTGAACGGCGGATCGAGCAATTGAGGTGTTAGCGCCTTCTCTGATCGACTCCAATAGCGGCACTACTTCGTGACGTATTCGTCCCCTGGTTCCTTTTTTGTTACTCGGATCCTCACACCATTTTATTCCATGAAGTCGCGCCCATGTCTCTATCACCCTTCGAGGCTCGGACAGCATAGGTCGAATATAACGATCTCTGCGATACCGCATGCCGCCAAGACCACCGCTACCAGATCCTCGGACAAGCCGATCGATGACGGTCTCTACTTGATCATCTCGGTGATGCCCCAACGCAATGGTCTCAAAAGGCATCTTCTCGAAGCACTCAAATCTGGCATACCTAGCTCTAGCGGCAACATCCGGACCTGGCGTAAGGTTGAGGTTTTCGTAGCAGAAATCCAAACCCAATGACTTGGCTACTCGCCTTACGTGCTCCACCTCTTTCGCAGACTCGGCTCGCAGACCGTGGTTCAAGGAGATGACCGTAGGAGAGAAACCCAACCTGTGCATGATATGCATCAGCACAATGGAATCAACACCTCCCGATACCGCCACTGCCACTTTCCCTTGTATTAGCGAGTGAGTCTTGCAGGTATCTAAGATCCTGTTCGGAAGACCTATTACACGCAACCTCTCGCTCGTGTCTAGGCGGCCTCTCGACGACAAAGTAACCAATAGCTCTCTATCATCATCGGGATGGGCGCTACACCTAGATGTCTCCTCGCAGCGCTCGCATTCATAATTTATTACTTCTCCTGCACCGCTCTTGTCTAGGGAGACTGGCACCAATGTCCCACCACAGCCAGCTGAACGGTCACCTGGAATCCTGTCAACATGCCTTGAGTGCAAGCAGAATGGGCAGTGATCTCTCACTTTCGCGCCGCCGATATTTACGTCAGAGCCACACACTGCACATAAAAAAGGATCGTCGACTCGTATAGGATTTGTGCGCCGTCTAGACTCTTCCTGCTTAGCTCTTGCTCGGCGTATCAACTTCTTACTTGGCCATGCCATTGCCGTTTTAGGTAGGTCCTCACCCCTCTCTCGAGCGATATCTATCACTATCCTTCGCGTGATGTCATCCTGTGTATCAAGCCATCTCCCCAACTCTTTTTGCTGACCGCGAGTGCGTGCGGATTCTATACGTGAGATAAGCTCGTCGCGAGTCAAGGTTGCCATGTTACTTGGCTAACCCAGTTTTTGGAGTAGAGAAATGGTCTTACCATTTATTTTGTTACAGTCAGCAATTTTGGCGGGGGAAATACCCCTCGAGACGAACGAAACAACAGGTCAATCACAGACCGTATCCATAATGGAGAATATCGTATTTGCCGAGTTAGCGCGGGCTACTCCTGCCACCTTCGACGGCTGGAGTCGAAACAGCTCCGATGAGGTTCGACAGAGAGTCAGCTTAGCTCTTGGTAGGCTCGCAAATCGGGAATCACTGACACTTCTGACCCTATTAATGACGGACGAGTCCGTACATGTTCGCGAGGAAGCAGCCTTTGCCATGGCCATTACCCCAGAGGCACGGGCACACATATTAACAGCCTTAGAGTCAGAGGTGAGCCCGACAGTTCGCGGACAGCTACTAGCCTCACTTGGCAGGCATATAGAACCCGACGATATCCCCACAGCACTAGAAGGGCTGTACGGGGAAAGGCTCGAGATGATCGGTGGCATCACTGCCCTTGGTCTGGCCGGAAGGGCTCAGACAGAAGGGGTCGACTCCAGCGTCGTAACAACCCCTTTGGCAGAGCTTGTCGTTGGGGTAGATTTGGATGTAGCGAGGCTCTCGGCGTGGGCGCTGTCACAGATCCGTCCTACCTCATTCGCACCAGAGACCGAGACTGAGCTGTGGACTGTCGC
>CAWVYO010000062.1:0-14669 GCA_963934385.1 uncultured bacterium
GCTGCTGTCTGTCGGTAATACAGTGATGGCGACTCTGTTTGTTACTCCCTCTTCGGCGGGACCGACTGGAACAGCAAGTTTATTCGGGGAGAACCAAACGGCAGGTCCAATTGGGTTAGAGGCACTATTTGGAAGCTCCCACAGACCTTTGGTCTCGCCGTTGAGTACGTGGTTGCTGTTTGCTAGCTGGAAGTAGAGGTGGAGTCCGTCGGTAGACCAACTCGTGGCATCGAAGTTGTTAGAGCCACAGGGTCTGAAGGCCGGAATAAGTGAAATGCCAGCCGTTGCGGCGTAAGTCCCTGTTATGGTTGGGTCGCACTCCGCCCAGACGTTTGAAACTTGCCCCTCTAGACTCTCAATTTCATATTGAGCGTCTCTGTCACATCCGGCGAATAATGCTGTAGCGAACAGGAGGGTGGGTATAGTTAGTGAACCAAAATGACGGCGCATGATGGAGGTCCTTTGTTTCAGAGCAAGCGTCTGAAGATGTTTTAGTTCAGTCGTTAGAGACTTCAGCGAGGCTCGGTGCGCCCGCTTCTTCGATGTATGGTAACCACTGATCTCGTGTGATTGCAAAAGCCGCTCGCTCAGAGCGCGGCAGAGGTTCGGATGTCGGAATATCGACGGTTACAGAGTTGACGTATTGCCCATTGACCTTGAACTCAAAGTGCAGGTGAGGACCTGTAGCAAGACCTGTGGAGCCAACTGTACCGATTGTATCGCCTTGTCGAACACGTTGCCCATTTCGAACATTGATGCTGTTGAGGTGGGCGTAGTGTGTCTCGTAGGGACCCGTGTGGTTAATACTCACAAAGTTACCGTAACCGCCTTTTCTTCCTGAATAGTTAATGACCCCATCTCCCACAGCTCTAATAGGCGTGCCCCTGGGTGCTCCATAGTCGGTGCCGTTGTGAGGTCTGTTGCGGTCTAAGATTGGATGTCGCCTATTTGGATTAAAGCTCGAGGTGACTCTTGAATATTCGAGGGGAGAGCGAAGGAAAGGGCGCTTGCTTGCTGTGCCGTCAGGAGCGTACCAGTTCTCGTCGCCGTTAGAGAGGGTGTGGCGAATTGCTGTGTAAGTTCGTCCGTTGTTTTCAAGTCTGACCGCATGTATGTCTGACAGCCTGACGGGTTCTCCTCGCAGCTCCAGTTGATCGGCCACCAAAGTAAATTTTGCCCCTGTTCTGAGTTCTCGAGTAAAGTCTACGTCCCATTGAAAGATTCGGGCTAAGCGAGCTATGTCTCCTCCTCTTAGACCCTCGGCTATGGCAGCCTCCCAAAGTGTGCTGTCTACTTGAAAGGTGCGAGATGTCAGCGCTGTAGAGTATTGGATCTCATCCATCGATGCCGTTGGCGAGCCACCGACAAGTTGGACATTTAGCGTGCGATCTTCGTCTATTGGGTATGAGAAGCTGTGCGCTTGGTGACCTGGCTCAAAAAAGTGGAACTCGATCTCCTTGCCCGCACGTATTCTGGCTAGGTTGAAGAATGGCTCGGCCGCCTCGAGAATCGAGCTAACGCCAGATATCCCGTAGCTATGCATTATTACTCCAAAAGTCTCGCCACTTTGGATGGTGTGGTTCTCGGAGGAGATAAACGCCACGGGTTCTGGTGGCGGTGCAATGGGAACGAGCGCCTCTGGAATGTTTGGCGCAGAGGCTCTTGACGCGACACTGATGGTCAAGAGTACTAGGCATAGAGCAAACACGGACGCAAATATAAGACGTATACGCAGCATGGACCTGTCAATACTATAGGGGAGGTGGGATCTCAATGAGGATGTATATCGTACCAGAACCGCGCCACTTTTTCCACTTATTTAGTGGGAAACTTCGCACTTTATTGTGAACACGCCGTTCGTTGGGCATATTTACTTTGGTAAGAAGCCACTCTATTCGTGAATAGGGAGCATCCAAACACCATTTTGGGATAGACCGAGCGTGGCTAGGGCTCGATCGTAAATAGTACTAACTTTGCCATCTAGCACCACGGACGGATCGGCATCCGTGTATAACCATGACCCCTCTTCGATCTCGGATTCGAGCTGACCTGGTCCCCATCCAGAATACCCAAGGCAGAGTCGAAATTTCTCACCCTTAATAATCTTCTCTTCCAACAGGTCTCTGGACTGTGACACTGAGAGTGCGCCGTTCGCTAAACTCCAGCCAATCTCCTTGCCCACGGCGCCGCTAAAAACCACGAAGCCGATCTGTTGGTCTACGGGGCCACCCCACAAGACCTCGGCATGTTTGTCGGATGGTCTTATGAATATAGCCTCTTCGAGCACTTCGCCTACGGTTAGGCTTGTCGGGCGGTTTAGCACTATCCCGAGTGCGCCATGGTCAGTGTGTTGACACATGAGAATCACCGCACCTGAAAAGTTGGAGTCCTTCATTTGGGGGGAAGCGATTAGCAGCCCCAATGGAGTCTCATTCAGTGAGGCAGAGGTGCTCATCCGGAAGCAGGCACCTTGTTTTTGTCCTCGAATGGGTTGAAGCCATCTCGAACAATAGCCTCTGTGATCTCGACATTTTCAATGTCCTCCTGAGAGGGGACTTCGTACATTATGTTGAGCATTACGTTTTCTAAGATTGTTCGTAGACCACGCGCACCAGAACGTTTTGTCGATGCCAACTCAGCCACTGCCTGCAGCGCCTCATCGGTAAACCCTAATTCTACTTTTTCAAACTTAAATAGCTTCTGATATTGCCTAACCAACGAGTTTTTGGGCTCCTTTAGTATATGCACAAGATCGTCTGTCGAAAGGGGGTCTAAAGTAGCTGTTACCGGGAGTCTCCCAATAAATTCAGGTATAAGACCGAATTGTTGAAGATCTTCGGTCTTTACTTGAGAGATGAGTGATTGGGGTTCTAGATCTTTTCCCTCCACCGCCTTTTTGTTTTCCCTGTTGTCAGTCAGGAAGCCGACACTTCGCTTACCAGTGCGCTGTTCTACTATTTTCTCGATGCCCTCGAAAGCGCCACCACAGATAAATAGGATGTTCTTTGTATCGACCTGTATGTATTCCTGGTTTGGTAGACGCTTGTTACCCTTCACTTGTATGTTGGCGACCGTTCCCTCTAGAAGTTTCAGGAGAGCCTGTTGCACTCCTTCTCCGGAGACGTCTCTAGAGACTGAACCGTTAGAACTTCTCTTGGCGAGTTTATCGATCTCGTCGATGTAAATGATGCCCTTGAGTGTTCGCTCTAAGTTGTTGTTGGAGGCTTGGTATAGCTTAAGGATGATGTTCTCGACATCTTCTCCAACATATCCAGCCTCGGTTAGAGTCGTCGCGTCCGCTACTACAAATGGTAAGTCTAAGAATCGCGCGAGAGTCTGTGCTATCAGGGTTTTTCCTGTACCGGTGGGACCGACCAACAAGACGTTCGATTTTTGAATTTCGACTTCTGATGTGTTTTCGCTAACCTTGTTGGATTCGAGTCGCTTGTAGTGGTTGTACACGGCAACTGAGATCTGTCGCTTAGCCTTGGTCTGACCTATGATGTACTCGTCGAGAAAACTCTTAATTTGCGCCGGTGGTGGAATGGTTTGGTCACCCCAAGAGACTGGCTTTTGTTTTGTTTTATCGCGGACAATGTCGAGGCAAAGTTTAATGCACTCAGAACATATGTATACGTTTGGTCCCGCAATAATCTTGTCGACTTCGCGTTGCGGTTTGTGGCAGAAAGAGCATGAAAGCCCACTTGGATTGCTAAATTTACCCATTTGTCCTCTGTGCCCCATATTGTCTGGAGCTTCCTACATCAGAATAGCTTCTGCTGTCACTATACGTCAATCTTGTCGGCTCACAATCTGAATTCTGGAGGTGAATTTGACCTTGCCTACAAGATCTTTGTAACAACTCTACACGGAATTGTGCGGAACTCTGTATGATTGAGTTGAAATATTTAGGTAATTTGATGTCTAAGGGTGGCAAGCGCGGGGGAAAATCGAATCCTTACGAGGTGTTGGGGTTAGATTCGTCTTGCTCTGAGAAGGAGGTAAAAACCGCATTTAGAAGATTGGCTCGAGAGCATCATCCCGATGTCGTAGGTGACGGTGGCGCCAATCAAAGGTTTGTTGAGGTTAGAGAGGCGTACGAAACATTGATTGATCCCAAAAAGCGTTCGAGGCTTGACGCTAGATTGGAGCGAGGTGCTCGCTGGCAGGGAGGTGGTGCTTCAGAGCGATACGGGGGGCCACATGTCAGCGCGAGAGGGGCTAGGTTCGCCGAAAGCTTAAACCTAGACGATATTTTTCGAGATTCGACGCCTGACTTTGGGTTTGGCAATTCGGCTACAGGGGGGGCGGGTTCTGCTCCAAACCCTCGAGTTGGTCGGGATGCACATGTACGAGCGGTAGTATCAGAACAGGTACTTAGGCGTGGAGGGACTGTAGAGGTTGAGTTTGAGAGAGCGCGCCGTGACGCGGCTGGCGGAATCCAGTTGGTACGCGAATTTTTTGATCTCAGAGTAATCCCAGGTCAAAGCCACGGTGACGCTATCAGAATCTCAGGAATGGGGCATTGTGGAGAAGACGGGGGAGGTTACGGTGACTTAGTCTGCGATTTGGTCGTGACTTCAGATAAGAAGAGGTCGAGGGGCGCTAGTGTTAAGCCCAAGAGGAGCGCAAAAAGCGGTGAGCTTTCAGTAGAGGTTGAGCTACCGATCTCAATTCAAGAGTCGCTCCTTGGGGCTCGTGTGAATGTTGGTACGCCAGACGGAGATGTGATGGTCACGTTGCCGTCGTGTATTGCTGGAGGGTCGCGTTTGAGGCTTAGAGGTAAGGGGAATATGGGACCAGATGGTGTGAGGGGAGACGTTGTAGTTCGCATAAAGATTGCGCCACCACCTATTCTGGACGATGCTAGCCGAGCCTTGATAGAAAAGTTCGCAGCATTAAACAACTACAACCCCAGAGGCTGACGTGACTTTTGCAGACGACACGACCGGGGCTGTTTTTCCGCAGAGATTTGGAGCTTATGAGCTGCTAGAAAAGATAGCTATCGGCGGGATGGCTGAGGTCTATCTAGCCAGATCCTTTGGGGTTAGCGGGTTTCAGCGCAAGTTGGTAATCAAGCGGATTTTGCCAAATCTCGCAAAATCAGAGCATTACGTGTCTCTATTTGTTCAAGAGGCGAAGATATGCTCTCTGTTGGATCACCCCAATGTGGTTCATGTGTTCGATCTCGGTGTGGTCGATGGGGAGCATTTTATAGCCATGGAGTACATTCATGGTAGGGATCTAACTAGAACGGTGAGGAAGCTTAGGTCAATGGAATCTAAGCTACCCCTGTCAGTAGCTGTCTCAATATGCTCTCGTATTGCAAGAGGCTTGGCCTACGCACATTCTCGCATTGGACCCGAAGGCAAAAATCTAGGCATTGTTCATCGGGATATCTCTCCGCACAACATAATACTGTCCTTTGATGGCGAGGTTAGAATACTCGACTTTGGGATTGCGAGACTTGAAGGGAGCGCACAGGGAGAAGGAGGGCGTCCAGGCGGCGGAAAATTCGCTTATATGAGCCCTGAGCAGGCATCTGGCAAGCCTATAGATCACCGCTCAGATGTGTTCTCGCTCGGTATCGTACTGTATGAGTTGTTGGTTAATCACAGGCTCTTCCAGCACGAAGACCCAGAGGAAAAATTAAGGAGGGTGAAAGAGGCAGAGGTACCAGACCTTAGAATTGAAGCCCCTGAAGTACCAGATGAACTCTGGGTTATTATTCAGACAGCCTTAGCCAAGGAGCCCGACGACAGGTACGCAACGGCCGCCGACTTTGAACAAGCTCTAAGGGTTTTCCTATTCGAGTCTGGAGATCGCGTAGACGATACGGTTTTAGGTGAATATTTACGAGAATTATTCGCGGCCGAACTTGAGGCAGAGTCAGGTAATGTTCCACTTGTCAGTCAATCATGGGGTATCGATGATGCTCATACCTATGCTACAGGAGCGAGTCAGTCAGTTGTCTCGATGAGCAGCGACACTGGGTCACAACATCACATCGCAGAACAGAAGAGAGTAGCCTGCTTGTCGGTCGATATCATGGGTTTAACGCAACCTTGGGCGACCCTTGGTCCCGAGGCAGTTGTTAGGCAACACAAGGCGATACAGAAAAAATTGGAGAGGGTTGTGTTGCGCCATCGCGGCTGGATTGAGCGCGCAGATGATGAGGGGATGATTGTGCTGTTTGGGGTTCCCAAGACGCGTGAGGATGACCTAGATAGGGCATTGGCATGTGCTGAGCATTTGATACGAGCGACCGCGAAGTTTCGTCGTACAGGCACCCCGATACAGGTGGCTGTAGGGGTTCACAGGGGAGATGTGGTTTGGAGAGGGGGTGATGAAGGGGTCTCAGTTTTAGCTCGTGGCGACACAATAAAACTGGCTAAACGACTGGCTTCACATGCAGACATAGGCACCATCACAGCGTCAGCTGACGTCTGGAAAGAGGTCTCTGGGAGGTGGCTTTTAGATCAAGGTTCGCCACTCGTGGGGCGCGGCCCATCACGTCCTGTTTTTATCCTGAGGGGTAGAAAACCAGACCTTCACGGTTACGGTGCGGGGAGATGGCTTGCCCGGGGTGACGAAGTCGATGTTTTACGTGGCGCACTTAGGCAACTCTCCGCTGGAAATGGCGCAATAATATCGGTCGGCGGTATAGCAGGTGGTGGAAAGAGTCGCCTCTTTAGGGAGGTAAGGAGAAGCGCGGAGCAATCGGACATAAGTTTTTACTGGTCTCAGTGTCTACCTGAGGGAAATTCTCGACCAATGGCGCCTTTTAGAGGAGTGGTAGCGAGTGCACTGGGAATAAATCCGTCTGACGGAAGGGAAGAGATAGTGTCGCGTTTGGAGCGACTCTCAGAGCTTCACCTTCCCAAGCCGACAATTTCAACATTGGCGGCGCTGTTCTCCATTGAGCTCGAGGGTAGGTTGTCGGCTGCAAAGGAGGACATCTACGCCGCTGCTGCACAGTTTATTTCAGGGCTCTCGGACGAGAGCCACCCCGTCATTGCTGTAGAAGATATTCACAACATGACTGACAAAGAGATGGAGCTTCTCAATCACCTCTTGGTACTAGAGGGGTGCCCACCAATTCTCTGGTTATTGAGTCACAGAGGTGACTGGCCAAAAGCCCTCGCTAAGCCTGACGCTGTTGTGCTATTGGACGCTCTGGATGAGAACAGACAGTCGAGACTGGTTGCAGAGGTCTTGGGGGCAAATAGTTTGGGGTCAGGGCTCTCCAGTATTGTCTCGCAAACGGGTAATGGTAGCGCTTTGTTTGCCACCGAGATCGCTAAGTCCCTAAAAGACCAAGGGGCGGTCGTGGTGAGAGGGGGAGAGGCTCTTTTATTAGATGCATCGAAAAACATAGAGCTTCCTGTGACTTTGGAGGCGATGATATTTGCAAAGGTTGATCAGTTAGCAAGTGAAGAGAAGACTACCTTGCAGATAGCCTCAGTATTAGGTCTTAGGTTTTCATCAGCGCTGCTACAGTCCGCCGTCGGAATTAGCATTGAAGAGCATTTAACCTCGCTAGAGCGTGCGGGGTTTGTCCAGAGTGAAGCGACGCCTGGCGCCTCAGCCTATTCCTTTGTCTCACAGCAGGTCCTGGAGTTAGTCAAAAAGGCGAGTGTTGGGCAGCAGCTGCGTGAATACCACGGGCGCATAGCTGCAGCTATTGAAACAATCTACCGCGATCAATTGGAGCTTCACTTTGAGCATTTAGCATTTCACTGCGCCAGAGGAGGGAGGCTCCTTGATGCCGCTAGAAATTACGAGATGGTAGGAGACAGGCTTCGGCGCCTAGCTGAATTAGATAGATCCATAAAATCCTTCCAAAGGGGGATCTCGATCTTGGAGAGTATTCAGGACCAAGACGATGGAGATTTAGTCCTAGAGGGCATTGCGTCTATGCACCTGAAGGCTGGTGAGGTGAGTTCTCTGTTGGGAGATCAAGTTACCGCCCAGCGTCATCTTCAGGTGGCACAGGAGATAGCGGAAGAGGTGGGTGCCATCGAGATAGACGTTGGATGTCTAACAGCTCTTGGCCAACTGTACTTGTCTAACGGCCGCCTACAATTGGCAAAAATGATAATAGAACAGGGGCTGTCACAGGCTCGAATATCTCGGTTGCCAATGGCGGAGGTCGACCTTTTACTGGCACTGGCTAGCGTTCATTTGGAGTTTGGTGAGGTCGAAATCGCCGGCTCTCTACAAGCGCAAGCCCTCGAGCGAGCCAAGCGAGATCCTCATTCCGAAGCTGAGGCTCTTTGTGCTATTGCTAGCCTTCAATCTAGATTTGGAGACCATACCCTGGCTCGTACGACCTTGGCTAGAGCGCTAGAGTTGACACTTATAGTTGACGATAAGCTACTAGAGGCTCGATTGAAGAACAACATAGGGATCGCCTGGTTTGGTGAGCGACAATACACCAAAGCGCACGTTTGGTTCTCCGAGGCTCTTGAAATAAATAGAGGTTCAGGGCATCGTAGAGGAGAGGTTTTCAATCTGCACAACATTGGAGACTGCCTATTTAGGTTAGGTGAAGAGGCTCGTGCTCACGTAGCATTTACGGAGGCGGCTGAGATAGCCAAGGGGTTTGGGCTTAGTAGGGAGACAACATTCAATGAACTCTACCTAGGGTATATCGATGCTGTACACGGAGACCCTGTAGGAGGTAGGGCGCTGATCGAGCGTTGCATTAAGGATTCAGAGCGCTTGAAGGATCAGGACACTCAGCTAATGGGATGTTGGCTGTTGGGGAAACTAATGATCCACCTTGGCGATGTGAAAGGGGGGCTTGATGAGTTGAGCACGGCCTTGGCTCGGGCGGAGGAGATGCAGAACCATTGGATGGCTGCCGATCTAAAAGAAGCTATTGATGAAGCTAGGACTAAAGGGGACGGTGAGTGAAGGTTTTTGTATTAGACCTCTGTGGCAAGATTTCGCCGTTTAACGATCCATCTAGGGATTCGCGGATCCTTGGTAGAAAGCTATTTGAATCTCAGGAAGAGGTATTCAAAGAACTTGGGTTTGAATTGGTAGAGAGCCCTCCAGTGAGTGAGGATTACCTGTTGGTTTCCAGCCGAACGTGGTTTACAGCTCAGACGATTTTGCAGTTCTTGGAGGTGGCAACAGCGGGGAGCCGCCTAAAGATTACCGATGAGTTGTTCTGTGAGAGTAGCGCCAAGTTGCAAGATCTCCCAGAGGATGGTCTCTATGAAATTGGTCTCATAGTGGCAGGAGGTGATGCGGTATTTGATGGGCTGGTGCCGGCGGTTATTGACGCTAGAGTTGAGAGTAAAGAAGCTCCTAAGGAGCACCCTGCGCTATCACACGCGATGCCAACATCACTGCCGTTCACCGATGTTGGTGTTCATCAGATTGACCACTGGTCACACATACTCCGCGCTAATTGGATGGCTATTAGCTGTAGCTTTGCCCGAGAGTATATGAAGTTTAAAAGCCGAAATATTGCCTCTAAATTTTTCGCAATCATCTTGTTTCTACTAAAAGCCCGATCACTATCCAAATGGAAATTAGCCAGGGCTCTATCGGTAGTGGGGAAGGATTGCTCAATTCACCCAACAGCTGTGGTAGAAGCCTCGGTGATTGGGCGAGGTGTAGAGATCGGTCCATACGCTGTTGTGCGTGGCTCTTTTATCGGCGACGGATGTAAAATAGAGGAACACACAACGGTTAATGCGAGCGTTTTGGGCAAGGGTGCCAAAGTGGGACGGTTTGGCATGGCCAACCTGTCTGTTCTTTACGATGGTGCTTTCGTTGGGTCGGCAGACGGATACCAGGCCACTGTTATAGGGGAGGATGCATTTCTCGCCTGGAGTGTGACTGTGTTTGACCTGTCGTTTGGTAGCCATGTAAAAGTGCGTCACAAAGGAGAGTTGGTCTCGTCAGGCAGCTTTTTCTTGGGGGCTGCCATTGGTCACAGGGCTCGTGTCGGCGCTCAGGTATCCCTTGGTTATGGTACAGAGGTCCCAAATGACTCCTTTTTGGTGGGGTCAACTGAGAATGTGATGCGAAGCTGGAAAGAGGGGGTTGGACCTCATAGGATTATTTCTGGGGTGGCGACCCCAATCACTCCAAAAGAGTGATCACCTAACTACGCTAGCTATCACCTCTGGTGTGGCGCTAATAATTCCTTTTTCCGTGATAATACCAGTGACTAGTTCCGCTGGTGTAACGTCGAATGCTGGGTTTCTAGCCGATGATTGAGTTGGAGCGGTACGCACTTTTATAAACTCCCCGGCGTCTGACCAGCCCCACGTAAAGAGAACCTCGTCTTGGCTTCTCTCTTCTATTGGTATCTCCGAGCCACTTGGGCAATTTTTATCGATAGTTGTGGTTGGTGCAGCTACGTAAAAAGGGATCCCGTTCGCCTTAGCCACTACAGCAGAGCTGTATGTTCCGATTTTGTTAGCGACATCACCGTTTGCGGCGATGCGATCTGAGCCGACGATTACCATGTCTATTTCACCGCGCTGCATATAATGACCAGCGGCGTTATCGACTATTATAGCGTGGTCGATTCCCTCTTGCGTTAGCTCCCAAGCAGTCAGTCTAGCACCCTGACTTCTGGGTCTAGTCTCATCTACCCACACAAATGGCTTTTTTCCTTGTCGTGCTGCTGCATATATTGGGGATATTGCACTGCCCCAGTCTACGAAGGCCAGCCAACCGGCGTTGCAATGAGTGCTTATTTTTGCCCCGTGTGCGATAAGATCGGCTCCATTTTCTCCTATCTTCTGGCAACATGAGGCGTCGTCGTCGGCTATAGAAAAAGCTGCGTTTATAGCCGCCTCTCTGCATCTAACTATGTCGCTACCCTGATCCTCGACAGCGCGTAAAACGGTCTCTATGGCATAGAATAGGTTCTGGGCAGTAGGTCGCGTCTCGCGCACAACGTTAGCTGCTGCCGACATTGCGGCGTGAAATGAGTCGTCTGGTGCTGATATAGCCGCCTGTGCCATGGCGAAGCCCGCAGTGGCGCCAATAGCCCCAGCGCCTCTCACTACCATGGTCTGAATCGCTATTGCAGTCTCTTGGTATGTGCTTAGCTGTGAGATCTCAAATTTATGGGGCAGCAGAGGTTGGTTGATCATCTTTACGATGCCTCCCTCCATCCAGACAGTGCGAGTTGGGGTGCCGTTAACGTTCATCGGCTCTCCTTGTGTAGAGTATTAATTAATGGGTTTTGGTGACCATTTGGTAGATTATGGGTTGGGTTGCTCTCTAAAGACTACCCTTACAACTCTCTCCACTAACCTGATGGCAAAAGATGACGTCGCCTTTTCCATAGACTCTGTACGTGCCGTTTCAACCCTAGAGTCACTAGCAGTACCTTCGGACTCTAACGGACCAGTCCTAATTCCCTTAGTTTCGAAGTTAACTGAGCTTGCTCGCAGCCCCACAGTGTATGTGTGGATAGCTCCAGTTGGAACCTGATCCGAGGGTTCTCCTTCGGCTTCTGACATTGACACGCTCACGTAGATGTTAGCGTTGGAGGAGTCTGTGTGTTCTGGATCAGGCACGCGAAACCCAGAGTCAGCTACGGAGCGCACTAGTTGATCATATGCGGCGGATGCGAATTCTGGATCCTGCCCACTGGATGGTAGCCATCTCAGGGTCACCACACGAACATCAGCGATATTGGATCGGCTCTGAGAGTCTCCGTTGAGTGTCAGCCACAGTGATACTAGATCTTCTGAAGGCAGCCATAGTCGGTCGTTTGCCCATGCTCTTAAACCTAGGGATGCAAGGGTTAAGGGGTCTTCAGAGTGGTCCAGTTTGTATTGCTCCCACGCTAGTTGACCCTCAAGCCGCGAAATTATCTCACTGTCCTGTCCATTATTGGCTGAGTATTCTTCTGAACAATCTCTCCACACAGTCACTCTATGGGCTTGGGTGGCTGCGTGGTCTGCAGATCTATTACACAGAACTAATATCTGTTCCATTTCCGAGAGGTCGTTAATGCCCCCTGCTAGTGCCGTTGCGTGAAGTAAGCTCAATAAAAACATATGCACTTGTCCTGTTGGTCGAGATCTATATTAGCTTATTTTGAATAATCTGGGGTTGTTCGGTGCATCATCTATCAAGATTAGAGTGCCGAAGCGATCTGGATGCGATATCTCGCCTGCTGTAAAGAGGTTGGCTAAGAGCAAACAAGGACAGTGTTACAATGGCTACAGTACGAAAAGAAATAGCAGGGAAAAGGTTGGTGTTTCTCGGCAGCCATTATGAGGCGCCGCCTAAATTGAAGTACCCCGAGGTAGCCTTCGTGGGGCGCTCAAATGTCGGGAAATCATCGGCTATCAACAAACTGCTAAATACGAACCGAGCTGCACGAGTCTCAAAGACACCGGGGCGTACGCAAGCGATAAATCTATTCGAGATCGAGGAACGCCTGATTTTCGCTGACCTTCCAGGTTACGGTTTTGCCAAGGTTCCGGACTCAGTGAAGCAAAAATGGCACGCTCTTATTGGTGGGTACCTCTCAGACAGAAGCTCTCTTAAGCTTGTTGTTGTGTTGGTCGATCTTCGTAGAGATCCTCAGGAGCTCGACTCTGAGATGATCTGGTGGCTTAGAGAGGAGAGAGTACCTTTAATGGTCCTCGCGACCAAACAGGACAAATTGTCCAGAAACAAAGCTGCTTCGGCTTTGGCAAAGGTGCGCAAGAGTTTTGGGGTATCAAAAAAGATGTGTATTGGTTTTTCATCCCTGAGTGGTGCAGGCGTTGACGAAATGTGGTCTCTGATAGACGAGGCGGTAACGGTAGGTTTCGACGCATGAGCTATAAGGGCGGCGATCACTATACAAAGAAGGCAAAGAACGATGGCTTCGCAGCTCGTTCAGTCTATAAGCTCGAGGAGATTCAAAATAAATGGCGAGTAATCGCCAGCGGCGACAAGATTCTCGACCTCGGATGCGCCCCAGGTAGTTGGTCTAGGTATGCTAAACAGAAGGTCGGAGTGAAAGGTAAGGTCGTCGGCGTAGACATCCAAGAGGTGAGCGGCTTTGTCGGAGAATTTTTGTTGGCCTCTGTTTATGACTTAGACTTGGAAGAGGTGGCATCCTTGTTGGGAGGACCTCCAGACGTAGTGATTTCTGACATGGCACCGGCTACGACAGGCGATAGGTTTACCGACCACTTTAGGCAGATCGAGTTGGCGACAGCAGCTTTGGAGATCGCTGTAAACACACTAGCCCCTAATGGTCATTTTGTAGCCAAGGTCTTTGACGGCCAAGATGCTCCAGCTTTTATACAAGAATGCCGCACTCGCTTTAAGCAAGTGCGGCGATTGAAGCCAAAAGCCACTCGTGGACGATCGGTTGAATTCTTTGTGGTCGCTTCTGAACGTAAATCTTAGTCCTTATTAAGGAGAGATTAAACCGGCAGTTTGACCTGTAGTGTCGTAGTCGCCATAGTCAGCGCCATCCTCGAACACGTACCGGTTGGCTATTATAGTGTATTCGTCTCCGGCACAGGCTTCGACTACAGACAGTGAGCAGTCAGATTGAGAGCACTCGGCGTTGGCTCGAGTGTTCGTGGCTCCTACCACTGCAGGGGCCCCCTGATCGTCTATACGTTGAACCGATACAAACGCAGAGTACGGGATCTGTCCAGATGGCATTCCTACACCTTCAGCCCACATATCGCTCTCTACCCAAGTCGAGTCCGAGTTTGCGCTACTCGACAATGCACCTGAGCCGTAATCGCCATCAATGTTGAGGCTGATCGTAGTCATTGAGTTCGAGGTGGAGACTTTATTGAATGTGTACCCGAGAGCGTGAGTGCGTGACTCTGTGCTGTTATTCTCTTTAGTCCACTCAAATGTCCATACCCCTCCGTTACAGTTTCCAGGGAAAGTAGTCTCTCCCCAGATAAGCACGCAGCTGTCACCCGAGCCTTCGTGTATTTCAACAAATGCTAGCATGTCACTAGAGTCTTGAGTCTCTTCTTCTACCCATTCATCGCTAGACGCTTCTTCCTCTTGAGTAAATCCACCGATTATATTGTGTTCGACAACTGAAGAGCATTCGTCTTCTGCCACATCTACATTTACCCTAAGCATCCATATTCCCATGTCAGGGCTGCAAGCTGCCAGCAATGGTGCTGCAAAGATAAGTTTTCTCATTCTACTTCCTCATATTTTGTTATTGCGAATTGATATTATAATGATTCGAGCCAGCGAAGTGTAGTTCTCACCATAGCACCAGTGCCGCCCTTGGCGACATGCCCTCTCGGTTTGGATAGAAAAGAGGGGCCGGCAATGTCAAAGTGAGCCCAGGTAGTGTCCTCAACAAATTCAGAAAGAAACAATGCCGCCGTTATAGAGCCCGCGGCGCGCCCCCCAACGTTTTTGAGCGTGCTCCAGTCACCCTTTAGCATTGACTTGTACTCGTCTTCCAAAGGCATGCGCCAGAGCCCCTCGCCAGCTATTTCTGCGTTTGAGGTCCATGATTCGGCGAATGAATCGTCACTGGTATACAGCGCCGTGTACTTTTCACCGAGCGCTACAACCTGTGCGCCTGTAAGCGTGGCGAAGTCAACTACTGCGTCGCAACCAAGGCGGTCTGCGTATACGAGTGAGTCTGCCAAGAGTAGGCGCCCCTCGGCGTCGGTGTTGTGAATTTCAACTGTCTT
>CAWVYO010000063.1:0-14655 GCA_963934385.1 uncultured bacterium
AGATCTCTATGTGAACGCGGCTATTCGCGACGCAGCATTGGCTGGTGGTGAGTCAGCAGTAACAAGCGGTCCTGTTGCAGATCTCAGGCAGATGTTGACGGTTGCCGAGACAGACGAGGATAGACAAGAGGTGGTGAGGCGAGGTTTGGCTCTACTGGAGTCCCCTCCTTGGGCTGGAGTAGATATCGCATCCTTCACGGATTTTGAGAATCGCCATGCACTTCGAGTCACCCTGACAGAGTTGGCATTAGACGAAGTCGACCCCTTCGCCATAGGGAGTGATTGGGGCTATTGGACACCAACGCAATCCACAGGTGCAGTGATGGAAATAATCGCCGCCGCTGAGCAGGGGGCGCGGGCTGTAACTTCAGAACTTGGGACAGGTGACGCTAGGTTTTCAGTAGATGGTTTAGGCTGGCTACCAACAGGCGACAGTTACATTGATACAGCTGGGGAGCCAGGGCCGATGGCAATTGGTACCCTCGATCGCCTTGGTTTAAACGATCCTGTATATAGAGGTCGCCTCGCGGCTTGGTCTGAAGGGTTAAACCAAAGTCTAACGGATGGGAACCACGAGGCTCTGCCAGCACAGATAGCCTCTATCGTGGAAGAATTGAATCAATACACTCACGGGAGCCGCTTTTATAACGTAAAGCAGGTGATAAACGCTGGAGTGCGTCAAGCGGCAATCGCGGGTGATTTCGGGGTGGCGCTGGAGATTATGCGCCAACACAGACCTCTACATTCACAAGACTGGGCGTGTCCAAACCGGTTGGGAATCCAACTGGGTATAGAGGGGCGACTCCAGCTTTTGGCAGGTGATGCAGCTGGGGTCACCACACTGCAATCGGCTTTAACCGAGGGTGAGCGCTGGCTAGGTCTTATTGATAGGGCTCCTCGCTAGTCTCCGAAGATGCGTTCCATTAGTGCCTTGTTACCCTGAATAGCTGTGCGCTGCATATAGAAGCTTAGTCCGCGCAACCCCCCGAGTTCCTCGCCGCCACCTGCACGCCCTGGACCTCCGTGAATCATCTGCGGCATAACCATTCCGTGACCAGTTGCGGTATCAGCAACCTTCTTGTCTACCACTAGTACCCGTCCATTTGATGTGACGATCTGTGGAAGTATCTTTTTGAGGAAGCGCTTTTCACTTGAGTAGACAGAGGTCGCGAGTGAACCACCGCCGAGCCTTATAAGGTTTGCGCATGACTTGGCGCAGTTGTCATATGGCATGATAGTGCAGACGGGACCAAACACCTCGCGGGCGTGGACGTATTTTGCGGTCTCAGGTGAGTCGCATCGCAACAGCACTGGACCGGCAAAGTAGCCATTGTCGTTTATCCCTTTCGTGTTGGTTATCTCAGTTGCAGATCCAAATACGATCTTCGCCTCGCTCTCTAGGAGATCTACTCCCTCGCGATAATCTTTTAGTTGAGATGCGCTTGATAGCGGTCCCATTCGTACACTTGGGTCTGTAGGATCGCCGACTACAATACCCTGGAGTTCGGCGATAATGGTCTCTTGTAGCTGATCAATAAGGCTCTCTGGAACCATTACCCTTCGAATCGCGGTACATTTCTGTCCCGCCTTTTGGGTCATCTCTGTTGTGATATTGCGAATCGCCGCGAACCAGACATCGCTACCAACCTCTACATCGGGTCCTATTATAGCTGCGTTTAGAGAGTCGGCCTCGATGTTGACTCGGGCGCTCTCTTTGACGTGACCTGTACAGCCTCGAATAATTGCACCAGTATCAGCTGAGCCCGTGAAAGCGATAGCGTCTTGGCCGTCGGTGTGGTCTAGCAGATCTCCCGCTCCACCACATATTAATTGGAATACACCAGCTGGCAGCACTTCCTCATCTACTAGGATCTTTACCATCTCCCAAGCGACTAACGCAGTTGAGGTGGCCGGTTTGGAGATGACTGGAACACCTGCCAAGATGGCACACGCGGCCTTTTCGAAGGCACCCCAGGCTGGGAAGTTAAAGGCGTTAATGTGAATGGCTACCCCTAATAAAGGAGACGACACGTGGCTCCCATGGAACCTAGCGGAGGTAGCAAGTTGTACCGATTCGCCATCGGATAGGGTGTGCTTGTCTCCAAGCCCTTTGCCGAGGCTAGCGTAGTACGAAAGGGTAGCTGTCGCCCCGTCTAGATCGAACTTCGCATCTTTTCTGGTGTTGCCACCGTTGGCGGTAGCTATTTCTATGAGACGCTCTCGTTGGGCGTAGATCGCCCTGCTCATGGCTTTTAGTAGTGCCCCTCGCTCTGCGAATGTCATGTTGCGAAGTGTCGGTCCACCAACCTCTCGGGCGTAGGAGTGTATTGCCTTAAAGTCTAGCCCTTTACTTGATGTTTCAGCGAGGACTTCTCCCGTGCTGGGGTTCTCTAGGTTTCGAAAAGGGGCGTTACCTTCTCGCCATTCTCCTAGTACGTAGTTACTCAATCGAATCACTGTGGACTCCGCTGTTTCAGTATTAATTTAGTGATGGCGACAGTGTTATATCAGTCGCTCTTGTATACAAAGAAGCCACTCAGAAGCAGCATTGGAATAGGTAGCCAATATAGCTGCAACAGCGGGTGAGAGTACGGCCACCATCTAGCGTAACGGGTGGCGGTGGACATAGGCATTGGATGGTTAGCGCTATCATTTACCGTCATTGTGCGCAGAGTGCGCTCGAATGTCTCTAGGACAGCGTTATCTTCCGGCGATGTAAAGGCAAGGCAGGTGACCCCGATGTTGTCCCAAGAAGTGTAAAACATCGACCCTTCTTTCTCCTCTCCCCAAACGGTCCCTTTCGCGCGTATCATGTAACCCTCGCGATCCTCGAACTGCAAGAACTCCACCTCTCCAAACTCTTCGATAACCATGGGGTTGTTCGGTATGACCTCACCACCCGTGAGGTTGGAGTCTGTGGTTACCTGATATAATCCACCGCCAAACGCGATCTCCGCCCAAGAAGTGAAGTTTTGTAGGGCTATTTCTGACTTGTCTGGATCTACGATGAACAGGGATGAGCCGTCGCTGGCGTTACATTCGAAGACGGTATTGGCGAGCCTGTGTTGATCCATCACGTAAAGATTTGCCGGTAAGCCAAAGTAAGAGCCCTCAGCTCGAATGAGTTCGGTGCTTCTGTGTGATAGCTCGTCCTCTGTCAGGGCTCTCCAGCCTGCCGGTAGAGTTAATTCCAACCCAAAATGTGTAGTAATATCCCCTGTAGGGAGATCCTCAACAACGACTGGATCAGTGCCGTGCTCCATCATGTCCAGAACTTCTGTAAGTACTGAGTGACTGCGCTCTTGGCTGTCGCTAGAGATACTGGTTACGATTATTCCGGTTGAATGGCCGGCAAAGAGCACTATCTCATTGAAGAAAGCCTGCTCCATGTGAGTGTCGAACACCTCAAAAGGTATCGATACGAGTTGTCCGAGAGTTTCGTGTTCACTGAGAACCATGTCGCCTATAGTGTAGGTCTGGTATGTGTCGCTCTCATCTTGTGCTTGAATCCAAGTGAGCAGGTCATCCGCCACCATGTGAGGTATGGGTTGGTGGTTTGTCACTCGTACGCGAATATCTGTGAATTCCTCTGTGTTTCTCATGCCGAGCTTGACCTGAGATGTGATATCACCAGTTGACCAAGCCCATACTGGCGGTACGCCTTCCTCTAGTTCAGGGAGGTGCAGGTAGAGGTCAGTGTTTGGTACAGCAATCGTCTCGGCGTTTGCTCCAGTAATAGCTCCAAAAATTCCGATTAGTAGCAACATCCAAACTCCTATTTCGGCGTCATTCTATCGGCAAAAATGGTAAGAGACCACTTAATGAGTCCTGTAAAGAAAGTTCGTCACAATATAAGGAGGGACGGTCGACTCTGTTACCCTTCAGTATGTCTGCTACTCCGCTGCCAACGAGACTATGTGTAGCCACCCAATGAGCAGCTCTTCTTGGGCTACGGGAATGTTGTCTTCACTTAGATCTTTGAGTAGACCGTTGGTCACGGTCATGCTGGACATCCGTCTCAGAAGGTCCTCGCGTACTGACTCTGATCCGTTTTCGAGAGGAGAGTTGTACATTTCCTCCAGTGATGCGTCCAATCTCATGAGTGTTGATATATTTGTTTCTCCCTCACCTGTCGGTGGTAGTTTAAGAGCCGTCTCGACCGCCTGAGCCGCTAGTGTGCTAGATAGTTCTTCCACAGCGGCTTGGAACTCTTGCGATAGTTGTTCGCGAAAAACAGGGATGCTTTCGGTTAAAATTTCGTCGAATGTCTCTGCTATATCTGGGGCGCCGTCGATTAGTAGAATGTGGAGATGATCCGTGGCGTTTGGGATCGCTTCTATGACAATATTAGCCGTGGCGTTCGCGAGATTTTCTGGTCTGAAAGCTGTATTGAGATTTAACCAAGTCCAAGCGAGGAGCCAAGATATGAAAATCATCATGGCTGAGCTCAGATAGAGTCGTGTTCTGTTGGCCGCATACATTTTTTCAAGTTGCTTGGTTAGTTGAGACTCGATCTCCATTAGGGTGATGTTTACTGTCTTCGTGTCGTTCTTTAGTTGTTCTAATTGTGCTTTGGTATAGTTCGCTTCCCTGGGGGGGTGCTGAACCTGTTCCAGTGGCGTTACCGTGTCCTTTTCAGGAATCGCAACCTTGGCTGCGGGCTCTGCATCAGCCCCCGGTGCCTTGGCAGCTGCTGCATTCGCCTCTGTTTCAACCTCAGTCTCTGCCCCCTTGGTAGGTTCTGCATTCACCTCTGCTTCGTTATTTGCGTCAACCGCCATATGTTACTGCCCTGTCTCAATGGTCGACAAAATGACCCCCATATAGATGCTCAGGGAGCGTTCATATGAGTACTCGTCACCAGCCCGGTTTTCAACTAGCATTTGCTCCATGGGTGACTTTCTATCGGCAAATAGGTCTTCTATTTTTTCTTGTGCCCAAACCTGGGAGTGTATGGCCACCGCATCGGCTATATTCTCTGCTGCGCTGCCATCAACAGAGAGTGAGTCCCTCCATTCAATTATATCATTATTCCGCTCGTTTTCTGCGGTCAGGAACGCAGTAGAGACTATCGTAGCAAGTGCGCTATTGTTGCTGCGTTCAAGAAGAGTACTCTCTCTACTCACAAGAGCGTCGATGTTGGGCAGTAGGTCTGGCGAAACATCACTCATCTGCTGGAGCATTTCGGGCACAGCAGATGTAGCCAACTCCTCTATCTGACGAGCTATTACAGGCCAGACTCGGGCGCTGGTACTGGCGGCGACAGCGTTCTCAATAGAGCGAATGTCGTAGGATCGAAAATTACTGAAGACCACGAACGAGAATGTTGACAGCATGGCCATGAGTAGGAGAAGCATGACACTGGTAGCTTGTCGTGCCTTAGCTCTTTCTCGTTCTAACTCTTCAATGAGTTCTTTGACGTGCTCGGTTTGAGACATCCACCCTCCTGGTGTACTAAATCATTGTACAGCATCTAGAAGTTGAGCAGGGTAAAAGTTTGTCCCTTCTACTCTGGGATGATTGATAGTGGAGCGAACCCTATTACCTGTGGCCGCTCCCCAACGATGATGTTGGCGTTCACCCTGTCACCTATTGATACTCGTCGTGCCAGGTTTGGATCTATTGCGAATTCCTCAATGCTGGCAGGTATTTCGGGCACACTTTCGTGCTCTAATCTTATTGTTGAACCGTTAATATCGACGATTATTACCTCTACGCTGACACTTGCACCAGTCGTTAGGTTGCACCCAATCAATGTTGTGAAGCCCAAAAATATAAAGAATAGTCTCATAGGATTTCCTTAACACTCTTGCCAGTATTCGCCGGTGCGATAAAAGGCATAGCTGTGAAAAATGAAAAGTACAAAATTGTAAAAGAAGAACAGAAGCTTTTGGGTAAAATTCGTCACACTTTGGCGGAGAACCCAGTGGTTGTGGGGGCGTCAGATGCTGACACTCTGCGAGAAATGGACAGGCTTCGTTTAGAGTTGCCACATTCCAAAGAGGAAGACAAGGCCGCTCTTTTACGCCAATATGACCGCCTCTCTCACGTGTTGAAACAGTTGCGAAAAGGACGAAGTAACACTGAGGTGGATCCCGATTCTCCATATTTCGCTCACCTAAGGCTACAAGAGGGAGACCGGGTGCGCGACCTCTACCTTGGGAAGGCAACGAGGATCGATAATGGTTTGAGAATTATCGACTGGAGAAATGCACCGGTATCGCGCCTCTTTTATAGATATCGTGAGCAGGACGAGTACTCTGAGCCAATGGGTGGGCGGGTGCAGGACGGGAAGATCCTCGCCAGACGCACTGTGGGAATAAATAGTGGAGACCTAAACCGAGTCGCGGCGCCGCAGGGTATCTTTGTTAAGCAAAATTCTGGGGAGTGGGAGAAGGAAGATCGACAGCAACCCAAATTGGTAAAGGGCTTCGAAGAGGGTCCTCTTCATCACGCACAAGCAGATGGTCAACGCCGTAGACTGGGCGGATCGGCCGTAGACCGCGGTCCAGACAGGCACCTCCCAGATATTGCAGCTCTTTTGGACGAGGAGCAGTTTGAGCTAATAACTAGCGTCGATTCCGGACTGATAGCTATTAGAGGTGGTGCTGGTTCCGGGAAGACTACCGTAGCCTTGCACCGTGCCGCGTGGTTGGCGTTTAGGGATCGTGAGCGCTTTGCACCGCATAAGATGGCTATTATTGTTTGGGGTCGAGCTCTCCGCGACTATATATCTACAGTGCTCCCCTCATTAGGGGTTGACGGGGTAATGGTCGTCACTTGGGGACGATGGTCTCAAGATTTCGTAAAGCGTTTATATCCGTTTCTTCCACGAGAACGGGCCGATGACACCCCTGAGGTGGTCACGCGACTAAAGCTGCACCCAGGGCTCATAAGTATATTGGAACGCCATGTGTCTGATCGCTATGCGGCACCGACTGCCCAAGGGGCTTTTGAAGACTGGGCACACATAATGACTGACCCAGCAGCCTTGTTTTCGAGTTTTGAAAAGAGCCACCCTGGTGAGTTCAGTATTTCACAGCTTCGTAAGGCGGCGGACTGGACTCGCGCCCTGAATTTCAGGTTGAACGATTGGATGGATGGTGATCGCAGTGAGCCCGCTGAGCTCGACGTCGAGGACGACGCCATTCTGTTGTTCCTGTTTCAGCTCCGTGTAGGTGCTCTACGCCGCAAGCGAAAAGTCTTCAGCCTCTCTCATTTGGTAGTTGATGAGGTTCAGGATTTTGCGCCGATTGAACTTAAGGTTTTAGTCGGAACACTTGATAAGCAGACTTGTGTGACATTCGCTGGCGATACCCAGCAACAGATCTCGCAGAAGTCTTCATTTGGCAGCTGGGATGAACTCTTCGGGCAGTTAGGTGTTGAGGGTACTGGAGTCTCAACGCTAAAGGTAGGATATCGCTCAACTCAGAGAATTACTTCTTTCGCCAGGGGCTTACTTGGGGAGCTTGCGGAGGATGAAACCTTTACCGTGGCGGCAAAAGAGGGGCCTAGAGTCGAGCTCTTCTCATTTACTGATCACGGTGCCTGTGTGGCATTTTTAGGCGACTCGCTTAAGGATCTTTCCCGTGCTGAGCCCAATGCCTCTATCGCTGTAATCACCCCGAACCCCTCTCTGACGAGCCTCTACTTCGAAGGTCTTCAGCGCTCAGAGGTGCCTAGCCTCAGGAAGGTTGTCGATCAGAAGTTCGCTTTTGAGCCTGGTGTCGAGGTCGTTCAGATTGCCGA
Organism: uncultured bacterium; assembly: GCA_963934385.1. GTDB lineage: Bacteria > Myxococcota_A > UBA796 > UBA796 > CAJQPC01 > CAWVYO01. The sequence goes on from CAWVYO010000063.1 coordinate 7,750, forward strand.
TATCAAGGGTCTTGAATTCGACTACGTAGTTTTGGTTGATGTAAACGCGAGTCACTATCCCGATAATCCACACGCGCGTAGGCTGATGCACGTAGGTGCTACTCGAGCAGCACATCAGTTATGGCTTACTAGCGTAGGTACGCCATCGCCCATAATAAGGGGCTTTTAGTTACTGGGCGTCCTCTGAGCCCTGACTATCGCCAACTTCAATCATTACCTCAATAGGTTGGTTTACCGGCGGCGCGTACTGTTCAATTGCTTCAGGTACGGCCTGAGGCGCTAAGGCTTGTAAAAGAAGACTCGAAAGAGTTCCTATGATCCAAAACACGCACCCTATCAGAAGACAGGCAGCCGATAGGTATCCTAAGCGCTTTATAAGAGGAGTCTTAGGGGTCTTTATTGAGGTGTCAAACACGTGTTGAGTCGCCTGCTTTTTCGAGGTGCGCTAACTGGTATGTGAAATAGGTTAGTTGTAATATGTACTAATAATCAATTTGGGGAACTCATGGCCACAGCAGAGGAAATACTGTCGAGCTTAAGGGGCGACAACACGCATGTTGAGAGTCTGGTATCTATCGCTTTTGACGACCTATTGTCTCGTTCTGTTGGTGATTTGGTAGAGCCGCAACTGCTGACCAAGAGAATAGTTGATGGCTTCGTTGGGACTGTGATGGATCCAAAGCTAGAGGGTTGGATAAACGACCGTATATCGGAGACCATCACTCTCCTAGAGGGCAAAGATAATCTTAGTAGCGCAATCTCAGATGAGGTAATTAATTCTGCAAGATCGCTTGTTGAGCGGGAGTTTCATCCTAATCGTGATGTCTTGATGGCGATAATGGATCACGAGGCAATTCGGTCCATTATGCGGGATGTTCTCATGTCGACGCTTTCTGATTTTGGAAATAGTTTGAAGATCCCGCCACCACCTACCCAAGAGCGAGGAGGTGGTCGCTTTGGTCGACTGTCGGGGTTTGTGGCTCAAGCCCAAGGCGTGGCCGCCAATGTGGGGTCAATTGTAGAGCGTCAGCTCGAAGGTAAAATCACAGTGTTCGTAGATGGAGCAATAGGGAACGTTATTGAGTCAACGGTGGATAATATGGTTGCTCCAGAGAGTGTTGAGGCGCTGGCAAAATGGCGTTTAGATCTGTTGAACCAAGCTCTTGAAACTGATGGTGATAAGATAAGAGATGAACTGGCTCGCCACGACACAGAGTCTATGGTGGGTGAATTGGCGGTCCTGCTTCGCTCGTTGGCGGACTGGGATGGGTTGACTCCTGCAATACTCTCCGTGATGAATAAGGTTTCAAGCGAGCATAGGAGCGCTAGTGATTTTCTAAACGGGACCTCTCTTGAGTCTGAATGGCGCCCACAGCTGGAGTCGGTAGCTGTTGAGAGGGCTCGGGAGTTTGTTTCTACGGAGCCGTTTGGTCATTGGTTGACCGAGCTTGTAAATGGGAATACGGAATGAGCCTGTTCGATCGCTGGAAAAGTGCTCTGCCCGAAGTTGGGGTTACTCGAGAGACTCGAGAGTTGGTGTCAGATAGAATGACGGCGTTGGGGGAATCGCCCGAAGCTGATAAGCTTGTCGAAGCAGTAGTGAAGATGATCGATGATCTGCTTAGACCACCATCTTCAGACTTTGTCGCCGCTGCTAAAATAAATGAGAGTGAATTCATAATGTTCCTTTACCTCTCATTTTGGGCTGGGTGTGCCGGTGCAATAGCCGAAAATGGCGGCTGGGAAAAGGCAATTGAGAGAACTGAAGGGCTATCCCAGGGTCTAAGAGAATACGTCGCGTTTGGTCAGAGAGAATATTACGATAGAGGACCAATCCCGTTGATTCAGTATGCTCACGCAAGCGTATCAAGCTCAACTGACGCCGTTGACGCGACCCTCGCCGTGATGGCCCAGTTTTTATGTGTCGCAGAGAGAAAAGGCGGTATGGAGGGGTGGCACAGGGTTGGAATCTTGGCGTGGATGGCAGGTGAGATAGTCGGTGAAACTATGGTTCCGGTGGGTGTGATTTGACTAGGCTCTTCGTCTCAAAGGCAGAGTCCGTTACCTGTCTTCTTATATGTATCAACATTATCGTTGTTACAGCCGCTACCGCAGGTGTGGTTGAGGTGGATCTACTGACAAGACCAGCGCCAGTGGTAGACTCTACTGCAGAGCTGTTTGTACAGGTGAATGTCGACCCTGTACTGTGTTCAATGGAGGTACATCTATCGGCAGAGGGGGCGGTCAGAGCGGTATTACCTCGATTGTGTCCAAGTGCACTGCTGGTATCGGCCACAGAGACCCTAGAGGGGTGGCGTTTCTTACCACCTGAGATGGATGGATTGGCTACATCTACTATCTGGCCAGTCTCTTTGGTTTATGAGAGCGGAATAGTTGCTACTCCGGTCCAACAGCGAAATGGCTTTGAGCTGATTTACGTATCACCGTATCTTCGCCCTAGGTGGGAGATGACGCAGGGTACGACATCCTTATCTGGACTTTTACCAACATGTTCCACATCGTTCGCTATTGACGACCTTGGGTTACCTATAGACATTGAGGTTGCTGGCTGCTCAGTGGATCAGGTTGCGGGCACTATGAGAAAAGCACGCAGGTGGGGTTTTGAGGTTGTTGGTGCAGCCGACAGCTCATTTCGATTTAGAATGGAGCTGCCGGCTGAGGAATGAAGCTCTTAAATACTCACTGTCCATGAGTGTGAGTGTCCATCTGAGGAGGTAATCACGACGGTCTCGCAGTTAGCGAGTTTAGCCATGTCTGAACTTGAAACTTCTACAGTGTGATCGTGCCCGCCACCGGTTGTCGCATAACTCTTTGCGGAACCAGCAGCGACGTCAGCCGCTGGAATTGTGAGCTTGTGACCATGACTATCAGCAGGACCAGCGGCCTCGCCCTCACAGCCAGTGTCAGTAGTGTCAGTGTCAGTGTCAGTGTCAGTGTCAGTAGTTCCACCACCCGTATCGGTAGTTCCGCCGCCCGTGTCGGACGTGTCGGACGTGTCTGTAGTTCCTGTTGAACTGGTGTCGTCATCAGCCTTGCCACAACCTGCTAGTGCTATTGGTGCGAGCGCGGCTGCGCCAAAAATACCGGTCAAAAAGTCTCTTCTTTTCATTATTTCTCCTGATAGTCATTGAATTATTGATTTTAAGTAAAACTCCGCAACAGGGTAACACGTAAGGTGGAGTGGGCTTTATCAAGCAGTGACATATCTGGAACAACGCAGTGAAAGAGGTGAATTCACCTGTCGTTAGGATGATGCTTAGGTTATAGACTAAGTACCGCACAGGGTGCCTTTCGATAATGATGTCGAGGGGCTGAGATTACACCTGTCAACCTGATCTGGATAATGCCAGCGGAGGAATGCGGCAGAGATAATAGTGACGTTACAGCGGGGCTTATGGGTCTTTATTTTGCGCGTCTACTCTTTTCAGCTAGTGACAGAGTTAAAAATGGTTTGGATTCTCACATTTGTATTTTCCCTGGGCACCGCTAATGCAACGACCAACGATTTCTCTGACGAGTACGCACTCTCTAGGTTTGTCATTAGTGCCACCGATGGATCTACATTTGCATTGAAAGGGCAGTCTCGATTTTCATTCAGAGATATCGAGGGGCGCGGCGGTCCAGACTACGACTCCATAACGGACACAAGAACTATTGGAACCAGAAGCCCAAGTGTTGGGCTTGAAGATTCTATGTTGGCTGCAGAGTTGACACTTCAAGGTGGCTGGGCTTGGCACCTACAACTGGGTTTCTCCCCAACAGTAGCCTGGGCTGATGCTGCTTGGGTTGAGTGGTCAGGTGACGCCGGCATATTTAATGTATTACTAGAGGCTGGACACCACCACAGTGTTGTCGCGCGTCATGAGTGGGGGGCGAGGCGTTCATTGGGCTCTAGGGTTTATTGGGGTTCGCCGGAGGAGCATCTTGTTGGAGAGCTTTCTACTAAGTTGGGAATGGTTAGCATACGTAGTGTTGGAAGCCTAGCTATGATGCGCCCACTAGGCGCGGACACTATTAATGATGGTGGAGATCAGGCTGGAACCCTGTCAGTCCTGTCATACGACTCATCTCGCACTTTTTCGGGCAATATGCCAGTCGCTGGCGGCTTACTGGCGGTGGGGCTTGGTCCGGTGGAATTAAGCGTGTTTGGTTTCGGAGGTTCTCTGGCAGAACAAGGTGGAATAAATGAACTATTTAACCGTATGGGCAACTATTCGTCTTTGAGCGGTGACACTGGATCTACTGAATTTTATTGGTGGGGCGGGCGTTGGGATGTCGACAGTGAAATAGGGCAGGTTGTCGCAGAAACAGTAATGAGTAAAGAGGGGCTGTTAGACCGCCGATTATTGCAAGTAGAAGCCCGAGGTAGGATACAAAACATAAAAATGTTTGACTCCATCGAGCCTTGGTCAAGGTTCGAATACATGGCGATACTTAATGGTGGCGATGAGGTCGAAGGTGGGCTTCCGTTTCGTAGTGCCGCCACATCACAGGCGATAACTTGGGATTGGAATGTTTACACATTCGGTCTCTCAATTTGGTGGCAAAATCGGTGGGTAGCACTTCACTTAGAGCACGCCATGATCTTCGAGCAGAACGGCTCTGATAGTTTATCAATCGAAAATGAACCAATTGCTAATAATGAAACTACCCTGCAGCTAGAGCTGCGTTTTTAGAGGAAAACAAAAGTAATGAAAGAAAAAAATGTATCAATAGTAATTATAGCACTAACCCTCGGATGTGGTGGCAGCGGGGGTAATGAAGTTGACTCTGTTATTTGGCAAGGGGAGCATAGCCAAACTATTCTCTTGGGAGCCGAGGATAATAGCGAAGTAATCAAGGCTATCCCAAACAGTAATTTAGCTATTCTTGTAGCATCAAAGACTCGAAAGGTAACTCTTTTAAGTGTTGAAGCGTCAGTAATGAGTGTAGTTGAAGAATTGGTTCTGTTTCCCGAAGATACGAGCGAGAGTGAGCTAACGCACATAGACTTTTCTCCAGACGGAAGCTATGCAGTTGTTACAAGGACGCTGCCGACGTCAGTTAATGGCGAGCAGGTTTTATGCGAGGGAGAATTAGTTTTTGTATCAATGGAGCAGGACACATTTGGGGAGGTATTGTCCCAGGTTGGAGTCGGACCTATGCCAGACGCGGTGGATGTGAGTCCTGACGGAAACTGGGTTGTTAGCGCAGACGAAGTTGACTTCAACGACGGAAAGTGCACGGTAGAGGGTACAACCCCGTCAATCTCAATATTGTCCGTGGAAGATGGGCCTGAAACACCATCAGTAGTGGCCCAGATAACTATGGTAAGCGAAGAGGGAGAAAATCTTAGAGAGCCAGAACAAATAGTCTTTGGTGGAGACAGCGATCGGGTCGTGGGAACACTCCAGGACACACACGAAATTATTTCGTTTTCTGTTAGCGACGTAATGGCAGCTGGTGGGGGGAATATGACTAGTGAGGACTCAATGTTCAAGATAACGACTCTCCCGATGAGGTCCGATGGCGCTGAACCATGGCCTGACGGTATCGTAGGCTTCAGCCTAGTCGACGGTGACGATTGGTTTATCGTTACAGGCGAATACAACGATACGCTCCATCTATTGAATGAGCTAGGAGAGCCAACCTACCAGTACGAAATAGACCCCAACGACATGCCGAGTGATCTGCCCAGAAACATTGAATCTTGGAGTCTCGCCCCCTTTCGTCCAGACTCCGTGACTACATTCACTATGGAGTCAGCTCCCGAATCGGTGTTTGTCGCAGCTTCTCTTAAGCACTCTGGCGCTGTAGGGGTTTGGGATGTCAGCGACCCTTCAGCATTGGGTTTACAGGGGGTTGTCTCTGTGGGCGACAGCGATGGCGGCACACCCGAGACTGAATCCACTATTGGCACAGAGGGGATAGCGAGCTTTGATGGGGGTATCATTATCACCGCCAATGAAGAAGAGAGTTCCGTATCCCTTGTTGTGCCATTTTAAGGTGCAGTTGTTGTGAGGAGCCCGTGTTATGGGCTTGGTATGAAAACATTTATCCTCTTAGCAACACTCTGTTCTCTGTTTTGCTTGAGCGCAGAGGCGACACCAACACATTACCAGCTGCAGCCAGTAGAGTCGTCTTTGACAGTGAGGCTGTATCGCGCGTCTAGTATAGCCTCGGCATTAGGCCACGATCACGTTGTAGCTGCTACTAGGTGGATCGGAACTGTTGTCTGGGATGAAGAGGATCCAACAGCTTGTGCCGTGAGTATCACTATTCCAGTGATGTCTCTTCGCCCCGATTCAGATGACCTTCGAGCCCAGTTTGATTTGGGTGAGAGCTTGGACCAGGATAAACGTCAGGACATATTCGATAATATGATCTCAGAGAGCCTGCTTTTTGGCTCTGAGCATCGACTAATAGAATACCGATCTACTGGCTGTTTGGTAGATGGTTCTGTAATAAATGTATCTGGGGCGGTGACTATTCGAGGTGTTGAGCGACCACTCCAGGTACCGCTGTCAATCTCGGTCACCGATGGTCAGTTTAGAGCCACAGGAACTTTTAATCTAAACCAGACGGATTTCGGTTTCCAACCCTTCTCCATTATGGCTGGGGCGATACGTCTCCGTGATGAGATGATTTTTGATCTCGCCGTCGTTGGGTTGCCAGAGTAATTCGCCACATCGAAAAGCCTATTTACGGCTGAGGGTTAGTAATGTCACGACGTAAAAAGTTTCGCCCACCATTTGAAATGATGGTTGAATCACTGGGAGAACGAGGTGTCGGGATAGGGCACCATGATGGTCATCCCGTACATGTGCGTGGAGCGGCACCAGGAACCACAATAAGGGTTCACGCTGGTAGGGCTAGAAAAGGCATTCTTCACGGTAGAAAAGTAGC
>CAWVYO010000064.1:0-13625 GCA_963934385.1 uncultured bacterium
GATGATAAAGCTCGGTGCACCGTTTGCTGTGGGAGCCGCTCTAAAGGCTATACGTAAAATACCAGACCTCACTATCAAAGAAGCCCTCGCCGCCGACACCGATGCCGGAGTATCAGCCCTGACTTCGGGCGAGGCAAAAGAGGGGATAATGTCATTCGTAGAAAAGCGATCACCAGACTGGCAAGAGGACAAATAATTGATCACCCCAAAGAGACTTTTTGCAGCCATAGCGTCAGGGCTAGGCATGATCCTAATCTCACCACCCATAAGTATGTTCTGGCTTTTATGGATTCTCTGGGTGCCCCTATTGTGGGCCATGAGAGAGGAAGACACTAGGGGGAACACGCTTCTTGCCTATTTGGCAGGCTACGCCGGTGTCAGCACTGTGTTTTTCTGGATATCAGAAGCAGTAGTCATATATTCCAATGTTCCAGCACCTCTTTGTCTCCTGGCAGTTCACCTCTTCGCCATGTTTTACGCAATCCCATACGCATTTGTTTTTGGACAGGCTCATAAATTACGAAAGAGGTTTGGTATATGGTGGATCCTCGCCCTACCAGCGTTTCAGGTGGCGATGGAGTTCCTACCGCTAGCTTTGAGCCCATTAATAGGAATACGCATCTCTCTTTTCCCATATTTCTTGGGGGCTACACAATACCGAATCCCAGAATTAGTTCAGATCGCCTCTATCACAGGCGTTGTTGGGTTGACCTTTGTGGCCATACTCCCCAACGCGGTGATAGCAGAGCTCATATACAGAAAACGCGAGGGTCGCCCTATAGACTGGCGCCCACTTATTGCGACGGTAGCCCTGCTCGGCGTCCTGTTCGCGTGGGGTTCAAACCGAATCAACAGGATCGCCTCTACGACAGAGAGCTGGCCCGAAGTCAGGCTAAGCCAAATCCAACAGGACATCTCGATGCAGGAGCGCATGGCCTCTAATAGCCGTGAGGTCTTGAGAGACTGGAAGGGCCTGAACGATAGCCTGCTCGACGAAGAGATGGATCTTATTATCTGGCCAGAGGGGGCTATCCTATCCGATCCCCGACGAAGCAGACGAGTAATGCAGTTCTTGGGGCAAGAGGTCGTAAACCACAACGCCAGCCTACTATTCGGTGGTGGCTATGCCGAACCAACAGAAGACAACCGCTACGAACTGCGTAACTCCGCCTACCTAATCACCCCAACAGTAGCCACTAGGCGCAACGGTACAGAAGTACATAGCGCGGAGATCTCCCAGCGATACGACAAGATGGTCCCATTGCCCTTTGGAGAATACATCCCGTTCTCGGAGACCTTTCCTTTCTTAAAAGAATGGCTAGAAGGACCCGGCAACTTCAAACCAGGGGAGAGTCCAACCCTATTCGAGGTAGAAGCAGAGAGTGGACCATTCAGTTTGTACAGCCCGATCTGCTACGAAGCGATTCTGCCCCGGTTTATGCGAAGAGAGATGTCGGATGCTGACTTAATAGTAAACATCACTAACGACGGCTGGTTTGGCGATACTCCCGCACCTCACCAGCACGCCATGTTGACTACATTTAGGGCTGTCGAACTAGGCACACCTCTATACAGGCTAGGCTACACAGGTGTATCCTTTACGGTAACTCCCAGCGGCGAGATCTCAAACGAAACCGCTCCTTTTGAAGATAGCGCGACCGTCGTAACCGTTAAAGTGGGTCAGCTAGACACATTCTATAAGAGACATGGCGATATCTTTGGGTGGCTGTGCAGTGTGCTACTGTTTGGCGGTATGTTGTTCACAAGAAAAAGAGTGTCACACCAAGCCCAGTAGCGGCGTAATCACAGAGCGAACCCCTCAAAATATGTACGAACAAACAGACGAGGAACTAATGCTCAGGGTGATGAACGGCGACCCCGCCGCTTACAACACGCTTTTTGTCCGCCACAAGGTTGGTGTGTGGTCGTTTGTTCGTAGATTAAACAGGATCGAGGCGCTGGCTGAAGAGGCCTTTCAAGAGACGTGGCTCAAGGTATTTCGCTCGAGAGTAACTTATAAGGCTGGGTCCAAATTCCGTTCGTGGGTATTCACAATAGCCGCGAACACCAGCCGCGACCTAAAGAGAAGAGAATCACGCAGAATTGAGACAGTTGAGATGGTGAGGGAGCCGCCCGCGCCGTCTAAAACTATGGGTGACGAAGCAAAAATACTATCGGCTATAGACCAACTCTCCGACACACTTCGAGAGCCTTTTATCCTAGGTGCACTGCAGGGGTTTGATCACAACGAAATAGCAGAGGTTCTCGGCATTTCTCCATCGAACGCACGTGCCCGGATGTCTCGCGCTAGAGCTACCCTGCGCGAGAACCTGAGCCAGAGCGGACTGGGGGATGAGTCATGAGCACACAGGCTCTTCTCACATACTTGCTCAACGGCGAGTCACCAGCAACTCCAGCCCAAATTGAGCAGACACAGCTCGTATTTGGCGAGGGTGGACCTCCCGAGCACCTGATATCCTCGACCATGAAGGCCATGAGCGCCGAGATAGGTAGCCACCAGCAAACCCCACCTATCGCGCTAATAAAGAGAAAAAACAGCGTAAACAGGCTCTGGATAGGCGGTGCTATAGCGCTAGCAGCTGCGATGCTATTACAGGTCGACATAGGAGACGTCGAAACGACTCCTCACACTATCCCACACACCGTGCAGACGGAGAACTTTACCCCTAAAGGAGCCGAGGCATCTGCACCAGAGGTCTCCCTTGAGCTCGCCGTTCTATCCCGGGGATCTAACGTAGAGCGCTTTAGTAGTGAACAGACCTACGGCTTGGGCGACTCAGTCTTCTTCCGCGCGGGTAGCAATTCAAGCGCTGACGTTGCGCTTTTTCACATTGAAATGGGTGAAGTCACCACCCTAATAGAGACAACACTGGAGCAGGGCGAAACAGACCTTGCTATCGGCGATGCGCCCGCCCAATGGCTATTCGAGGCGGGCGATGAAGACGCATTATTTCTACTTGTGAGCCTACCTAGCGGCACATCTGTAGACAGGGTGACTCAAACATTAAACGACACACTGAGAGATGGCGGTGGCGACCTGTGCGAATCATTACGGATGATTGGTTGCCAATGTGACGATCGGGCTGTCATGGTATCTACAGAATGATCACTTTTCTAATAGCGTTATCCTCTACCTTACTTGCCGGCACATTTGGCGGCAGTGACACTGATGTGAACCTCGACAGCGCATACCAAGCCAGGCGAGTAGCCGTTTTGGTAGGGGTCGACACATATCAAGACGACAGCCTCACGCCTTTGAGGTTCGCAGGAAAGGATGCCCGAGACATGGCAGCAGCCCTCGAACTGAACGGCGATTTTGACACACTTATTGTGTTGGACAGCTCTGCACAGACCTCGATGGACGCGATAAACTCAGCGTTAGATCTGGCGACCTCTGATCTGCAGCGGGACGACACATTCCTACTCTATCTATCTGGTCACGGAACACTGACTGTCGACGCTATAGAGGGAACTCGCCTGTGGTTTATGCCTTCGGACAGCCAACTTGATGACCCTGTCAATAGCGCCATCCCTGTAGCTTCACTTGAAGAGCGTGTAGCCTCAGTGAGGGCTCGACGAAGAGTCTTGCTTATGGACACATGCCACAACGGCAGAGAGAAATCTTCACTCGCTGAATCAACATCTAGTGTATTAGCTGGACTACGTGGAGACCCACCTCCACCCCGCGGTTTCTTGGAGGTGTCTGAGTCCGAAGCGAGACTGTTCGCAGCACAATACCACCAGCCGGCAATGGAGGATTCGGACCTCGAAAACGGGGTCTACACTCACTTTCTTATCGAGTCACTAACCACCGGCGCAGGGGCCTCTGATCTAAATGGTGACGGACTAGTAGATGTAACTGAGGCACACGACTGGGCTAGAGACCGAACAATTCAGCACACTGGAGGTATGCAAGTCCCTCGTGCGGAATACAGGATAGTCGGGCGTGAGTCGATCTACTTAGCGGGTAGCGAGGCTACTCGGACTGCAGCTGAAAGCGCACTAATATCCGCATATGACGCGGTATTGGCAGCCGGAACACTCATTGTTGACGGTAGAACTCGCGGCGTACTCCCCGATCTTATTCCCGTCACCCCAGGTATTCATACTATCGAGGTCCAAGATGATAACGGCCAAACTATTCTAAGACGGCGCGTAAACCTGTCTCGTGGCGAAACACTCATGCTTGAAAGCCTTTACGCACCACGTGGACCCTCTACGCAAATCCACATCGGCGGAGCCTACAGAATAGGACCCGGCGCGGGAGTTCTCCACGAGATGGCGGGATCTGTAGAGATAACAAGAGCCGACGCCTTCGATTTGTCCAAAAGAATATCGGCTGACATATCAGCTCGTGCCACTTGGGGTAACGGTCCTGTAAACGAGCAGAGCCCTCACATAGATGTGACCTCTGGTGAAGTAGCCTTTGGACTATCTCCACACCTTATGGTTGGTGACCTATTCTTCGGACCAATGCTAGAAGTCACCGTCCCATGGCGAACCTTTGAAGACTCCGAGGGCGCACACAATCAGGCCACTATGTCACTTGTCCCCGGGGTCCGGGCTGGAGCCAGAGTGCCTCTAGCAAGAAGTAGCTATCTTTCAATACGGCTTTCGACCCGCTGGCAACCATTTGTCTACGATGGGCTCTGGACCTCTGTGTTCGAACAGAGTGTCGATATAGGCGTGGGCTTTTAGATTTCTGAGGGGCTACGAACGAAAGTGCATGCAAGGACGCCAAAACCGTCGTAGAATCGCCTAATGAGACTGGCAACATTCATTACCTTGCTCACAATAGTGACCGCCTGTGAACCATTCGGTCCAGGGGCAGGAGACGTGGAACCCATCGTCGATCTAGGAGATGGGCACCTCTCGATTGAGATCACCAACTTCATTTTCGATGAAAACTCAGTTATCCACGATCCGGCAGCAGAGACTAATATCACTGTGAGAAATTCAGGTTTAGGAGAGCTAAAGGTGGCGGGTATGGACCGAGTAATCGGCTCTGAGGATGCCTTCTCAACAGATGCATCAGCGCTAATGATAATACCGGCAGGAGAGACTGAAGAGGTAACCGTATACTTCCACCCCCTGACGTCCGGTATATTCGAGGGGTTGCTTTTCCCTAACGGACAGATATCCATAGACCTAGCCGGAACGGGCACAGCTCCTGTCGCAGAACTAAACCCTACGTCTCCAGAATTCTCGGATTTGGCGGTCGGCTGCAACGAAACAAGCCTAGTTATGCTCTCAAACAAAGGTGATGAGACCCTGATAATAGAAGATCTGTATGTCGATGGTAGCGCCAGCTTCTCGGTTACTGAGGCGACCGAAGACTCACTTGAGCCCGACGAGACCACTACTCTATCCGTACTCTACGCCCCTATTGACGGAGGTATTAATGCGGCAACTCTTATCGTCCAGACCAACGATCCCCTGACGCCTACTAGCACCGCGTCACTTATGGCTGTGGGTTACAAAGGTGGTCTAGTGGAGCAGTCCGAGATCTACGATTTCGACACTGAATCAGACGACAGTGGTTGGGCCGTTTGGACACTTGTAGAGACACCGGTAACATCTACTATAGAGATCACTTCGAGAGGTAACACCATCTCTGATTGGCTCTACGACAACTCTGAAAACACCATAGCAGTAGATACCGAAGCTACTACGATCACAATAGGCGACGACATATTGTTTACCTATTTGTCTGAGGTCTCCTGCGAGTAAGCCTATTTCGAGATAAAGTGGCGCTCATGAAAACAATGACAACAGCACTTATTTGTCTAAACCTTAGTCTGGTAACTTCGTGCTCTGGTGGATCATCAGATGATACCTTTACTATTGAGTGTGACGGTGAACTAGAAGACTCAGGTATACAGCTCGGAAGTATTGATTCAACGTGTGCCTGCCGCGAGGCAACACTTGAGCCCGGCTCGAACGAATTCCCCGATGACTGGTACCCAATTACAGATGGCTCCGAAGTCGTGGTAGTGCATGGTCCACAAGGGGGCTGGCATATCTGGGGTAGCGCCAAAACCCACAACACAAGAAACGTGGTGCAAATCGACATTGAGGTGTACGACATTCCATCTGGGGAGATGATCGCTGAAAATGGCTACCACGTTGCTCTAATCAAAGAAGACACATGTACTGGTAGCTATCCGGGAATGTTCGCCTTTGTGAATGTAGATCCTCTAACAGATAGCGAGCTAGGTCTGGACACTCCTCCGGAGCTTATCTGTTATCACCCTCTTAGGATCGAGATGACCGCGACAGATTCAGGCGGTAGGGTTGTTACCAAAAGTGTCGAAGTCGTTGGGGTACCCGATCCATCAGATGTGGACGACTGCGTTATTGATGCTCACTCCGTAACTCCTCAGTAGGCGAGCAGAGCAAAAACGAAAAACTCTCCCCACTTAATAATTCAAAATCGCAAGTACAATGGAGACGCAAAGCAGATTTCAGATTGGCGGGGAGAGTAATTTCTGTTTGATACGAGTGGGTTGCCACACACTCACATCCTTCTAAAGACAAGTTATCCCAACAATCTACGGGGCGGCAAGATCTAAATGTAAGGTTTTTGTAACTGGGGGCCCATTAGAGCTTTATTTTTGAAACAACCCAGCAATTTCTAATTTTAGACTTTTCATTGAAAAGGGCTTTCTAAGAACTCTACAAGCAAACTTACTGAGCATCGATTCTGGGAGATCTTGCACCCCGCGTCCGGTTGCTAACAATATTTTAGTTTCTGGAAGATCCTTTCTAAGTATAGTTATTACCTCTCTGCCAGAGATTCCTTCCATCTGCCAGTCAACAATAGCTACGTCTATAGAGTGTTTACCCGATTCTATTATTTCGATGGCCTCGCGGCCCGAGCCAGCCTCCAAGACCTTATGACCGACCATTCCGAGATACTCAATTATTAGAGTTCGAATATCTCGGTCGTCATCTACCAACAATATAGTAAGCGGGATCATGTGTGGTTCTCTACCACAAAGTAAATCAAGTTACATTATAGTGATTGAAATATTGTTGGAGAAATCACTTGTTTGAATATTTAATAAACGCCTTCTCTGGCCCTGGGGCCGGATTCATGTACGCTATAACAGCCGTAATGGCCTTCTCCATGGCTACCGTTTTCGAGCGTTCATGGCTCATGTGGTTCACCTGGAACGCTAATGAGGGTGAGGCATCAAAGCTCTTTAGGGATAAAGCTATAACTGAGGGGCTCAGCGAGGCTGGGATCCTCGGGACAGTAGTGTTATCCGAAGCAGCCGAACAATCATCGCCTGAGAAGGTTCAAGAATCTTTGGCTGTCGGCGCCGTTAGGGCAGAGGCTATGATCTACAAGCGCCTCGGGCTTTTAGCGGCTAGCGCTAACGTCTCCACAATGCTTGGACTACTTGGCACTGTTTACGGTCTTATTGTCGCATTCTCAGCCCTTGGTGATGGCGCTACAGGACAGGCAGCAAACTCGCTGTCAGACGGAATATCGATGGCTATGTCCACCACCGCATGGGGTTTAATGGTGGCTATACCGACGACCGCTGCCCACGCCATACTCGATGCTCGAGCCGAGCAGCTTTTAGCGAGTATTGAAGTGATGGCCGGAGAACTACTCATCTCAAAGCGGGGCTAAAGCGAGTGCGCCTGTTCACTAGACATCGCAGGGCTGCCGACTCACGACCAGCGCTATTGTCTATTATAGGGCTGCTGTTTCTACTACTGCCGTTCTTGCTCTTTACAACTTCGCCGCAACAGTTAGCGGCGCTGGGAATAAGGCTCCCAAGCCCAGGTGACTCAATGCCTAGTGTCCATATGGGACCAGTGCAGGATCTCATTGTGACCGCTACTGATATGGGAGTAGTGATTTCCGCCGCAATACAGCGACAAGATGTACGTGCCGCCGTAGGCGACGTGGAGCAGTGGTCTAGAGAGCTGCCTCCAGTACAAGGAGCTATGGACCTATTAGGACTTCAGTCAGCATTGCGACAGATTAAGGTACAGGACCCCTCTCGCAACAGAATAACTGTGGCACCATCTGACTCAATAACCACGGGCGATCTAGTTGACCTCATGGATGCTGTAAGGGAAGACAGACAAGGGGCACTGTTCTCTGAGGTTGCCCTCGAAGGGTTATCACAATGACTCGAGGGCTATTCAAAAAGAGAAAAAAGTCTGGCTACCTACAGGTTGCTGCGCTCACGCCTATGGTTGACATGCTAACCTTGTTGTTGCTCTTCCTCTTGAAGTCATACTCTACAGACCCCCCAACAAACACCAGCTCTGAAAGTTTCAATCTACCGAGCACGGCGGCTATTACTCCACTGTCTCAAGGAACGACGATGGTAATCACCGAGTCGGGAATTTTCATTAACGACATTAGGATCACTGGTACTGATCAGTGGATAGACGGCACTGACACCCTCATTCGCCCACTCTACGACACTTTACACACCATAGAGCGCAGCCATTTACAGATACGAGCGGATGCCGACACCCCATACTCTTTGATTCGAAAGGTACTGTTTACCTCTGAGAGCGCTGGCTGGCTAGAGTTGGCGATCGTAGCAGAGCAGAGGTCAAGCCTCTAGTTACCACTCCGCCCGTTCTCTCTGGGCAAATGCTTCACAACGGCTTCGTAGGTTGTCATCCACAACCTCTGCGCAGACCTCATACGCCACAGCTACATCCACTCGTTTAGCGTTGGCGCTCACCCCTAAGAGACATGAATCATTATAATTATCGAGTAGGCTGCAAAATCCCGTGGACTCATCTAATGAGTTCGATTCCGCCACAGCCCAACCCAAACCATGAAAACAATTCTCAGGGTATAACGGCTCATGTGACGGCACACGCTCGCAATAATCCACGGCTTGCCTGGGATTCTCCCTACCTATGTACTTGCCGAGCCCGTGAAAACAGGTCTTTCGCTGCAGCAGCGTGCCCTCTTCGAGTTCACACCAACGCAAGGCCTCATCTGGATCAATTTGGGAGATTTCCCCGTTCACATCGTGACGGCAGAAATCACGCCACCTGCCAGCCTCATTACACGTGTCTCTGGCATACTGAAAATCGAGATGTGAATATGCTAGCGCGATCCCAAACCAACACTGATCGCGCCACTTTCTCGGTGGAATGGATGGGCAGATAATCTCCGCTCGTTCTCTATCTACTGGGGCGTGAAGTTCCGCTACGTCAGAGACACACTCCCATCGCTGCTCGGTCGCCTCCACCATGGCGCACGATTCCAGCGCACCGTCCGGATCACCCGCAGCCCACTGCCAAGCCAAGGCTCTAAAGCAAGCGTCGCGAAAGTCTCCCTCGCGAGCCAGGCAGTCCGCCCAACTATAAAGCGCAGACTCTCCACCGCCAGTCTGCTCAATATCGACCCCATCTGGTTTTGGTGGCACCTCTATATACTCAGAGATCTCTTGTGTTGACTCTGGCGCATCCTCCACAGGATCTAAACTTACTCCGTGAACCACCCCAACGGATCCGCCGAGACATATAAAATAGAGTAATGTAAACCGCCAAAGTCCCAATGTACTGCCCTACTGTTGCACGTAGCCTATTGCCCGCATGATCTCTTCGGTCTTGTCTTCAGAGTAGTCAGCTGTGTCTTCAATATCACCCTCAATACTTGAACGATACAGCCAGATCCCTACCCCTAAAACAACAAAAATCACTATCAATAGGGTACTTCGCTTTTTCATTTGTGTAGAATAACCCAGAATGACAAACGACCCCGACCATAAAGCGTCCCTTATCAACGCGCCTGACCAGCTGAATCACCACGTAGACATGCCTCTTGGTTCTAGAAAACAGGCGGCGCGAACTACAAAACGAGACCTATTAGCTAAACTCATGCGCGACCAAGACCACAGAGTCATCGAGCTTTTGTTACAAAATTCGCGAATTAGAGAAGGAGATGTCGTAACGATAGCTGCAAGACGCCCAACAACAGCTGCTATTCTTGAGACCATAGCCAACCATAGAAAATGGAAAAATCACTATGACGTCAAACTCACCATCTGCTGGAACCCACACAGCCCTGATCAGCTACTAATGAAACTTTTGCCTACGCTGATGCTACAAGATCTCACGGCAATGGCTCAATCGGGAAAACTACCCGAAAGAGCTCAAGAACTAGTAAACGAGCTTATTCTAAATCACGGTCATTCACCTGAGGAGCCGCTGTGAACAAAAACAAAAATACTAACCAATCAACCGACCTCGGTGCCCTCTATGATCTGCAAAGGGAGATGCGTACCCTAAAAGCCGTGGTCTCTCATCTCCTACAGGCACAGGTTGAGGGTGCTTCACTGGACCTTACGAACAGTGACATACAAGAGCTACTCCACCTGCCAGCAGACGCATCACAAGAGGACGCACTGCAACGGATACGCCTTAGACATGCACCGGTATCGGGGAAGATTCAGTGTGAGAAGTGTGGGAGCGTCGTAACTGTAAGAGAGGGCGTCACCGCCCAGGCATGTCAATTCTGCGGGTCAGAAATAGACGAAATCTAGTCTTCCTGCTCAACAGAACCAACTCGGGTAACGTCGATCTCGCGCTGTTCTGGTTTGTTCTCTAGCTGGCTTGGCGCCTCTGAGTCCTCAACCGAAGAGTCGCCCTTCATCTCTTCTTTAAATCCGCGAATACTTCGACCTAATGCTGGCCCCAGCCCTTTGATTCGGCTCGGTCCAAAGGCGATAATGACAACTGCCAAGATGACTAGAAGCTCTGGGATTCCAGGCATTCCAACTAGAGGTAACATCTGCATTTCTAACTCCAAGTGCGCCGCTGTACTTAGCGCTTACAAGACATATTATCCCACCAAGGAACCATTATCCACTACAAGCCGACCGTTCTGAACAACCACCCGCGCTCTATGACCTCCCATGTACTGAATGAGCGTAGCGTACTCCGTAGGCTCACCAGCAGGTGGAGCAAATAGAGCCATATCACCAGCTGATCCTACCCCCAGCCAGCCCACCGATTCACGCCCGAGTACCCGAGCCGCATTACGAGTGACGCCGATAAGTGCGTCCTCTATAGACAACCTAAACTCAACACAGGCCAACGTGGCGCACGCGAGTAAATCCCTCACAGGAGAACTTCCTGGGTTAAAATCAGTAGCGATAGCAATATCGACACCAGCCTCAACGAGTTCGGCTACAGGAGGGTTAGGATCTCTCAAATATAGTCGGGCGCCTGGTAACAACACCGCCACCATACCCGCGTCCGCCATGGCTTGAATTCCTCTGTCGTCTAGACGCTCTAGGTGATCCGCGGAAAGCGCACCAACTCTCGCCGCCATCTCTGTAGCACCGGTGTGCTCGATTTGTTCAGCGTGAATTCTCCCACTAAGCCCTAAGGCGATACCCTTCGTTAAGATCTCCTCGGATTCATCGACAGTGAACGCACCGCGATCGCAGTAGACATCGACTTGGTCCGCTAATTTTGCCGCAGCTGGCAGCATCTCGTCTAAGACTAGCTTCACGTAGCCATCCCGGTCGTGGCGCCACTCTTTAGGGATAGCATGGGCTCCCAAAAAGGTGCGACTAACCTCCACGGGCCATTCACCTTCACTTAGTATACGAAGCATCCTAAGTTCAGTCTCGACATCCAGACCATAGCCGCTCTTTATCTCCACAGTGGTCACACCCTGGAGAAGTCGCTCTTCAAGGCGTTCGCGCAAGATACTCGCCAGAGTACTTGAGCTGGCGCTACGCGTAGCAGCTACTGTACTGAGGATTCCACCGCCTTGCTCCAGAATCTCTGTGTAATCTACACCGCCAAGTCGCCGGCGAAATTCGTCCGCCCGACTAC
Source organism: uncultured bacterium (assembly GCA_963934385.1). GTDB lineage: Bacteria > Myxococcota_A > UBA796 > UBA796 > CAJQPC01 > CAWVYO01. The sequence goes on from CAWVYO010000064.1 coordinate 11,860, forward strand.
CCGCAAAGAGTGAGTGGGTGTGACAATCAACAAGCCCTGGCATGCCAATTAGACCCGAGCCATCGACTACGCGATCTGCATCAGGAGCTTCACCAGCCGAACCTATCCAAGCAACTTTCCCACCATCAAAAGCTATGGATACACCTCGAATTTCACCTAATTTACCACCCGCGGAAGGGTCCATCGTAAGCAGCAAACTCACATTTGAAATTAATAACTCCAAGATCTCTCCAAATCACCTGTTGCGACCCTTAGTTTCAACATGCTACATGGCGGAACTAATACTAACTAACTAACTGGGCGCTAACCTAGCCTACCAGAAAGAAGAAACAGACCAAGGATAAATCCGTGACTAAATCAATCAACCTGGCTCTAATAATCACCCCACTAACCATCATAGGCTGTGGCGAAAGCACATATAACCAAGGTAACGACTGGGACACGGGTGGCGACACGGGCATCACCAATACGACGGATACTAACGATACCGACACTACAGACACTACCGACACCGACACCGACACCGACACCGACACCGACACCGACACTGTCGAAGCTGGTGACTGTGGAAACATGTGGGATCCAGTCGATATCACCGGTTGGTCAAAGAGCTACACCGTTGTTGAAGACGGTATTTACGGAACAGGCTCAATGTCTAGCGCTGGTCAGACATGGGACGGCGCTGGTTACGAGGTCTACCAAGTAAATGACAGTGTCTCACTAGACAGCGGAGAGGGCTACGATATGTCAGTCTATATTTCCTGCGATCTCAACGGTGAACCAGGTCTCTTCATCACAAGCTGGGAAGGGCAGTACAGCGGCGACACTCCTTTGAACATTCAGGGTACCGACAACCCAGGTAGAAAGTACCTCCCCGCCCCTGATGAAATCGGCAACATCGGCTCATGGAACTACTCATACAATCTAGAGTTGGTAACAGACGGCACAAGTATTGGCTCTGTCGCCTCATCGGGAACATACGTAGAGCTCGGTATGGTCGATGTTGATATCAACGGCAACACCTACACTGGCTACAGGCTGACAAACACCTACCAGATGGTTTTTGACGGTCTGGGCGGTATGGGAGCATTTGTCCGCGACGGGTATATCGATCAGATTTGGGTACAGGGAGTCGGTCTCGTCTCTGAACAACACGATGCGTCATTTGACGACGGCTCAACTTCATCAATGCTAAAGACACTAGACTCGTTTACTGGTCTTACACCGATACAATAGTTATTGACTGTTGTCAGACTGGTGTTTTTAGCCAAAAATATTTTGAGGTTCCCATGATTCGTTCGACTCTTATAGTTAGTCTACTCGCCCTCTCAACTGCCTCCTTTGCAGAGGAAGGCAACGACCACGGACCTTTTGCCCAGAATCCAGGACTCACAACTGGTGTGGCTGATGGATTTTTTGAGCTTTACTTGGCCGCAGATGAGATCGGATCAAACATTACCCCGTCACTAGCGGTGAATGGTACAGACCACTCGCTTGTACTTGAGAACCCGTCACTCTCTTGGGTAGAGGTCCACATAGGCGAGACTAGAGTAGGAATCTTGAAGCCCCTCAAGTTCGGCACGATCGAAGGGGTAGATGGCGGTACATACGACATCGCTTTCACGTATCCAAATGGGTTCGTAAGGCACTTCCAAGCCACAAGTGATGGTGAGATTATAGAAGCTGCACCGGCTGTAGTCCCAGCAGTTGATGAGACCGGCTCAGAAGAGCCTGTTATCGTTATAGAGTAGGTTGAAAAAGACAGC
>CAWVYO010000065.1:0-13614 GCA_963934385.1 uncultured bacterium
TCCAGTGTTGCCCATAACGCAATGGACGCAGTTGCTGCGAGGGATCACGCTCAAGAGGTCGCCGCCACCTGCGCTATTGCGATGACAAACCTCTCTAGAATGGCAACAGAGATAATTACATTTTCTAGCGCTGAATTTGCCTTCCTTAAAGTAGGCGAAGGCTACGCCACAGGCTCAAGTATTATGCCTCAGAAGAGGAACCCAGACGCAGCGGAGTTGATCCGGGGAAAGTCGGGGCGTGTCTACGGTGATCTCACAGCTCTATTGACTATGACAAAAGGGCTACCTATGGCCTACAACAGAGACCTTCAAGAGGATCGTGAGGCGCTGTTCGATGCCGTAAATACTACTATTGCTAGCGTTTCAGTCATGGCGGGAATGTGGGGGTCCATGCATATTGCGAAGGATAGATTTACAGAGGCTTTGAAGGGCGACTTTCTGTTGGCGACAGAATTGGCCGATTATCTGTCACAAAAAGGAGTCCCGTTTAGAGAGGCGCACCATGTCTCGGGCTCAATTGTCAGGGAATGCGAAGAGCGTGGCGGTAATTTCTCTATTTTGACCTTTGACGATATTAAGAGTCACCACGAATCGTTCGAGCCAGATGTGATGGGCTGGCTAGTTCCTGAAGCAGCGGTTGAAAGACGTCAGTCGCTCGGTGGAACCGGGTGGTCCCAGGTCGTGAAACAGATTGACGCTTTGAGATTATCCTTGAAGTAACTCTCTTTTCAAAGACTATACCGTTTGTGACTCACACACCGGTCAAAGTTAGGATATAGTCTCTTGTCCCTCCAGATAGGAGAATAGTATGAACATACGAGGCATCGCACTCCTCGGTAGAGCCGCAATCTTGGCTATTATCGCAGGCGCTTCTGTATCCGCAGATACAGGGTCGAGTGGAACGAACACTACAGATAGTGGTCAGTCACCGTGCTCAAGCGCCGCTGACGTCCGAATTAATGAGTTTTTAGCCAACCCAGATGGATCGGATGCGTCCGTATTCCTTGAGTGGATAGAGCTGTATAATAACAGCACTGAAGATGTCGATATGACAGGTTGGACAGTGGAGCGAGGTAAGAGTAGCTACGGTGAAGTTGCTATTTTGAGCGGTTATATTCTTGCGGGAGGCACGTTTGTTATCGCAGAGGAACTCCACGCTGGCTTAGTTGATCATAGGCTCGCCGCCGGCGAGAAACTCGACCTCGGCAACGCGGGGAGCAATGCCGACGCCATCCGTATACTCGATTGCGATGGTGTTGTAGTCGACACTGTTCTGTATGGTACCAACAACTCTGATAGCTGGCTAGATGACAACGGTTTGGTCGCCGTAGACGCGTCTTTGGCTTCAAAACCAGGTGAGGGTGACATCACAGCTAGATTTTTCGACGGCGTCGATACAAACGATTCGGGAGTAGATTTTTGTACTGACGCAAATCCTACGCCAAATGCTACTAATTCGTGTGATTCAACAGACCCAACGGACACTGGCGACACAGGTACAGGCGAGTTCGTATCTTGTGACACCGCTCTTCGTATTAATGAATTTGTACCGAATCCTGACGGCAGTGACACTGGTAACGAGTGGGTCGAGCTCTATAATGCCGACTCGCTTTCTATCGACCTCACTGGCTGGTCCCTAGAGTGGGGTACTAGCTCTTGGCAGTCAGAAGCTTTCTTGGATGGTGGTATTGTTGGACCAGAGGGTTGGCTTGTAGTCGGCGGTGCGGATGTGCTTGGAGTAGACCTAGCAATAACTATAAGTATGGGTAACGCCTCTAACTCAGACGGAGTGAAGCTAGTATGCCCCGATGGCAGCGTGGCTGATACTGTGATCTACGGCTCTCCAAATGAGGATGGATGGATCGATGATGAAGGTACTGTCGCCTTATCTATGGCGGATTCGGCTGGATCTGGAGAGTGTATAACTAGGATTCAAGACGGTTACGATACAGACAAGTCGGGCGTAGATTTTCAGCTGTTACCACATGAGGAGTGCACCCCAGGAGGAGCGAATCCTTTCACGGTTCCCGCAGTCTGTGAGATCTCTGATACTGTTGTTATCAACGAGTTCATGCCTGATCCGGATGGTACGGATTCAGAAAACGAGTGGTTGGAGCTTATTAATACCACAGATGAGAGCATCCGTTTAGACGGCTGGTCAATCGACGTGGGTAAATCAGCTTGGGGAGACATCCAATTTACCTTCCCAAGTGGCTCTGAGTTGACAGGTAATGCCTTGGTTCTTCTCGGTGGTCAAGAGGTCTTAGAGATCGATTATCTTGTGGATGGTCTCAACCTGGGTAACGCAGGTAGTAATGGGGATGGTTTACGACTTGTAGACTGTGAAGGCGGAGTCGTTGATACAGTGATCTACGGTCTAGACAATGATGACGCTTTGGTTGATGATTCTGGTGGTATCGCGCTCTCTTTTGCTACACCGCCCGAATCAAACCAATCTGTTGCCCGATATCCAGATGGCGCCGATACTGATATGAGCGGCGATGACTTCTCGGTTTGCTTCGCTCCTACGCCTGGTTTCGAAAATGGCGAGTGTGGTGCTGCTGATGGCGGCGGCAATGGTGATGGTGATGGTGGCGAGATCCCCGGTGGCTGCAGTTGTGGTGACGATGGTCTCAGCACAGATGATAGTGTTGGACAGTCAGGTTGTGCTACAGCTAGCCCTATGGGCGGATTTGAGTGGCTGATTATGATTGGTCTGGTTTGGCGACGCAGGCGCCAATAGCCTAGAGTCCCGCCAGTACTTTATCTACAAATAGGCTGTCTGTGTTGCTGGTTCCATCCGACAGCACACTCCCAATTGAGTTGTATATTTTATGACTAGCATCGTCTTCTCCCAAGTGTTTGAGGAGTGCCGTTGTCTGAATTAGCATTGGCAGTACACACCCGCTTTCCTTTGATGGGATGTGGCTGTTTTCAAACACTACAGCCTTCTCTCCGTAGTTCTCAGCACCGCCTAGTACAGGGCCTCCTGCCAGCCCAGCGGCTAGGTCCGAGACGATGTCACCAAATAGATTGCCGCACAACAACACCTCAAATTGAGATGGATCTCTCACGAGTTTCATGCAAAGTGCATCGACAATCACCTCTTCGGTCTCTATTTCAGGATAGCCCTTGGCGATTTCGGTCGCTGTTCGGAGTAATAGACCGTCCGAAAGTTTCATAATGTTTGACTTGTGAACAATGGTGAGCTTATTTCTCCTGTTTGAACGGGCCTCCTCGAACGCAAACTTAGCTATGCGTTCACAAGCGGCTTTTGTTGTTAGCTTTATGGATTCATACACTCCCTTGGCAGACTCGTGCTCGATACCAGTGTACAGATCTTCGGAGATCTCACGGACTACTTTTAGATCTACATTTTCGAATCGCCCCTTGATCCCCTTAATGCTCTTAATGTTTCGAACTTGCGCGTACATGCCGAGTGCTCGCCTAAGTTGAACTGAGGCGGGGTACTTTGAGGCGCTCCTTTCACTGGGCGCCATAAGCACCAATCCAGTGTGTTTTGCATTGGCAATGAGTTCTGGTGAGACCTCTCCATTCGAAATATCAAACCTGTCCCAATAGATGTTGACATCTGCCGCCTTGCAGATCTCGATGATAGCGTTTGCTGTGGCATCACCAGAGTACTCTCCAGTTACCAGCGTTACTGATATAGTCATCCTTGTCTCCTACAATGCATCTATTAGGGCACTTGTGAACTGCTCAGTGTTGGCTTTACCGCCAAGATCACCTGTGAGGTTTTTTCCTTCGCTTAGCACTGTCAAAATAGCGTTGTTGACCTTGGCTGCTATCTTGTGCTTTCCAATGTGTTCAAGCATCATCACTCCCGAGAGCATGACAGCGAGCGGATTGGCTATGCCTTTACCGGCGATATCTGGGGCCGTCCCGTGGACGGCTTCAAAAACGGCCATTTTATCACCTATATTGGCTCCTGGCACTACGCCTAGACCGCCCACTAATCCCGCGCAGATGTCAGAGATTATGTCTCCGTTTAGGTTTTGTAGGAACATGACGTCGTATTGGTTCGGGTTCATGGCCAGTCCCATGGCGAGTTGATCAATAGGTAGAGTCCCCTGAGACACAAATGGGTAATCGGCTCCGACCGTATTGAACGCGTCGACAAAGGCTCCATCCGAGAGTGGGCTGACTGAGGCCTTGTGACAGCAGGTGATACTTGCTCTGCCTTTGTTTCTCATGTATTCAAATCCCCACTTAGCCAAGCGCGTGGCAGCCATCTTGGTTGAGACCTTAATGGAGATTATTACATCGGGTAATACCTCGTGCTCGATACCCGAGTAAAGTCCCTCTGTGTTCTCTCGGAGCACGACTAAGTCCACATCTTTGTATGGGGTGATAATACCTGGGAGGCTCTTTACTGGACGTAGTCCTGTGTAGAGCTCCAACTCTTGGCGAATAGTTACATTGGCCGACCTAAACCCTTTGCCCTTCGGTGTCTGAAGAGGTCCTTTTAGGGCAACGGTGTTCTTGCGGATGGATTCAAAAACAGCCTGTGGGACAGGCTCACCAGTCTCTTCGTATGCTCGAGCGCCCGCGTGTACGGTCTCCCACTCAATGTCGGCACCCGCTGCGTCAAGAAGCTTACATGTGGCAGCTGTGACCTCTGGACCAATACCGTCGCCAGGTATCAGGGTTATTGTTACGCTCATCTAAATACCTCTATATTTTGCCGTCGACTTGTTGGGACGATGTCTTTGAGTAACACGCTTTAGGTGACGATTTGTGTTAGGTGGGAGCTACTATGGAAAACGCAAACACGAGAGTCTCTAAGTACGCTTATTTAGCCCCCTTTATTTTGGGTCTTATTCTGGCATTATCGGCGATATCCCTGACGCTGGCTGGGTGGTTCGGTGGAAAGGCGACGGGTCAGAGAGTATTGATCTCTTTTCAGACGCCGTGCACAGTGGAGTGGTCAGAGCTTGTTTCATCACGTGGTGAGAGTATTGGTTTGGGGGATCCAGTCATGGAAATTATCGAAGATGATGTGAGGTACACGGCGACTTTACCTGGGATGGAGAACGAGATGGTTTCTATTCCCGCATTGTTGACTGCAACGGGAAGGCTTGAGATCTTCGCTTCAGAAGATGGTGAGGCGCCGGTTGGAGAGCCACTTATTACAGAGGACGACCTTGTTGAGGCCCATATGAGTATAGACGCGCGGGGTCACCCATTCACCGACGTGGATTTTCATGAAGAGGCGACCTCACCACTCCACGAGCAATCTGGGGCTATGCTCTACTATGTGGACGGTGTCTTTATAGATAAGTGGCTTGGTTTAGTGAGATTTTCGGGGGATACAGTGCGCCTTCAGCCGAGGTCCGAGTCAAAGGCTGACAACATGATGCGAGCAGCGGATATTGCTATTGTGCTCCAGCATGGTGCCGCGCCCTGTGAACTTACGGGGCTGTCTACCACTGCAGTGGAGTAATTTTTGCCTAAGTGACAGTCAAAGTTGCAATTGAAAGCGATTATCAATATGTGCAGTTTAATGGATTTAGTTTGTCCTTAGAATAGGAGACAATAATATGGTCCCAGTTTTCCTCCTGACACTCCGAGAGGGGGTTGAAGCAGCTCTTATTATTGGAATTATTCTGGCCTATCTGAACCGCACGGGGCGGAGCGGCCACGCTGGCGCGGTCTGGAAGGGGCTTATTGCGGCGCTTGTAGCTGTGGCAGCTGTAGGAGCTCTCATTATTCAGATGGTCGGTGAGCTTGAAAAGAACACTATGCGTCTGTTTGAAGGGGTGGCGTGTCTGATAGCAGCGGGAATTCTAACCTATGTCATAGTCTGGATGCATAGGCACTCTAAAGGGATGGGTGCTGAGCTTCGCGACAAGGTAGACGGAGCCATAGATGGTCAAACATCTGGGGCGCTTGGTGGGATTGTTTTTATTACTGTGGGACGAGAGGGGCTTGAGACGCTGTTGATGATGCCGGGAATGTCCAGAGACTCGTCCTTTATGGATGTTGTTATTGGCTCAACTCTGGGTTTAGGCTTGGCTGTTTTCTTGGGTGTGATGCTGTTCCGCGGCTCAATAAAGCTAGACCTCGCCAAGTTCTTCCGAGTCTCGGGGTTGTTGCTAATCTTCTTTGCAGCGGGGCTTGTTGCCTATGGGGTGCACGAGCTTCAGGACGCTGGAAGCTTCCCTATTGTTGTTGGAGAGTTGTGGAACATGAATCATATTCTCGATGACCACAACGGCTTAGGGCTTCTGCTCAAGGCGCTGTTTGGATACAACGGAAACCCGTCTCTGCTGGAGTTTGGCGGGTATGTGTCGTACCTGGGTGTGTCACTCTGGATGTTCTTGCGGGGGTGACTTTTTTGATTAGCCTGCTATCAAAAAAGTGAACTCGGTTTCACACCCCTACCGCCCAACAACTCGTCGAAACTCTTCGTTACCCAGTTCGTCGTAAAATACAGCGGTGATCTCTTGGCTTGTCGCCTCCACCCAGACAAACCCCGCTATCTCGTCGTTCTCAAAATGAACTGGGTTGCCTCTGTCGGCGAGGTCTGTGGTCTTAGCGGCAGTCCCCGAGACTATCAACTCTGTGGTTAGTCCCTCTCCATCTTCGTCTCTGCACCCCCCGTCGATCCACTGGCGGTTGTGATCGTGTCCACACAGGTAGAGGTCTACCTCACCGCACATGCGCTCTTCAAAAAACCGCTGTATAGAGTTTCCAGAGGCCACTGGTATGTGGCTGAAGCCCTCATAATCACCAGCGTTTCCGTGTCGCCCGTTTGATCTGTATGGGTGGTGGCCAAAGGCGACCTTCCAACCAACCTCACTCGCCGCAACCTCTCGTGAAAACCATGCCTCTTGTGCACTCGACATACCCCACATAAGGGCGTTTGTGTCTAGGCCAAAGAGCTGAACATCACCGTATCTAAATGTGTAGTATGCGCTGGGCATGTTCCATTTTTCAGAGTGTTCTGTATAGTCTATTTCGTGTTGGGCTCTCCAAAACATGGCGCTGTTACCGCCGTAGTCGTGGTTACCTAGCACAACATAGAAAGGCAGATCGAGGTTCTCATATGGCAACTCAAATCGACTCTCAAACATAGGATCGGTAGGGCTCTCAGCGCCATCCGAGTAAATGTTGTCTCCCATGTACAGTACAAAGTCGCACCCGCTCGCCTCGCAGACGCCCTCAACAGCTCTCGAGACAGCGTACTGGGTGTCGTTGCCCTCGCCACCGTCTCCCATGGCGATAAACCTTGTAATTCCAAGCTCGTTTGTAGGCATAGTTGCGGGAGGTGTGACTATTATATTGTCGTCTTGAGAGCAGCTACAGGCGCAGAAGAGGGCGGGAACAGCCGCGGCTAGGATCAGTAATGATCTGGGTCTCATAGTGACTGTCTCATATTGATACAGCTACAATACCTGAGATAACCATTGGTAGTAGCACGCAAAAAATCCTAATACCGAACTGTTTTCCTCCTAACTTGGCGGCTAGAACCCCCTTGGCTAAAACGCTCACACCTGCCGCCACCACAACCCCTCGAACGGCGATCTCTGGCGCTAGACCCTCCTGGAAGAGACGAGCCATACTCATGGTCGCTGCGTCAATATCTATGGCGCCGCCTATAGCTGGTACCAAGGTGACGCTGTCGGCTCCCCATTGCTCCATGATCAGCACTGAGCTCGTTATCAATATTAGATATGTCACAGCGAACTTAAAAGCCTCTGCCAGAGAGAACGGGTTTCTGATGTGAATTTCGCCCGCTGTCTCTTCGGTTTTAGCACCAATAGCTGCTGATATTGCAGTTGAAACCAGACCTGTAACAGCCATTATTAGTATGGGAGGAGTTAGGGTTGTTAGTAGCTCTGGAGAGATGACGGCCACCTCAACCCACACTCTTGCTAGGGTCACAACACACGCCAGGGCTATTCCTATTGCCGCAGCCCGATGTAGGTCTAATTTCTCCCTTGCTTTGGGAGCGAAAGCATATGTGACAGGTTTAGGAGATATCAGTCCACCTAATAGCCCTGTAATAGCCATGCCGTGTTTACTGCTTACTAGCCGTACTGCTAGATATCCAGCAAACCCCAGCCCTGCGATAAGGGCCACCATTACCCCTGTCTGCCTAGGGTTTATTGAGCCGTTTGGTCCCCATGCAGCGCTCGGTAATAGGGGTACTATTACCAACAAAAGTACCCCGAGCTTTACTGTGGAGTACAATTCGGCGCTCGATATGGCCTTGGCGAAGGTGTGGAGAGGGCTGCGCATTGACAGTAGGGCCATTACCGCTGTACCGCATGCGGCTACAACACCCCACCGTTCGGTTGGCGCCATTTCCGGAATGGAGGTTGTAGAGAGGACGCCTAAGAAGAGAACCGCCATAGCGGCGACCTCTGTGGTGATCCCTCTGGACTTTGCCTCAATCACTTCATGGACAGAGTGGAAGACCAAGACACAGCCTATTATGCCTATGATTACTGCGGGTACACCCCACCCAGTTACGGGCTGAATCAGTCCAGCTAGTCCACCTAAAAGTGCCATAAGGGCAAAAGTACGTACACCGCCAAACCTTCGGCTGTCTAAATCTAACTGAGACTGCTCCCGCTCCATGCCGACCAGCAGTCCTACCCCAAGGGCGACAGCCAGGGATCCCATCGCGTCATGCCATAAAATCAAGATAGCCCCCAGAACATTAGGGCTCCAGCCCCCGCGATAATCATTGGAATAAAGATACCCATAACCCTTAGCCCCAGCTTCCATGAGCCGAGTGTTGTCGCTAGTATTATTTTGACGAAGGTGTTGGCTGTACAGGCCACCAGGAGCGCGGCTACCGCCTGTTCGCTCTCTAAGCCGTTGTTGTAAAGGACCGCGACGCTAAGGGTGATCGCGTCCACAGATGGTAGCCCAGCTAGCGCGGCTGTTAGTAAAAGAGCACCGCTACCGTAGGTGTCCAATGCTTCTCCGCTGATCAATAGCACCGCGATGTACACGGCTCCAAACTTGAGAGCTTGCCCCAGAGAGAAGGGGTTACTAAGCTCGACCTCAGGAGATGAGTCCTCGCTTTTTCTGTGTAGGACAAACAGCCCACCCCCAAGAATCACGGCTACAAGACCCATTATTCCAATAGGTATAAGTGCCGCGTCAAGTAGTCCAGGTGCAACAACCGCCACCAGTACGAGTACCCTAGGCACCATCACAGCGCTACCTAGTACAATTCCAAGGGCCGCTGCTGATAGCAGCTGTGGGTGACTCTTTACTCGCCCCGCGAAGTTTAGTGTCACCGCTGTTGATGAGACCAGCCCTCCCAAAAGACCAGTGAGTGCCATGCCTCGGGAGGCTCCTAGAACTCGTACTGCGATGTACCCAACAAAGCCTATCCCCGCTATTAGCGAGACCAGTAGACCAGTAGACCATGGATTAATTCGGCCGCTTGGACCCATGCCCACATCTGGCAAGAGTGGCAAAGCTACGACAATTAGTAGGGCTAGCTTTACAGTAGCGTATAGGTCTTCTTTTGAGACTGCTGCTGCTAATCTGTGAAGAGGGTTCCTCATCGTAAGCATGCCCATTGAGACTAGCCCAGATGCCAACACGAGCCTGTAGCGTTCGGAAGCACCCATTCCTTCGAAGGGAAGGGCTGACACAAGCCCTAAGACAAAGACAAGCGTACAAGCCACCTCAGATGTCATGCCCTGCCTGTCACCAGCAGTGTGCTCTAAGATAGCTGGGGCGAAGAGGAGGGCACCTATAATTATCGTGCCCACAACGGTTACCCACCAACCAATAAATGGACCTAGGATACCCAGAATAGCTCCGCACAGAGCGGTGATAGCATAGGTGCGCACTCCGCCGAACCACTCGTCTGGTGATTTGCTGCTAGCTAGTTGTCGCTCTAGCCCTACCAGAAAGCCCACACCAATGGCGACCCCTGCGCTTGCTAAGGCTTCAGTCCAGATCAAGCCTCTTCCCCTTTAGCCATCTTTGGGCTCTCGATATAGCTGTGTATTAGCTGGTCCATTGCCGCCTTGAATCTGGTCGTATGGCTAGCCCTAAGTAGTCGACAGGTCACATCCCATATCTCGGCGTTATCAGCGCTTTGAGAAACGGTTGGTTTGTAGCTGGGAGCTACAAACGGAGAGAGCAGTACCATCGAGCAAAGGTCGTCGTGCACATTATTGCGATTGATGGGTGAGATTATTCTCAGCCTCACGGTCACTGGAGGATCAGAGACTGGGTCTAGAGAAAAGGTAGAGGAGGTTAGTACTCGGTTTGGAACGGTAGTTACGCTGCCTTGTCCGGTACCTAAATAGACCGCCCGAAAGCCCAAATGGAGCACTACACCGGAGTGGTTCTCGGAAGTTAGCCTTACGCCAATGATGATTTTTCGTTCAATAAGCAGGACTGCTCCCGCCGATAGATCTTGAATAAGTTCCTTTGACGACCACCCGATTGTTAAACCGATAGCGATGATCATATATGGAATAGCTGGGTCAAGTGAAGAGGGTAGTGCCCCCAATAGCGCTGAAATCCCAAAAAGGATAGCAACAAGTCGCCCGAAAAACACCGAGGACCTAGCGATAAACGGGAGCAACCCAGTCGAGCGTAGATGAGGGATAAATTTAGAGGCGCTAAACGCTATAGTAAGACCCAAGAGGGCTATAGCGATGCTGCTGAATACCGAGCTGCCGATAGTTGTGTTTGTGAGAGGTTCAATCATCGCGTGTACCCCTTATCTCGTAGGGTTCGGTAGATAAGACCCGCCCTGTTTCGTGTGAACCTGTACCAACCAGATGGGTGGCGTTTTAGGAACCCCAGGTGGGTGAGTCGATTTAGGAGAGCCTCTGATGAGGTCTCTGGCGACTGGAATACAATTGAGTGATGTTGAGCCGTAAGCCTGCCTTGACGGGCCACCTGCCTCAACGTGAGCAACATCTCTTCAGGAAGTTTTCGGCATGCTAAAAACGGCGTGGTCACCGCGTCTCCCATGATCAATTCTTGGCGCTCCTCATCGAGAACAGAAGCAGAAGCCAGCCACAGTGACTGGGCATCTCTTAGGACCCCGCCCGCCTCTCTGTGGATTGCCTCAAAGAACTTCGCTTCATTTGGCTCGACCTCTTGTAGCCCTTTGAAGAGAGATCGCTTTATCTTCCAAAGAGTACTTGTGTGGGCGTCGGAGAACCTTAAACCGTAGCCGCTCATATTGTGCCTGTTCATTAGCGCCTGTCTTAGCTCTGTGACCGTTAACTTGTGCACGTCAAGCTGCTTAGGAAAGACGTCTTTTACCGGCAGGTGATGAGAGATGTACTCCCAGGCGGAGGTCTCTCCCGCCAAAATCCATGCGTTCTGATTTCCGTCTGCTAAGACACCTTCCAAGAGCAATCTCAAGGGCTCAAAGCCTCCAGGTTTTAGGGTATAGAGCCAGTGAAAGTTTTCTACAATGATCAGGCTGCGCTTGTTGGCGGCTGCCAGGATCTCTTGTACATCCTCAATAGATGCGGGCGAGAGTAATTTGTGACGGCTGATAGTGAGTTGTCTAGACAGTCCTCTAATCACCCCGCTTACCGCTGCTCCGTAGCCGTTGGCCCCCTCGCCAAGTACTGCTACAGCACGAGAACTACCCAGACCGACGCCCAACAAGGTCTTCTTGAGCGCCTCTACCTCGTCCTCTCTACCTACCAATAGGTCACGAGCCTCGAGGTTTTGATCTGAAAAGAGCCTAAAATAGACAATGGGAAAATCAAATGAAAGAGCGGGCATCTCGAATGTCGCGGGGGTGAGACTTGCTATCCTCTCGGTGTTTCTAAGACCTAAAGCCCTCTTGAGGGTTGTTGTGCCTCTAGATCCCAAGAGTCTATGCATGGCCGCAGATATGTGTGTCCTAATATGAAGGAGCCCTAAAGCCTTGCCGGTCATCTCGACTCTTCGCTCGTGAGCCCGAGCCCTAGCTAGGCGCTCTATCATCTCTTGGTAGCGACCTTCTATTAGTAGCCCTCGAAGTTCGTGTAGGTGACCAACGACAGTGCCTACAAGGCGTTCCTCTACCCCCGAGGCTAACCGCACGGTGTCTGACTGTTCTTCTCCGAGCCTCGTCGAGTGTCTCTTTAGGGTGGTTATAAGCAGCTCTTCCACCGACTTTTTTATCTGTTCGTCAGTGGCATCGCCTCTCGTCTCCAATTCAGAGAGGGTAATATCAGTGTTGTACGAGAGTCCACGCTCCAGCTCTTCTACGCTATTGTAGAGCTCAGTCACCTCTTTTAGTACTTCCACGAGAAGCCCTGATAGATCTCGTCGCATCTCCGTCTCGACGTATTTGCTGACAAGCTTTCTGAACGGTACCTCTCTAGTCTTGTGCTGCTGTGGGAGAGCTCTACCTGTCCTCTCTGTACCTCCTTCAGATACGGTGAAGTAGTCTTTTGAGAGATCTATACAAGAGGCTAGCTCTGCTCGTAGTGGATCAAACGCTGTCTCGGTTTTTAGGGCGTTGATGAAGCTCTCTGATATTCCCTGTGTCTCCGTGACTGTCTTTGAGAGGTTGTCACTTAGCTCTCTAATAGTATTGGTTAGGCTTTGATGATCATTTTCGCCTTGTTCATTTAGGGCCTCTTTTACTGTCGAAAGCATGCTGTCGAGAGCCTCTTTTACCCGCTCGCCTTGGCGGGCGATTCTGCCGTTTAAATCTCTCGCAAACTCAGAAGCCCTCCGGCTTAGGGCCTCTTTGACGCGAATTGTTAGGCGGGTGAGTTCCAGCTCCATAGCCAGCGCACTACCAGTAGATCTAGTTATGGCAAGAGCATGTGTTAGCCCGTTCTCTATTTTACCGACGCTGCGAACTCTAGCATCATATACCTTTGACGCCCTGTATCTCCTGTTTAGCCCCACTGGGCTGCCTGCAATATTAAGGATGCGAATCATTTCGCTATAGGGTCTTCCAAGCGCCGTGTTGGCTACGCGTACGGTCTCGTCACTAATCCTGTCAGCCTCTTCAAGCGCGCTTTCGAATTCCTCTTCCATTTCGTCGCGAATGCTCTGTAGTTTAGAAGCCCTCTGTTCACATGAGAGTTCCCCATTCGTCATGTTTCGAGACATGGATTGTCGATAAACCTCGAATAGACACTGGGCCTTGTCTACGGCGTGTCTGTCAACAACGGCCATCAACCCTATGACCTGCTCCAGGTGTTCTCCGATAGCCTGATCAAACACAAAGCGGCCAACCTTACCCACCTCTATCGTTCGCTGAATATCAGCCCCGAAAGCCCTCCGGATTCTGATGATCTTTTTGCGCGTGGCTACGGCTATTGTGTCCTCGGGTAACGATGTCCAGAGCGCGGCTTCCATTGGGACAACAATCCGGTCGGGAAAAGATGAGGCTAGCTCATCAATACGACTAAGTGTCATCTCGAAGCTGTTGCGAACATCCTTAAAATTAGCGGAGGCAGTTTTGTCCAATATGAGGTCTTGCCATCTGAGGCTGAGGTCGCTCTGGTGTTGCTCCAGCTCGAACTTGAATTCCTCGTTTTTGCAGTTTGGATTGTTGGCAGATACGGAGCAACGGCGGTGAGTCCTTAGGAATTCCCGTCGCAATTGACCGATGAAGAGCCGAGTCTTGTCTCTGTTGTT
>CAWVYO010000066.1:0-13492 GCA_963934385.1 uncultured bacterium
TTGTGCAGGGAGAACACGACAGTTTAAATGATGCGATTTCGACAACTGGATGGCCCACATTGGGGGATACCAGAGGGAGGACCATGGTAGTTCTCCACGCTAATAGCGAGCTGAGAGGACTCTATACGGAAGGAGAGACCACCACCCGTGGCAGGGTTATGTTCCCGGATTCTTATGGGAATATCGACTGGCCAGTGTCTGCTTTTCACTCGTGGAACGACCCTACAAACGGGGATATGTTGTTCAATATCACAACGATAGTTGAGGCGGGTCATATGGTACGCACCCGGGCCGATGCCGATCTCCAAGAGCCTAGAGCGTCGGACTATAGTCGGCTTGAGGCTGCCCTAAGTTCTGGTGCACACTTAATCTCCACTGACTTACCCGTCCCTACAGAGGGGTTCGACTACGTAGCTCAGATACCAGACGGGACACCTTCTCGATGCAACCCCATAACAGCGCCCGCTGAGTGCACCTCTCGTGACGTTGAGGACCCAGAGAAATTGTTTAGCTGCGAGTCGGAATGATATTGTTCTTAGCGGTTACACCAGTTATCGGATAAAAGATAGACTCAGAGACTACGACGGTTTGAACTGTTAGTTCTGGTTAGCATCCGTTGCGAAGTGTAAATTTATATCGCAGGAGAAAGAGTCAGTGAGAGTACCGGAGAGCCTGCTTCCTCTCGTAGAGCAAGGCACAATAGAGCGCGTAATACGCCCATTGATGAGCGGCAAAGAGGCTGACGTCTATCTCGTGGAGTCCCAAGGGGAAATTCGAGTTGCGAAAGTATATAAAGAGGCAGCAGTACGCGCTTTTAAGCATCGCTCTGGATACGAAGAGGGTCGAAAAGTCCGCAACAGCCGTCAACAACGGGCTATCTCTAAACGAAGTAAATTCGGTAAAGAGCAAGCAGAAGCGGCGTGGCGTACAGCCGAAGTCGATGCCATTTACAAACTTTATGCCGCTGATGTAGCAGTCCCAGCACCGTACGATTTTGTTGAAAATGTTTTGGTTATGGAACTTGTAGCCGGCAAAGATGGCGAGGCTGCGCCACGCCTAGCAGACTGTAGCTTTTCAAAAGCAGAGGCTCGCCGGATATTTGATTTCCTTTTGAAGGAGACTGTCAAGATGCTTTTGGCTGGCGTAGTGCATGGTGATCTCTCTGATTTCAACGTGCTTATGAGTGATAATGGGCCAGTCATTATAGATTTTCCACAGTGGACGGATCCAGCCCACAACACCAACGCTCGCAAGTTCCTAGTTCGAGATGTAGACAACCTACAGAGCTTCTTGGGGCGTTATGATCGCTCCCTTAGAAAGTGTAAATTTGGAAGGGAGATCTGGGGACTCTACGAAGATGGGGAGTTGCGTGTTGATACGCATCTGACAGGAACCTATACCGCTCCTACAGCGCCAGTTGAGATGATGTCTCTGTTAGAGGAGATTGAGGCCGCCGAACAGGAGAGGGCGGACAAGCGGGAACGGCTCGGTCTTGGACCCGCTCGCCCCGCTCGAAAGCCAGTTGAATACACGTCGAACATCAAACCTATTTCCGACGGAGATGGCGGAGGTCGGCGCAGGCGTGGGCGACGTAGAGGTAAGGAAGAAGGGCAAGATAAATCCGGCGACGGTCGTGCCAGAAGAGGACCCGCCCCCGGTACAGTTGTCGTCGATAGTCGAGGTGGAGGGAAGTCTATCGTGGCGAAGCCGAAGACCGAAGGTACTGATCATCCCAAACGCCGGCGTAGAAGAAGGAGAAACCCGCGTTCCGGTGGCGAAAGTTAGATGCCAATAATGTAGTTGCCCCCTCGTAATGTACCTCGTGTTACATATTCGGAAAATGGAGGCACTGTGTCGGAAAATTTGCTATCGATATTAACTGTTGTTTGTCTGACGTCCGTTGGTGGTTGTGCACATCAGGTCACGCCCGAGGTCTCTGAGTCTGAGGTCATGTCCACAGACCAGCTAACGGCGACAATGGCAACAGTTGAGGCACCCCAGAGCCGTTGTGGGCTCCAAGAAAACGGTGACCGCACGTTTGTAACTCTTCATATAAATGATGTATCGAGGATTGGTGGGCTAATGAACGGTGATGGGGGTCTTGCCAGAGTCAGGTCTCTCCGCGTAGAGCTAGAAGAGGAGTGTGGCGGCGACGTCATGCTCACCAACGGTGGAGATTCTCTTTTCCCTTCACTTTTGAGTCGTGAGTTTGAAGGTCGACAGATGGTAGATGTTTTGAGTATGATGGACGGTGATGTGGGTGAGTTTGATCCATTTCAGTTTTCTGTGTTTGGAAACTCTGATTTTGAGATGGGTCGCCTGAGTGATGCTGTAAAGTTCTCCAATACTATAGCTCAGTCCCAATTTAGTTGGTTGACGACCAATGTTAGGTGGGTGCCTTCTGCCGAGATTTCCGAAGAGCGCATGGCTCATGATGCCCTTGTTGAATTACACGGTCTCAAGGTTGGTCTATACGGCGTAACAACCGGTGAGGCTCGTCCCGCATATGGTCTTATAGACGGTGATTACAGAGATGTTTCGGTTGAAGCAGCCATGTCCCTCCGAGAGCGTGGGGCTGATGTGGTTATAGCGCTTACTCATCTAGATCAATCAGATGACACGTTATTATTGGAGGGGGACTTAGCGCAAGCCCCTGATGTTATCTTCGGTGGGCAACACGAACAGTTTTTTGAAGAGCGGGTAAATGGTCGCTGGATTCTACGCGGCGGGGCTGATGCAACGAGTGCAAGGGTCGCCTGGGTAACAGTAGCTGCTGATGGAGAGGTATCAATAGCTCATGAGCTGGTTGACTTATCCACTGGTGATGTCCCTGGAGACGTAGCTGTTGAGGCGTCAGTGGAGACATGGTGGCGAGCCTTTGATAGCTCATTTTGTGGGGCTGAAGTCGGCTGCCTACATCGTTATTTTACGCAGAGTCGTATACCCCTAGAGGGCACAGAGGACTCTATCCGTGGAGGAGAGTCGTCCCTGGGTAACTTAGTGGCCGATAGCCTCCGGGCTTCATTTGACGATGCAGATATAGGCGTTGTAAATGCTGGAGCGCTTCGTTTGAATCAGGTCATTTTGTCTGGGGCTGCCCTGACCCGTCAGTTTGTCGAGGAAACCATCCCGTACGAGAACATTGCTATGTTGATCTCTATAAGCGGAGAGCGCCTCTTTCAGGTGCTTTCACACAGCGTCAGTGAGGTTCCGTCCCCAAGGTTTTTACAAGTTTCAGGCTTGGCGCTTAGATACGGCGGTGAGAGTGGTGAGCTGATAGATGTAGCTGTATTGGACGATGATGGTTTCCAGCCATTAGATCTCAACGCAACCTACAGGATTGCGCTTCCTCGCTACCTTGTCGATGGACGCCTAGGTAACCAAGATGGCTACGGAGCTTCGGCGGCTGGAGGGTTGTCGATGGTTGATGTCACTGAAGAGGGCATCGATATGCGAGCAGCTATGATTCGCCACCTTCTTAGCGCAGGTGACGAGGGTGTCGCGCCTAGTCGAGAGGGCAGAATCTGTAGTGACGATCGAGCAGAAGAGAGCTGTTTAGTGGTCTCGGAGTAACTAGCAATGGATTCCTTCTCGGTTTTTAGGGGTTCAATATTCGCAGCTGTAGCCTTAATCGCCATGGGCTGTAGCTTTGGTACAAAGTGTCCTTCGGGTATGGTTAGGGTTGGGCAATCAGAGGGTGAATTTTGTATACACCAATTCGAGGTATCACTTACGGGCGAGCTAGGTAACCTAGACCAAGGCGAGTCATACCCAGATGGCTCGACAGTAGTAACCATAAATTCCCGAGCGGGGCTGGCACCTACAAAAACCAGTTGGTATCAAGCATATGCTGCCTGTGAAGTGGCGGGGTTCCACCTCTGTACATCGGCTGAGTGGGAGGACGCTTGTGACGACACAGTTGGTCCTGGCGGTATGGAATACCCAACACCAGATGGTACCTATGACGTATCTTTGTGTCCGATAGGGGACTTTAGGGCGCAAAAACAGGCGGACCTGGGTCTAAGTGGTGAAAGCCCAAACTGCCACACAAGGAGTGGTGTGCACGACATGCTGGGCAATCTATGGGAATGGACGAACCCGGTTAGCGTGGACGCTTCTGGTCTACCCCAGATCGATAAACGGGGTGGTGGGCACTATGGAGCCGAGCCAGTTTCCTGTGACAGATCGGCTGTTGGCACACACTCACCCTCGTTTGAGGGGACAATCGGGTTTAGGTGCTGTTCAGGTCCCGTGTAGTCTAGGAGTGCGAGCCCTCCGCTGGCGCTGCTTGTCCACATACATCTTTGCATCCGCTATACTCAATAATTCCTCCCAGTCCTCTGTGTCGTCTGGTAAAGAGGCTAAGCCTATTGCGATCCCAATTGAGATGGTCTTGTTTGGGGCGACTGAAATACACGAACTTGCTACCAAGTGCCTAAGTCTCCGTTTTAGTGCATTTAGCCTATCGTTACTGGCACCCCTTGCGATTATTAGAAATTCGTCGCCACCCATCCGGACAACCGTGTCTTCAGCTCGGGTGACACCTGAGAGTAATGTGGCTACCCCCTTTATAAGCGCATCCCCTGCTTTATGACCGTATGTGTCGTTGACCGTCTTTAGATTATTGATGTCTATTAGCGCGATGCCTATCCTAGATTTAGTTTCAGAGTGCCGCCTACGTTCGAAATAGAGTAATCGCCGGTTTCCCAACCCAGTGAGGGGGTCTGTAGAGGCCTCTGTGCGAATATTTAGGTATGCTGCTGAGGCCAAGAGAGAGGCGCTTAGCCAAGGAAGTAACTGTTCTGTAAGGGACTTTACCTCGTTGTAGAATTGCAGGTCTCCTGTGTCGTTAGTCGGCATCCAGATCTGTATTTCTCCCCCATTAGGGAGTGGGATGGTGCAATTTGGATCACGCTTCGGAAGTTTACTACCGAAAGTAGCTATCTGGTGTCGGTCGTCCCATAAAGCAAGATCAGTGATGGGTACGGCTGCTGATAATGTATCTCTGATTGCAATAAGCAGGGGAGAGTCCACCATTAAAGCTCCAGCCAACAACTGAGTAGAACTGGTAAGCGCGTTATTTTTACGCTCCTGTGTGGCCCTTTCGTCTTTCTTGTGTTTGGATATCTCCACAAAAGCGAACAGCAAAACGCAGATCACAATTATGCCCGAAATATTTGTCGATAACTCTTCCAATGCTTGCCCTACGGTGCCGTGAAGTTTACAACCCCGTAGCTAATGAATCGGAAATTATGTGAAGTTTGTTTAGGGCTGATTAGCTTTTTTAAGTTTTTGTATTCTTAAAAGGGTTTAAATATTCTGTTATTCAATCCATTTTCCAGAACGTTGTTTACCTCTTTGGTCAGAATTGGGTTACAGGCGGCAAATGATCCCTATAATCGCTATCGTTGGTCGCCCTAATGTCGGTAAATCTACAATTTTCAACTGCTTAGCAGGTGAGCGTAAGGCAATCGTGCATGATCGACCTGGTGTTACGCGAGACAGGCAGTATGATGTAAATGATCGCTGGGGAAGAGAAGTAGCTATTGTAGACACTGGTGGGCTCGAGCCCAACCCCGAAGACAGTCTCTACGCTCAGATGCGCGAGCAGGCGATGGCGGCAATTGAAGAAGCCGATGTAATCTTGTTTATTGTTGATGGACAGTCGGGGTTGACTCCTTTGGACTGCGAAGTAGCTGATGTCTTGCGAAAGGCCACTGCCACAGTGATGTTGGTCATTAATAAGATCGACACATTCTCTCATGATCAGCTGGGTAATGATTTCTACGAACTTGGCTTTGAAGAAATGGAGCTAGTTTCTGCTGCTCATATGCGCGGTCTTGGCGAGATGATGGACAAGGCCCTAGGGTTCGTGGAGTGGAAAGGTGGCTCCCATATTCCAGAAGAAGAGGGAGTACTACGCATTTCTGTATTAGGTAGACCAAACATCGGAAAGTCTACACTCGTGAACCAGATGATCGGAGAGGAGCGTCAGATTGTTCACGATGCCCCAGGTACGACAATGGACTCAGTCGATACCGCGTTTGAAGTTGATGGTCAGCAATATGTATTGGTCGACACAGCTGGAGTGAGACGTAGGTCTCGCATAAGCGATATGGTCGAAGGTTTTGCCGCTTCTCGAGCAATCCGTACTATTGAGCGCTGTCACGTGACCCTGTTGATGATTGACGGCACTTTAGGACCAACAGAGCAGGACGCTCGCTTGATTCACCTCGCTCAGGAGCGAGGCAGAGCTCTAATCATATTAATAAATAAGTGGGATTTGGTTCGCAATGACCCCGAGCGGAATGCGAGTGTTTTGAAAGATGAGATGGAGCGAAAGTTGCCTCATGCAACCTGGGCCTCTGTGATCTTTATCTCAGCCCTTACGGGAAAAGGGGTGAAGAACATATTGGGCGAAGTACACAATGCCTACGAGCAGTTCGACCGACGCCTGACTACAGCTCAATGCAACAAATTTTTAGAGGACGCAGTGTTGGCTCACTCCCCACCTCAGAAGAACAACCGACCAGTTAGACTCAACTACATGAGTCAAGTTCGCGTTCGCCCACCAACTTTTACGGTCTGGTGCAACGCGCCCGAGGGCATAATCAGAGCCTATCATCGCTATCTTGTTAATAGATTGAGAGATAAATTTGGGTTTGAAGGCACTCCGATTCGCATGAAATTTGTTGAGAAGCGTCGGTCGGATCCTGAAAAGTGGCACCAATAAAAAGGCGGGGGTTTAGTGGGAAAAATAAGGATCCTCGAGGACAAGATTGTCAATCAGATCGCCGCAGGCGAGGTGGTTGAACGACCCGCAGCCGTACTTAAAGAGCTCATCGAAAATTCGCTGGACGCCAATGCTAGATGTCTAGAGATTTCATTGGAGCGAGGCGGCCGCAACCTGCTCTCTGTTGCAGATGATGGTCATGGAATGGATTCAGCAGATGCTCTTATGTGCCTTGAACGCCACGGAACATCCAAGATTCGAGATGCCAACGACCTGTATCGAATCTCTAGTTTGGGTTTTCGAGGTGAGGCTATTCCCTCAATTGCCGCAGTAAGTCGGTTCAATATCGTAACTCGCCAACACGACTCAGATATTGGCACGAAAGTGGTAATTGAGGGTGGAGTAATAAAGACAAGAGAGCCTGTTGGTTGTCCTATCGGGACCATAATAAGCGCCAAAAACCTGTTTTTTAATGTGCCTGTCAGGAGGAAGTTTTTACGAACGGTAAACACTGAACTGTCTCACTGCCTAGAGATGGTGATAAGCCAGGCATTAATCCGTCCCGATGTGGACTGGACTGTGACCCACGACGGCAGAGTCGTCCTTCGAGCCCCCGTCGCAAAGAGCCGTAAAGAGCGGGCGACGACACTTTTGAAAGGGCATGGAAGAGCGTTAGTTCCAGTCTCCTTTACGTCTGGAGAGCTTTCAGTAGAGGCGTTAATTTCGCCGGTTGGTGTTCACCAAGGCGCCGCTAAAGGCTCGCTTTACCTGTATGTGAACGGTAGGTATGTGAGAGATCCGCTTATTCGAAAGGCTGTCCGCGAGGCGTACAGGCATATCGTACCAAAGGGTAGATTCCCTGTAGTCATTATGGAGATCACCTTACCTCCTGACCAAGTGGACGTAAATATTCACCCCACCAAGGTGGAGGTTAGGTTTCAGAATGGTCGCGATATGGTTCGAGCGGTTTCCGAGGGGCTAAGAGATGGGCTCCAAGGGCACGGAATACGACGTCCAGTTGAGCCTACACAGTCGCCAAAGCCCGCTGAATCTGAGCGGCAAAGCCATCAAAGTGAACTTGCTCTAAGCCCGACGGTCGCTCATGTAGAGGCAGCCTCAAATCTAACACCTAGACAGGACGTCTTCATAGGAGCCGTTGCCGAACCCAGAGTCGAGGCATCCGCCATACCGATTGACGTCGCTAAGGTGCAGTATATAGAGCCAGCGGTCCCCGCCAATGTAAATGAAAGAACAGTGAATGAAAGAACGGTACAGGCTGGGCATCACCCTGACTCGCTCTTGCCTGTGCCTAGGTTTCAAGACCTGTTGGTAATAGGTCAGCTTTTGGGGACGTACCTGGTCTGCGAAGGTGGCGGTGAGCTTATTCTTATCGATCAGCACGCTGCTCATGAGCGGGTCACGTTGCATAAGTTGATGAAGAATCCCAGCTCACATCTAGGTGGTACACAACAACTTCTTACCCCTGAAATAATTGAAATATCTCTTGGTAAGGCGGCGCTTCTTGAGGAGAACCTGCACCTGTTGTCGCAATACGGTCTGGAGCTTGAGCCTTACGGTGCTGGGTCATTCGCGGTTAGGGGAATCCCGACGGCCATGGGCAAGGTAAACGTCGAACAGCTAGTGCACGATGTCGTAGGAGGTCTCTCTAGTGGGCGTGGGGGTGACGCGGTTAGAGACCTTGCTGAGAGCTTGTTGGCCACTATGTCTTGCCATGGCTCGGTAAGGGCCCATCAGCGTTTGAATCACTATGAGATGCAGCTCCTATTGGAGGGGTTGGACGAGGTTGATTTCTCTGTCTGCGCTCACGGTCGCCCAGTTGCGATACGAGTTTCTGAAGCGGAATTGGAGAAGAGGTTTCATCGGTCGTGACGGGTACTTCCCTAGGGATCTTAGTGATAGCTGGCCCTACGGCGAGTGGAAAGACGGCAGCTGCCATAGAGGTTGCTAAACGTTGGCCAGTCCAGATAATCTCAGCAGACGCGATGCAGGTCTATCGAGGCATGGACATTGGTACAGCAAAGGAGCCCTTAGAAGTACTTCGGGCTTACCCTCACGCATGTCTTAGCATACGAGATCCTCAGGAATCGTATTCAGCCACCGATTTTGCGGTTGATGCCGACGCGTTAATTGCTGAGGCCCACAGTTGCGGAAAACGAGTGGTAGTAGTTGGCGGGACTGGTTTTTATCTACGGGCGTTACTTGAGGGGTTCGTGTTGGCGCCTTCGGCAGACCTCGAGATGCGCAAGAGACTGGAGTCCCTTGATAACCCCCACGCAGAACTGGCACTTTTAGACCCGGAACTGGCAGCGAGATTACACCCGAATGATCACGTTAGGATAATAAGAGGCATAGAGGTGTATCAGCTGACTGGGAAGACACTCTCGTCGCTTCACTCTGAGCACAACCCTACACCGCGTTACCCGTCCGCAAGGCTCTGGTTAGATCGAGGGGACATAAAGGAGCGAATTGACAAGCGTGTCTTGGAGATGATGAAATCGGGCTATCTAGAAGAGGTGAAAGGTCTCTTGGACAGAGGCGTGTCGCGCAATTGCAAGCCCATGAAGTCACTGGGTTACAAGCACCTCTCGGCCCACATAGCCGGTGAAATACCTCTTGAGGAGGCGGTTCGCCTAACCCAAAGAGACACCCGTCGTTTTGTAAAGAAACAGAGGCTTATGTTGAAGAGTGTAGGGGGGTTTGAGAAGATTGAACGAGACCACATTGACGCAGTGTTAAACACAGCCGAGGTCCTTTTTGGTTAGATGGTGCCAGTCGCGCTAGTTTAGGTGGCTTGGACGGGTTAGTTGGCGTTGTCTACACCGGTACCGCTTGACGGAACCGGAGACAGATGGAGGAAAGAGATGGAGTTAGTTCTTGATTTTGAGAGACCTCTAGTTGAGCTTAGGAAGCGCATTGCCTCTCTTCGAGAGCTACAAGAGCGTGAGCAGATGGATCTCTCTGCCTCTATTCAACAACTCTTAGAGCAAGCTGAACGGCTTCAGGGGCAGGTTTTTACAGGGCTCACTCCTTGGCAGCGCACCCAACTGTCTCGACACCCAGCCAGACCGTACACCTTGGATTACATTGAGCTCTTGTTTACTGAGTTTGAGCTGCTTCATGGGGATCGAGCTGGCTTCGAGGACTCAGCGTTAGTCTGTGGATTCGCTAGGTTTAATAGCCAGCCGGTGGCAATTATTGGTCACCAGAAGGGTAGGAACACCAAAGAAAACATTAAATACAACTTTGGGATGCCAAGGCCCGAAGGGTACAGAAAAGCTCTTAGGGTGATGAAGTTAGCCGAGAGGTTCGGGCGGCCGATTATCACCTTTATCGACACTCCTGGTGCTTACCCGGGTTTAGACGCCGAGGCGCGTGGACAGGCCGAGGCTATAGCCCGCAATATTATGGAGATGGCGGGACTGACAGTTCCGGTAATCTGCGTTGTTATTGGCGAAGGAGGAAGCGGTGGAGCCCTCGCTGTTGGTGTTGGTAACAGGGTTCTGATGTTCTCCAATTCGATCTACTCGGTCATCTCACCGGAGGGTTGCGCGGCAATCCTGTGGAGAGACCGCGCGGAGGGACCACGAGCCGCTGAGGCCCTAAAGATCACTGCCGAGGACTGCCTGAGACTGGGCGTGGCCGATGAGGTTATAGAAGAGCCCAGATCTGGAGCCCACAGGGACCACGAAGGCGCCGCTTCGGGGCTGGGCGAGGCACTAGCAAGACACCTGGCTGAATTGCAGGCTATGAGCCCCGAGGAGCTTGAGCGAGATCGTTACGATCGTTTCCGCAGGCTCGGTGCCCTCGAGGAATTGACGAGCAAAGATAACGGAGCAGTAGAATGAGTGTCTGGAGTGTAGAGCCGGCTTCGGTGATTACTGGTCACCTAAGGGTTCCTGGAGACAAATCAATTTCCCATAGAGCCCTCATTTTTAGTGCGTTGGCCCACGGTCAGAGCAATCTTCACGGACTGTTAGAGGCTAGAGATGTACAGGCCACCGCCGCATGCCTAAAGAAGTTAGGAGTTGGGCTACATAAGGTTGCGGGGACTTGGAGGGTTACTGGTCGAGATGGCGCTCTCTCAGAGCCAGCAGATGTCTTGGATTGTGGAAATTCTGGTACTACGATGCGGTTATTGACAGGCGTCTTGGCGAGCCAGCCATTTTTCTCCGTGCTTACTGGTGACGTGCATTTGAGAAATCGCCCTATGGAGCGAGTTACAAAGCCTCTGAGTGCTATGGGGGCCCATTTCAGGAGCAGAGACAATGGTCGTTTAGCGCCCATAGCGATCACAGGAAGCCAACTAAAGGTTTTGGATTACGAATCTCCCGTAGCGTCCGCTCAAGTAAAGAGCGCGTTGATGCTGGCGACCTTGGGGACATCTGATACGCTCCGTTACCGCGAGCCGTTTAGATCTAGAGATCACACAGAGCGGATGTTGAGCTGGCTTGGGGTGTTTGTCTCAGAAGAGGATGATGGTGAATTGGTGCTAAACGGTGGTCAACGTTTGATCGCCAGAGACATACAGGTACCAGCAGACATTTCTAGCGCCGCATTTTTTATGGTGGCTGCCTCTATTGTCCCAGGATCGGACTTGACCTTAGAGGGAGTTGGGGTGAACCCGACCAGAACTGGCGTCATTGATGTTCTTCGTGACATGGGCGCCTCTATTGATATTTTAGACGAGTCTGAAATTTCTGGTGAACCTGTGGCTGATATTCGCGTCAAATATGTGGGGCTAAAGGGGACTCGTATCGACGGTGCGGTGATCCCGAGGGTAGTAGATGAACTACCTGTGTTGGCGGTTGCAGCGGCTTTTGCAGAGGGGCAGACTGTTATAGCCGACGCCCAAGAGCTGCGGGTTAAGGAGTCAGATCGTATTCAGGCAACTGTTTTAGGGCTGAAAGCCATGGGTGTTAACGCCGATGAGCGTGACGATGGCATGGTAATTAACGGCGGATTGGTGAGGGGAGGAAAAGTGGCCTCTCATGGAGACCACAGGATAGCGATGGCATTTGCTGTTGCGGCTTTGGGCGCTCAAACTAGCTGCAAGATCATGGACACAGAAAATGTAGCGACGTCGTATCCCAATTTTAGAAAGGATCTTCAATATGTCGCTGGCCAATGATAGGGGCGATTTGAAAGAGCTGGTAATTGCTGTTGATGGTCCCAGCGCCTCTGGAAAGGGAACGGTCTCAAGAGAGGTTGCTAGCGCTTTAGGGCTGACCTGGATCGACACGGGCGCCCTCTATAGAGTGGTGGCATTGTTGGGTCAAAGGTCTGGCGTATCACCGAGTAGTGGCGAGGCGTTAGCGAGACTCGTAGAGGAATCCGAGATCGTATTGAGTTGGGGAAGATCTGGTACGTCGCTCACTGTGAATGGCGAGGAGTTTGCAGGTCTAATCCGCACTGAAGAGGTGGGGCGGGGCGCATCTGATGTGGCAAAACAGCCGGCTGTACGCAAGGCCCTGTTAAATCTACAAAGGGACATGGCGGCACGAGGAGGTGTCGTCATGGACGGACGAGACATAGGCTCAGTTGTTCTGCCATCGGCCGATCTAAAGGTATACCTTACGGCCTCTCTGAAGGTTCGTTCTCAGCGACGCTTTGAAGAGCAGCAAAAGCATGGTGTGGAGATGACTTATGAGCAGGTTGAATCTGCAATTTCAGCTAGAGATCTGCAAGATATGACCCGCGCTCATGCACCACTTGTGCAGGCTAGTGATGCGTTTTCAGTAGATACGTCACACTTAACAGTCCGAGAGGCGGTAGAGCTGATTGTTGAACTGGCTACGCAGGTTGTAAAGACACATTGACGCAATCCCATCTTCGGGATAGTTGCCCGAGTAGATTTTGAGAGGACTGAGCCTTTTTGGGGTGTTCAGTTTTACTAGGCTTGCCCGTGTTGGCTTGTTTGGTGCTCAAAAATATTAACCCACCCCTTCAATCAACAAAGAACTCGGGTAGTCGTCCTGACTGTGCGAAAAATGGAACCTTATGACCACTGAACAATCTTCATCCCTCGAACTCGATACAATGGTAGCGGACTTAGACCGCGCTAGCTTCGAGAGCTTTTTCGACTCATTCTTAGAAGAGAAATCTGTAAAGGAGCGCACCGTCGTTACTGGAACAGTTCTTTCTATTTCATCTGACTGGGTAAAAGTCGACGTTGGCTACAAAGCCGAGGGCTCAATCCGCATTAACGAATTCCGTGGCGTAGACGGCGAAGTCGCAATCGCAGTTGGCGACAAAGTAGACGTATACTTGGACAGTATGTCCGAAGAGCGCGGAACACTTCGTCTCTCGAAAGAGAAAGCGGACTTAATGAAGGCATGGGACAGAATTTCAGATGCAGTAGATGCTGACGAGACTGTTTCAGGAACAGTTATCGCTCGAGTAAAGGGTGGTTTATCAGTTGATATCGGAGTCAAGGCGTTCCTTCCAGGTTCTCAAGTTGACCTCCGTCCAGTCAAGAATCTCGACCGAATCGTCGGAAACACATTTGATTTCAAGATCATCAAGTTCAACCAGAAGCGTGGAAACATTGTTCTTTCTCGCCGTGTTCTTCTCGAGAAGGAGCGCGAGTCTAAGCGTTCTGAGACCGTAAAGGGCTTGGTAGAAGGTTCAATCATGAACGGTGTCATCAAGAACATCACCGACTACGGAGCTTTCGTAGACCTCGGCGGTATCGATGGTCTCCTTCATATTACCGACATGTCATACGGACGTATCCTTCAC
>CAWVYO010000067.1:0-13403 GCA_963934385.1 uncultured bacterium
ATTCACTAGAAGAGGCCGCTGTAGAGCTCAAGAGGTATGCTGAGGTCGACTCCCTCGTTATCACTCTTGGCGCGGGGAGTGTGAATCAAGTGTGTGACCTCTTGTTGGAGCAAGCTTGATTCAGCTGGATTCATTTCTGGAGACGGTTGCAAATGATGGGCTGTCGGGGCGTCAGGGTGAGTCTATGGCTAGACACAGTTGCTTTAGAGTTGGCGGTCCTGCAGAGTATTGGGTGGTGGCTGAGACAGAGGAAGGTCTTAATCTCGCTATTTCCTGGGCAAGAGAGTTTGGAGTAAAATTTAGGTTTCACCTAGGAGATGGTCAATTAGTTCGAGATAGTGGGGTGTTGGGTTTGAGTATCGCTCTTGGTGGTCTAGCTTGGGGGGTATCCCTGCTCGACAATGAAATAGACGTAGGTGGCGGGTACCCGGCCGCAGCTTTGGCAGAGTGGGCATCTCGAGAGCAGTTATCGCCTTTTCTAGATGTCTCTGGAACTGCGGGCACAGTTTCTGATGCCATTCGTAAAGGTCTTTTCTGCGAACGAGTACTTGGGCTGAGGGTACTAAGAGGCAGTCATATTCGAGATATTAAGCCTTCTCAATTGAGAGATAGCCACGTCATACTAAGGGTCACCTTGGAGGCTGTATTGGAGGGTGACAGGCAGCTGACACTAGTCCCTGCCGCCTCTTGGAACTGCCCAGGGCCAGGTCAGGTGTTGAAAGACCTTCCGAAACAGCAAGCCTCCGACTTGATAAGGGAGGCGGGGTTATGTGGAGTGAGGTTGCGCGGGGCCGTTATAGGGGCTGTCGAGCCAAACACTATTTTGAATTTAGGTGGAGCAACTGCTAGCGATATTTTGTTACTCCTGAAGATGATGAGAGATCGAATTAAAGACCAGTCCGGTGTAGAGGTGAGCCCTTTAATTAAGGCATTTGGTGAGAGGTGAGCATGGAGATAGAAAAGTCAATGAAAGTCGCTGTTCTTATGGGTGGAATGTCCTCTGAACGCAAAATTTCATTAAAATCTGGAAAGGCTGTCTTGGAGGCTCTAGTCTCTCGGGGATGGGACGCGATAGCGTTAGACGTTACCCCTGATCTTCCGGCAGCCCTGAGACACGAGTCCATCGATGTCGCCTATTTGGCTCTTCACGGTCAGTTTGGTGAGGACGGTGCCGTCCAGGGGCTACTAGAGA
Organism: uncultured bacterium; assembly: GCA_963934385.1. Lineage (GTDB taxonomy): Bacteria > Myxococcota_A > UBA796 > UBA796 > CAJQPC01 > CAWVYO01. The sequence continues at coordinate 1,193 of CAWVYO010000067.1, forward strand.
TAATGCGAATCCCGTATACTGGTAGCGGTGTGGCGGGATCGGCCACCGCCATGGATAAGATTATTACCAAGAGATTGTTGGTGGGGACAGCGGTCCACCTACCTGGAGACTCCGTGTGGCGTAGAGGCGATGACTTGCCGACTGAGTTGGATTATCCCGTTGTAGCCAAGACCCCCGAGGGCGGTTCAACAATAGGCATCTCCATCTGTGGTGACGAGCCTTCTCTTCATGAGGCCCTCCCAGGTATTCTGGGACGAGGCACTGAGGTGCTACTTGAGCAGTATGTGGCTGGTCGAGAGATTACCGTCACAGTCCTAGATGGCGAGGCCCTTCCTATTGTCGAGATTATTCCCGAATCAGGCTTCTTCGATTTTGAGGCAAAATACACAAAGGGCCGTACAAAGTATGAGGTGCCAGCAAGTCTGCCTACTCAAGTCACCAGAGAGGCCTCTGAGCACGCTGTGTTGGCTTATAATATTCTCGGTCTAAAGGGGGTGGCTCGAGCCGACTTTATAGTAGATGATTTGGGGATCCCTTGGTTTCTTGAAGTGAACACTATTCCTGGGATGACGGCGACCAGCCTGTCTCCTATGGCGGCAGGGGCTGTAGGAATAACCTTTGGCGAGTTGGCTGAGAGGGTTCTTGTCGGAGCAGAACTTCAGATTTTTAGGCAAGATGGGGTGGCGTAAACGTCTAAAAGTATTTACTTGTCAATACTTATAAGAAAGTAGTAGAATAATTTCGGTTAAGAGCCCTTTGGCCCTTGATCATTCGAGAGTGTTCACTAACGTACGCACCCCTCCTTTGGAATCCCCTTTGAAAAATTGCCCAACAGAAAAGAAAATGGCTCTACGTGAGACGATTAGTAGAATATTCGTCGCCGCAGCTGTTGCTGGAGTTTTGGGCGCAGGGGTCCGCCATGTGTCACAATTGGAGGTGACGGGAATAACGGTTGATAATCTTAATCGCGCCACGACTGTGGCTGTGCGCCATTTAGCAGATGTACGAGAGGGAGAAAGATTAGTAGCGCTTGATTTAGACGAGATTGTCTCCTCAGTGATTCGCCACCCGTGGGTGAAGGATGCAGAGGTAAGAAGATATCTAGATGGAACCGTGAGCATTCAGGTGCAAGAACACATTCCAGTTATGCTTCTGTCTCAATCGGGCCTGTTTCATGTATCAGATGAAGGCAAGGTTTTTGTCCGTGCAAGGGCGGAGGACTTAGATTTTCCGATACTGACTGGGGTCGAACCGCACTTAATCGCTGAATATCCAGCGGTAGCACAGAAAATAATTGATGACGCCCTAGAAATATTTTCAGAGGTGGTCGCCCAGGGGGTTCTTGAGGAAAGTGCCCTTTCGGAGATCCATTTCGACGAGGATCTAGGGTTTGATTTGCTCCTAACTAACCGTACAAGGCTGCGTTTTGGGCTTAGATCACCAGAAGTTCAATCCACAAGGCTTCGCGCCATGTTAGTGTCTGGTCTGGAGCTCTCAACTCCTCAAAACGTCGATCTAGATCTCGACGGCATGGCGATCGCCACTCCCCTCTCTTTATGACTTTCTTTTAGTTCTCCTTCGAGAACTCCCACCTAACAATCTTCAAGTAGCAATCCTTTTATTGCAAAATCAGAACCAGGCAGAAAACATCCCTGTTTTAAGCCGAAGGAACCTTTTATGACAATCGAACTTATAGAGGCCGATCTCTCGGGCGCAAAAATTAAAGTAATCGGAGTGGGAGGGGCTGGAAACAACGCCGTGAACACAATGATCGAGGCTGGCCTAATAGGGGTTGAGTTCATCGCTGTGAACACAGACGCTCAAGACCTGAAGCGCTCATTGGCGTCTCGTAGGTTTCAACTCGGTGCGGCTCTTACCAAGGGTCTTGGTGCTGGAGCTAATCCCGAGGTGGGTCGAGAGGCTGCTCAAGAAGACCGCGAGAGAATCGCAGAGTTGCTCGACGGAGCGGACATGGTCTTTGTTACTGCTGGGATGGGGGGCGGAACCGGTACAGGCGCCGCGCCAGTAATCGCCCAGATAGCAAAGGAAGTAGGGGCTTTGACTGTCGCTGTTTGCACTCGCCCATTCTTCTTTGAAGGCAAGAAACGACTTCGCCAAGCAGAGGAGGGCATTGAAAACCTCAAGGCAGTTGTTGATACTCTCATCACGATTCCAAACCAGAGACTTATCTCTATGTCTAACGACCGCACCACTATGAAGGAAGCCTTTCAAATGGCTGACGAGGTGTTGTTACAGGCAGTAAAGGGAGTCTCTGACCTTATCAACTACGAAGGCATCGTGAACGTGGACTTCGCAGATGTTCGTACTACGATGAAAGATAAGGGAGTAGCACTAATGGGTGTCGGTGTTGCTTCTGGCGAAAACAAGACTGTAGAGGCAGCGCACTTAGCGATCTCAAGTCCGCTTTTGGACGAGGTCAGTATTGCAGGAGCCCAGTCGGTATTGATAAACATTACAGGTGCAGATGATTTAACAATGTACGAAATCAACGAGGCGTCATCTCTTATTCAGGAAGAGGCCCACGAGGATGTGAATGTTATCTGGGGCTGGGTTGTAGACGAGAGCATGGGTGACCAAGTTCGCGTAACCGTAGTGGCTACAGGGTTCCAGGAGGCTCACTCCATAGCGAGACCTTCAGCTGAGCGACGAGTTGCTGTCAAAGTAGCCGAAAACAGCTCACGAGGGGCAGCACCCACTCGGAACACTGGGTCTACAAGAGGGCGAGTTTCAGGGTTTGATTTGTCAAATGATGACTACGACATCCCGACTTTCTTCAAGCACTCAGACTGAGTCCACTGTTTTAGGTTAGCCACCTAATCAGGTTGTGCTTTGAAATAGCCTAGACCAATTTGGTCTGGGCTATTTTTTTTGCCATCTCTCATTGGTGAATGAGGAGGGGTAGCCCCGCCCGGCCGTTTGGTCGAGTCGACCTACCTCCAGAATATAGAGGTGGGCACAATGTCGACGCTTTGCTCTTCCTTGTCTTCAAGGCATGAACGCCACGCCGAGAGATTATTCCCTAAGGAAACTTCAAGGGGGTGGACGCTGCGGACCTAAACACGAACCGGGCAGGTGCTGTATTTATTGTACATCAAACAAGCCAAAATCCAAACGTTACTGACGGCTTTCTCGAAGTTTTCGTTGACCCTGTGTGAATGCCTTTTCTGTCTGGTGCGTTATAAGAGCCGAGTGCCGAGGTGGTTGAAAAGCTAAAAGTGTAGGGTGAAAGCCCTAAGAGGCTTCTCAGTCCCGGATAATGGTCTGTTTTATTGCTTACTTTTGTGTGCCCTGTACAGAGAAATTTAGATGTTTGTTTTCTTGCTTATCTATTTGGTTACAGTCACAATTCTTTGTGTTTACGGTGCACACCGGCTCTCTCTTGTTTGGGGTTGGTGGCGGAATAGGGGGAAGAAGCACGCCGCCAAAGAAATAGATGTCTGGCCAGAGGTTACGATTCAGCTTCCGCTATACAACGAGGCAGCTGTCGCGGAGAGGGTAATACTTGCAGTAGGTCAACTAGACTACCCGCCTGATCGTATGCAAATACAGGTATTAGATGACAGCACAGACAGCACCTCTTCGGTTGTTGCGTCAGCGGTAGAGCGATTGTTGGCTTTGGGCTTGAATGCTGTGCACATACGGAGAGCGAACAGGCAGGGGTATAAGGCAGGAGCCTTGGCTCACGGTCTGGAGAGTGCTTCCGGAGAATTTGTGGCTATTTTCGATGCTGATTTTGTTCCTCAGCCATGCTTCTTGAAGAGAGGTATTCCCTTGTTTTCTGATGGTGTGGGTGTCGTTCAGGCGAGGTGGGGACACCTCAATAGGGATAGATCAATCTTGACCCGTCAGCAAGCGCTACTCATGGACGCCCATTTTGTGGTTGAGCAGTTTGTTAGAGATAGAAAAGGCTTGTGGTTCAATTTTAATGGAACGGCTGGGATTTGGCGCCGTGAGGCGATTGATGCGGCAGGTGGCTGGGAGGGTGATACGGTTACCGAGGATCTAGATCTCTCCTATCGGGCTCAACTCGCAGGCTGGAGGTTTAAGTTTGATCCCAGCCTTGTTGTGCCGGCTGAGCTACCGGACTCAATTGGTGCCTTTATGGGGCAACAGCGACGATGGGCTCGCGGTGGGATTCAGACTGCTAAAAAGTTGCTTTGGCGAATTGGGCAGTCAGAGGCTCCTCTAAAAGTAAAGATGGAGGCGTTTTTTCACCTAACAGGCAACGTTTGTTACCCTTTGTTAGTTCTCTTATCCATGCTCGTCCCTCTTGTGGTGAGGGTTCGCTCTCAGTTTGGGAACTGGGGGTCCCCGTGGGTTGATCTGTTTGTGTTCGTTTTTGCGACGGCTAGTGTATGGGGGACCTACATTGTAGCGGGGTTGATTGTAGGTACAGGGCGTCGCAGCTTTACTAGAGCGCTGGGTGTGATGTGTCTAGCCATAGGGATATCCGTAAATCAGTCAGTAGCGGTGTTCTTGGGTCTGTTTGGCGGAGAGACAGAGTTTGTGCGTACGCCAAAGGCGGGTGAGTCTGGCTCTATGGTGTCGGCTTACAGCCGAAAGTTTGGCGGATTAGAGCTCTTAATGGCGGTCTATTACGCAGAGTCGATAGTTTGGGCTATCGGTGTTGGAATGTGGAGCAGTCTGCCGCTACTGTTGTTGTTTGGCGCCGGATTTGCCCAAGTGGGAACCATGAAGCTGCGAGAAGCGATTTCAATCAGGATGTCTAAACTACCTCTTCAGTTGGGGTAGCTTAGAGAATGGATCTGTAACAATTAACGCATCTTTTGGTGCAATTGATTCAGGTGTCTCACGCGTTGCATCTATGCCTATCATTCGTAGAGGCTCAGGATTAACGCAATTGGCCACCGTCAGGCGATATCGCTGAAGAAGCTTTGCGATCATTATTGCTCGTTGGGTTCCGCCACCGGATGGTGGAGTTCCCTTGAGGAGCCTGTCAAAGTTAGGGGTCGCTCCTCTCATAGTTGCTTCAAAAGCTTTTTCGCCGTCACCGCATCCGTTCCCCTCGTCACAGCGAGCATCTACTATGATATGGGCACCCTCTGTAAGCGGGGGAGCTTCGGAGAGCGCTAGGTATGTGGCTCCTCTAGAGGCTTGATAAAAGTTGTTCTGTTTGGATGGCGGGGTTCGGATAATCGCACAAGAGTGAGCCCTATCTGTGTGTTCCCATGGGGATATGGCTTCGCATGCGAACTCGGTCACCCTACTTGGTTCACCTGCACACCAGCCGAGCCCTCCCACCTGTTGTAGTGCTATTGTAGGCTTCAGCCTGGCTCCAGCTTCGTCAATTATTTCTCGGAAGAGGTTACCTCTCAGTTTTCCAACTCTGATAGATTCATCGCAGACTACGTCTCGGTGGTGCAGGGCATCGATTGTCTGTCGACCACCGCATCCAATTATAGTTCCCTTGTAGCCCCCCGAAAAACCGGCGTATTGATGTAGTTCAATCTTGCCTAGGGTGATTATTGAGTCCGCGAGTGACAGCTCGGGGTTTATGTGAATAGGGACGCCTCTGACTGAGCCTATATGCAGACAATTGTCTGGATCGTGGTTGATTACTCTCCATGAGGTGTCACCCGTCAGACGTACCAACTCATTCTTAGTGAGAGGTCTGTGCAGCCCCAGCCCAACAACCACAGCCGTTACAGATGCGTTGGTTAGCCAGTTCGAAAGGGCCTCAAGTGCCGAGATCACGTCGAGTGAGCGGGTGTGGTCGGGGACAGTGATGACAACAGTGCCGCTCGGCGCAGTTATCCCTCTGAGGGCTGCCTCCGGAGTCGGAGCCAAACTATGGTCGCTATTAGTGGAACTGTGTACTCTATTGCTGGTATCCACCACGCCTCCGTCCATGTTGCTGAGATTGGGTCGTAGGTTCCTAATACATGATACGACCAGAGGGATGTTGTGGCAAGAACAGCCCATGGCCATGCTCCCACCCATAGGGCAGGTAACAGGGCCCATAAAATGTACCAAGGGTGTACGACTGGGGAGAGTGCAATCAGCGCGGCGCTCACGTACAATAAAAACGTTGCCGCCGAGGTTTTACGTAGGGCTACTGGTATTAGTATTAGGGCGCCGATTGCCACCCCAATGATACGGGCAACCCCTTGGTCTCCAGACAATAGTAACAATATGTTGAATCCAGATGAATTGAATGACCAGGCTTCGTAGTATCTATTGAATCCCCTTAGCAGAGATGGATCCATCCAAGGTACCAATGAAATAGCCACAGCTATTATAGTTAAGAATATTGCCAAAGCGCTGCGGCTTAGCTTCTGTCGGCGACTGATTGGTATTAATAATGCTATTGGCAGGATTTTAACCATGGCCCCGGCAACGGCTATCGCCCAGGCCTTAGCTAGATCGCCTCGCTGTATTAGATAAAGGCAGGCGGCGGTGAGCATTACGGCAGTAGCCTCAATGTGACCGTTTTGTGCTGACTCTAAGATTGGCAGAGGGTGAAGAGCCCATATCGCCGTAGCGGCAAGACCCCGTTTGCGTGTGCCCAAATAGATTATCATTACTGTGAGAAGATCTGCGCTCGCAGCGGTGAGCTTAACAATGAAAGGAGAGTAGGTAGTCGCCGCAAACATTCTAAACATCGCGAGGCTACCTGGGGGGTAGATAGTCGAGACTTCCTTGTGCCCGACCTGTGACCAAACGTGATCTCTTAGGTGGATTAATTGGTCTGAATCGGGGCTATGGACAAACGGGTTGAACCCATTCATTTGAATGTTTCCCTCCCATAGGTATCGAAATAGGTCGTCCGAGAGTAGTGGGTCGGTGAAGAGGAAGGCCACCCTAACTAGAAGCGCCCCAATTAATAATCCCTTTGCGTAATACGGCAGTCTATCGCAATAATAAGCGATAAGAGTTGCTGATATGCCCCACAAGGTGACGAATAGCAAGAAGGATGTCGGTGATTCTCTTGGGGGTGTTCCAGCTAGAACACCAACGCATCCAGCTATGTAAAATGCAAAACTATACCTCATGTGCATAGAATGTGTTGACATGACAAGGGTTTCTCTCTATGAATTTGGAGTAAATAAGCGACTTCTTTTGTTTGTTACCAACAGTAGCTTCAGACTCACCGCTTATATGTTGAATATCAACCGGAGTATCAATGTTTTTTCATCGTACGCACCTTCCCTTGTTACTATTGACCCCCATTTTGTTTGGCTCATCTTGTGGCGATAACTCTTCAGAGACAGTGGGAGAAACGGAAATAGTTGAGATGTCTAATCCATCGAACATCTTTCAGGTGGCGGCGATAGATCCTAGTTTTGGCCCAGAAGGGACAGTTTTTGATGTCTCTGTTTATGGCTCTGGACTTTCACAGTCAGCTCGCGTGAGGTTTGGGGATAACGAGGCGGTCCGAGTGCTTTTTTCTGATGAGAACACTCTGTCCGCTACAGTGCCACCACTCACAGCTGGCACGTTTGATGTCACTGTTATTAATTCCAACGGAGAGTCTCAGACTCTGCGAAATGCTCTAAATGTCGAGGCGGATTTTGCCTCAGCGGCTCAAGAGGTACAGTGCGATGGCGGCACAGTCTATTTCGGTTTCAATTCGGATACTATGGAGCCTGAGTCTGCAGCGACGCTATCGTCGATTTTAGATTGCCTAATGGAGGCTACCTCAGCGACCGCGGTTTTTGAGGGGCACACAGACGAGCGGGGTTCGACGGAGTACAACCTGGCGCTAGGTAATCGTCGTGTCGATAGTGTTAGGCATCAGGCAATATCACAGGGGTTGTCGCCATCAAGATCGACAGCTGTGTCGTATGGTGAGGAGCGTCCTGAGGCTGGAGGGCACGATGAACAGTCGTGGAGTAGGAACCGTAGAGTAGAGATAAGGGTACAGCAATGAGAAGTTTAATTCTTAGTATTGCCGCAGCGAGTTTTTTAACGACAGGGTGTGCCATTGATAGGAGGGGGGAGTCGGCAACGTCTCAGTCAGCCGATGCGATAGCTGTCCATGCACAACAGCTTTTGGATTCAGCTGAGGTAGCGGAAGATCTGAGCCGTAGGACCTCGCAGATGGAAGAGGTCTTGGCCTATCAGGGCGAGCGTTCAGAGGTCGAGCTTGAAGATATGGGCTCTGTTCGGAGAGAGCTGCGTAGTCTGCGTGGGGCGGTTGATCAGCTTCAGCACTCATCAGCCCAGAGTCAATCGTCAACGGACTCCTTTGAGGAGGATGTAGCATCACGGGTTGCGACATTGGAGCAGAGCGTCTCCAATATAGAGCGAGCGTTTGGTTTGTCTAGCGCTGTCGAAACAGTATCCGATGCCGCCGTTGGCGCAGTAGAGAGCCCCTTAGAGAATAATGAAGGGACAGGTGCTGCTGATGAGCAAGAGCCTTCCTCTATTGGTGATACCGATAACCAGATCGCAAGTTCGACCGAAGAAGGTGTTGTGCGCGGCGATGGTGTTGACATTGTGGCGCAAGCGGTGGTTGAGGATAGTGCCGGAGACGGTGATGATCCTTTGGTGGTAGCTGAGCGGGCAATAGCGGAAGGACACCCAAGAGTAGCTCGCGCTATTTTGGAGAGGGTAGTTAGAGATGGCGGGGACGCTGCTGCAACCCCGGAGGTGCTCTATAGGTTGGCTGAGACATGGTTCGCTGAGGGTCTGTACGAGCAGGCGGGTCTGAGATTTCAGACAGTAGTAGAGCAAGGCTCTGGTGAGAGCTGGGCAGCGTGGGCCATGGTTCGTCAAGGTGAGTGTTTTCAGCAGCTAGGTGATAACGCCGGTGCGTCATTCTTCTGGGAAGATGTGTTGAGGGAGTACCCAGATAGCGAGGCATCTGAGTTGGCATCCTCGCTTTTAGGGCGCTAGTGTTGGGCTCGGCTAATGTAGGGAACGAACCTTCTTGACGAGCTAACTACTACTTATTATACGGCACGTGTAAAATCGCTTTCTATACCAATAGAGCGGCCCTTGTAGGGCGGCTCTTTTTTTGTCTGGTGCACCAGTGTCTGTTCTTAGTGACCTCCAAAATCGCCTATTTGAAATAGTAGAGCCTACAGTAGTTCGCCTTGGGTGTGAGCTAGTGGCGGTGGAGATCCGAGGCGTAGACGGCAGGAGAACAATACGCATCTCCGTCGACAGCGAAGAGGGGCTGACAATGGGGCTATGTGCGGATGTTAATCGTGCACTTTCGGCAATGTTGGATGTTGAAGATCCAATAGATGGCGCATATGATCTCGAGGTCTCATCACCTGGTATTGAGCGCCCAGTTCAACGTTGGGAGGACTTTGTAGAGTTCTCAAAGGCGGGGTATCGGACTAGGATTCAGTTAGACAAGGACTTTCCTGGTCGCCGCCGCTACACAGGCAAGCTCTTAGAGGCGTTGGACGAGCAAATTCTGATCAACGTTGATGGAACAGAATTTAACGTGCCGTTTGATCGCATAGAACGAGCAAATCTTATTTTAGAATTAGAAGAACACCAAACGCTCTCAAAGAGAGCAGTTGAACCAACATTAGGAGACTGATATGATTTCCAGTGACCTCTCCCGTCTTATCGACGAGGTACATCGTGTTAAGAACATTCCTCGCGACGCCGTAATCGGAGTCCTTGAATCCGCCATGGAGGCCGCTGCTCGTAAACGTTACGGTCTGTCACGCGACATCGAGGCTCAATACAACGATGAGCTCGGCGAAGTGGAGCTTTTTGAGTTTAGAACTGTAGTTGATGAAGAGGCCGACTTTGATATCGAGCTCCTCTTTGAAGAAGCTAGGGATCTGGATCCGGACTGCGAGGTTGGTGACTCTCTCGGTGTTAAGATGGATATCGAAGCACTTGGCAGAATCGCCGCTCAGACTGCAAAGCAAGTTATCATTCAGAAGGTAAGAGACGCCGAGCGCGAGATGACCTTCAATGAGTTCCGCGATCGCAAGGGCGAATTAATCACTGGTATCGTAAGGCGCTTTGAGAAAGGCAACATCGTTGTTGACCTCGGTCGCGCCGAGGCTATCCTTCCTAGACGTGAGCAGGTTCAAACAGAGACCTACCGACAGGGTGATAGAATACAAGCTTATGTTCTAGACATTACCAGAGCCTCTAGGTCTGCTCAGGTAGTCCTGTCTCGCAGCCATCCAGGGCTACTGATGAAGCTCTTTGAGCTTGAGGTTCCTGAGATTTACGAAGGAGTTGTCAGAATCGAAGCGTGTGCTCGCGAGCCTGGCTTCAGAGCAAAAATTGCAGTATCATCTACCGATCCAGATGTGGATCCAGTAGGAGCATGTGTTGGTCTTAAGGGCGCACGTGTTCAGGCTGTTGTCGGTGAGCTTCGTGGTGAAGCAATCGATATCATTCCTTTCCACCCAGAACCAGCTCACTTCATCGTTCACGCTATCGCGCCTGCCAGTGTGGCGAGGGTTTACATTGATGAGCACACACACTGTATGGAGCTTATAGTTCCCGATGATCAGCTTTCAAAGGCAATCGGTCGCCGCGGTCAAAACGTACGTTTGGCTGCTCAGCTTACTGGTTGGAGAATTGACATCTACTCAGAAGGGCGTCATCAAGAGATGAACGAGAGGGCTCATAACGAGCTTACTCGCATTACCTCTATAAATGATAACCAGGTTGAAGCGCTCATTCGCAATGGGTATCGCTCTGTTCAAGAGTTTATCGATGCGGATCAATACGAACTGGCTACGATTCTTGAGATTGAGGAGGCCGACGTACAGGCTATCGTTGATTCGGGAGACGCCGTACTAGGGCAGTTGATTCTAGAAGAGACTGAGCAGCGTAAGCTTGAGGCTGCTGCAAAGGAAGAAGCTCGTGAGGCCGCTATCTTGGCAGCCGAGGCGGCTGAGCTAGAGAGCGATGTGGAAGAGCTTCCTCCAGAAGTGGACGAACTTCCTCCAGAGATTGACGAAGCTTTGCCACCTGAAGCAGAGTAGACAGATTTGGAAAGAACCTGTTGTGCTACCGGAGTATCGGGTGATCGCGATCAACTAATTAGGTTGGTCGCGGCCCCATCTGGTGAGCTGTTTGTCGATTACGGAGCCAAGTTGCCTGGTAGGGGAGCTTGGGTAGTACCGACTAGGGCCGCTATAGAGTCAATTGAGAGGTCTCCCAAATTGGTTCGTAAATCCCTGCGTCGAGATGTCGACGCAAGGGGTCTTTTGGATAAGGTGATTGCGGCTAATGACATCGCTGTGATGCACGCTTTAACTCTGGCGGCGAGGAGCGGTTCTCTGGTGGCTGGAGGTCAGCGCGTTAGGGACAGTATTGCTTCAGGTAATGCTTTGGCGGCAATATTTGCCTCGGACTGTTCACCGCGAATGAAGGCAGATATTATTAGTAGGTGCAAAGGGCAAACCTGTGTTGAATTGCCCCTAACCTTAGATGAGTTGGGCGGACGAATAGGTAAAGGTCAGCGAGCCGTTTTGATCGTGATCTCTTCATCCACGGGAAGGAACCTATTAAGGGAGTTGGACTGTATGCTGGCACTGCGTTAAGGCGTGGCAACTCTCATCTAAAATGACTTTATTAGTTAGTATTACGGTGAATAGAGCAAGGCGGCATAGTGGTCGCGTTCGTTATAGCCCCTCCTACTGGGGCAACAGTCGTCGAAAATGGCGCAAATGGGAATAAGAATGGCGTCTAACGAAGACATCCTCGATAGAATTTCAAAAACTGGTGGACGACCGACTGTTCGAAAGAGAGTCGCTGGTGAGCCAGCTAGTGTGCCCGATGGTGCCCCTAAGACGCAGACTAGGGTTCGTGCTGGCGTAATTCGGCGTAGAAAGAAATCTGAACCGCTTCCGGTTAGCCCTCCAAAATTAATGAAGGTAGCCCCTGTAGTAGCCCCTGTCGTAGCAAAGAAAGAGGAGGCTCCTGTTGTTGAAGAGGTTCCGGTCGTTGCAGAGATTAAAGAAGAGGTGATAGCAGTCGCTCCGGTTGAGGCTGTTGCTTCGCCAGAAAGTGCCCCTGTTGAGGTCGAAGCGGTAGAAGCTGTAGCAATCGAAGCTCCACCGGAGGTCTCGCCTACAGAAGTAGTTGCAGAGCAAGCCCAGGAAGAAAAAACTGCCCCAGTTGAGGCTAAATCACCAGTGGTTGCAGCAGAGCCCGTAGCAGCTGAAGTTGTGACTCCAGCGGCTCCAGCCGCTCCAGCCGCTCCAGCCGCTCCAGCCGCTCCTGTTAGCGCTGTAAA
>CAWVYO010000068.1:0-13302 GCA_963934385.1 uncultured bacterium
GAGGACGATACTCGCGAAGAGGCTGACGAGTGCGAAGAGGCGTGTAGCGAGAGAGCCGAGGCGGCTTATGAAGACTGCCTTGACGCGGGTAGATCCGAAGACGACTGTGGAGAAAGAGCCGAAGCGACCTACACGGAATGCTTAGAAGACTGTGAAGAGAGGGGAGAAGAGGACGATACTCGCGAAGAGGCTGACGAGTGCGACGAGATCGATAGCCTCATTGAGCTTTACGAATCATACTGTGAAGATGACGATGAAGAGGAAGAGAGAGAAGACGAGGACGAGGACGAGAGGGAGTAGCCGCCGCTAAATCCTGCTAAATAGACAGTCATATCAAAGGCGCCAAACCCACCCAAAATCATACTCCTCGGGCTCTCCCAACACCTGTGAGATCCCCTCGCTGAAAGTGCCCTCTGGCGCAATTTGGGCCTCGAGTTCGCGATGAACTATAATCCACCCGTAACGCTCGGTTACATGCCTACGCATCTCCTGAAGTCGAGCTGGGACAAGACCTGAAATCCAGAGATCACTCCTGTTCCCAGGCTGCCCGCTAGCATGCACCAACCACAAGAAAACCTCGCGGTCATTAGCTGAACCAGAGCGTGCATCTGGCAGGTACGGGACAGGGTGTTTGTGTTCTGTCTGATACCAAAAATAACGGCTACTGCTCATGGTTAAGCCAACCTCGCCAGGCAGATCCAAGACCCCTCTCATGTCATCGCTAGCAGCTATCTCACTATAGATCTCTGGGATATCGCTTTCAGCCACGGGTATCGGCCACCTAGCTACTGCCAACCCCTCTAAAACAACAAGCCCAATAGCTATCGCTGTCTTCTTTCTAGAGGCTCCTACTAGCGCCCAAGCGACCATCATAGCCCCAACCACCTGCGCTAAAACCGAGAACCTCAAAGGATGAGTAATGGCAAACAGGGGAATAGCCTCTTGAATGAAACCAAACGGCAGCGGAACCTCATGACCCCAAATACGAACCAGGTCGCCACCCCACCAGACAAAGGACCCAAGCCCCAACACAGCAGACCAGACCCCCGCCACAACCCAAGCCCTAGAAGACTCCCTGTTACGACGAAAAGCCATCACAGCCAAAATAAGAACACTCCAGCGCAGGTAGCCTGTGTGAACAAACTTCTCGCCGTATTCAGCCTCAAAATCGACGGTCTCAAAACCAGGGATCAGATACTCGCGTAGCTCCACGGAGTTGTGGTGCATCAATTGCAGGTTCAGATCCGTAGAGCGGGTAATCAGGGCATCAGGGGAAGCTATTGAGTACTGTAGCGCCAATAACATTGGCAGAGATATCGCTATCGCGACCAAAGCCGCACCTACAAGCCCCTTTAATTGTGAGACCTTGGGACTACCTGCCAACCACAAAACAGGCAGCACAAGGGCTACTGTCGCTCCGTAATAGAAGGTAGCCACCATTGTGCCACCAACAGCCAAGCCAAGAAAAAGCCACGACCTCACGCTCGCCTGGCGCGTAGCCAACACAAACGCCCAGAGAGACAGAGGCACCCACCATACAGTTGATACCTCTGAGATACCGTTCCCAAGCTCGCCCAAGAGATATGGCGAGGTCATAAGCGCCAACCCAGCGGCGTAGTTGTGAATCCCCTCGCCCGTCACGGCTGAAGCGAGCTTGTGGGTAACCCAACCCGCCAACACGACCCTCAACACCTGAACCGCGTTGAAGGCAAAGCCAACCCCAAAGAGCCAAGACAGAGGGGTCGCGGCAAGGGCTCCTACAGGATCTACAAAATAGAGTAATCCACCACCTGGGCTTCCAAGCATATCGGTAAACCACGGCAGAGAACCAGAACCAAATGAATCGGCAAAAAACCAGTACCCCCAGACATGATTCCAGACGTCTATCTCGGGGTGACCTAGCAGATCCCCCGTAAAAGGCACTGGGAACACCAAAAAGAGCGTCGCCAAAACATAGACTAGCCACGGTCGAGCTAACAGTCGCTCAATAGCAAGCTCAATTTTAGCGCTATTGCCCATGGCGCCTCGACGGTCTCGGCGATGGTCTCGTGGCTGGTAGCTCAAGCAAGCTCGGCGCCCTTACTATTGCAGCATAGAGCTCTCTGGCCATAATCTCGGCGCCATCAGGCGTAGGGTGAATCGCGTCTGAAAAGAGCTGTCCTGCGGGTCTGTTGACGGCGGCGAAAGCCTCGTAAAAAGGCACGTGTACGAGCCCGTGTTCACTCGCAAAAGCCGACACTACATCTCTATATGGGGTCCATGGCAAGGGCTCGCCTACTGCTGGCTGCTCTACCTCCCCCATCGACCATCTACCCGCATCCCACTCCTGAGCCAGCGGCGCCAGCATCATCTTAGCGCCGTTCTCTGTGGCGCTCTCAAGTATCAACCCCAAGTTGTTTTGAAACCTCCCAATTGGAACTCTAGAATCTACCCCAAAGCGGTCGGGCTCTGTCACCCATCGAGCGTCTCTAGGAGTCCCGGGCATCAACACTCGGTTCGGCTGTTGCCCTGAATTTGCCTGGCTGTTAGCTCGCAACATATAGAGACCACAATAGCTCCTAGAGCCCCTCAAGAATCCCGACATACCGCTAAGATCGGGGTTCACCAGAGCCAGTGCCTCGTGATCGTGAAAGCTGTCGAAATTCGAATCCGAGAAGATATTGGAGACAACCAACAGATCTGGATCGTAGCTCCAGCCTACATCCTCTAGCTGACGCAAGGTCTGCTCAGTGCTGTAGCCTGGTACTCCGAGGTTTATCACCTCGAACTGGATGTTCGGCCACCTCACACTCAACATCCTCTCGAGCTTCTCTTGAAAGGTCTCTCCTGTGGGAACCCCCCAGCCATATACCGTCGAGTCTCCTGTTGTGATTATCCTGCGCTCATTGTCGCGCTTTGGGCGACCACCGTTGTCCGCTGGCACAAGGGTGTCTCGAAGCCCTACAGCGTTTATCTGGGTCGCTCGACCAACAGGTGAAGGGATGGTGTAGTTTGGGCGCATCTCCCAAAGGGTACGCTTAGAGCCTAACATCTCCTCCCAGTTGCCTGGGTCTGGCTCCACACCCCTGCACTCGGCTACTCCTGCTACACGAGCTGTCACCTCCCAGCCACCTACCAACATAGCGGTCATTACAGCGCCAAAGACCAGCTTCTTTCTACCCCTCAACGCCTGCCTCCTTGACCGCCGGCAGGAGGAGCCTGACGAATAACAACCTCTATTCCAGACAGATCCGATTCAGCGCGAACCTCACCATCTGCCTGACCAAATCCGCCCGACCCTGATGGCGCCAACCACTGTCCGTTTCTCTCTAGCGGTGCGCCCGCATCAAGGGCGGCCATGAGTCGATAGGATCCAACCGGAACCCGTAAATTGAAAAGCTGGGATTGCTCGTTGTTAGGTATTAGCTGAACTTCGGCGACGGGCGACCTACCTGGTGCCATCTCACCCCCAGGTCCAGCATCTGCGGCAGCAAAAACTGTAATCATCACAGCCCTTCCCGATAAGACCCCGCTCTCTACACTGACTCGTCCAGAGATTGTCACCATCTCAATCGTCACTACATCATCGAAACCGCCAACAATCTCGCCTCGTGCACAGCGCACACCGGTAGCAGATCCGCCCAAGTTAGAGGTGAACCTGTTGGCGCTCCTCATGTTGGTAGAAAAAGTACTCCAGCCGCCTCCCCTTAGAGTCATTACCTCACCCGAAGCAGGACCTTGGGGATTCGTTCTCTCGCTCTGCTGGTAAACACTGGGGTGGTAGGCATCAGACACCCACTCCCACAAGTTACCAGAGAGATCTTGATGACCATAAGGACCCGCACCTGCTGTGTGCTGCCCTACTGTAGAGACTGAACCTTCACACATGCTGGGAGCGCCATTTGTTGATATCTGATGGTTAGCAAGAGCACATGTCGGCGCGGCGTCACCCCACGGATATGCACGGAGGTCACCACTGTCACACATCTCTGGGTCGCTACCTAGTTCACAACCACCCCTAGAGGCCTTCTCCCACTCAGCCTCACTCGGGAGCCTCTTACCTTGAACAGAACAAAACTGAGCCGAGGCCTCTCGGCTAACACCCTCAGCGGGGAGCCCGGCGGCCTCAGTCACATGCTCCGATTCAGGCGACAAACTGTTCCATGTGGTCGAAAGTGCCTCGTTTACATCGAGACAAAAACCACTAGTCCTGACCACGTGAACAGGACCCTCATCAGCACCAGCGTGGTCCGAGACAGACCCCATTAAGAAGGCTCCTCCCGGTACCCAACGCTCTGCGCTAGGCGTGACCTCTGGATCCGAATCATCGCAATCAGCCTCGGCACTATTGAGCCAAGGACATTCAAAAACATTACCGAAACCATCGCCATCTGAGTCAACACAGGTGGTGCCTATAGAGGATTGGTTAATGTCTCCTCTACCTGCTCGCGTAGGTACCGACAGGTCGGCTCTCCAACTACTCAAAAGGTTTTCTTTTGGGGAGCTACCTTGCGAGTGAGGACCTCGACTATCAATTGGTCGTTGACCTGCTTGATTATTCATTGGTCGCTGACCTACTTGATTACCCGTTGGTCGTTGACCTACTTGATTACCCGTTGGTTGTTGACCTATCTGTACACTTAGATCAACAATTTGAGGGTCGGGCTGCTCCTCGGCGCATCCTAAAACCCATAAAATTGCGGCAAACGAGAACATCCGATTAATACTCGGACAACAAGGCATCTATCGTCTGCTGATCGGCCCCGGGAAACTTGTAGTCAGAGAGGCGATCCGCATCGACCCAGCGCACATCATTAACTGCAGCTGCCTGAGGAACACCCTCTATTATTATTGCCTTGTAAACCAGAAGATCAAGACTGTACTTGTCGTACTCGTGACAGATAGCCAGCGCCAACTCACCCACCTTAACGTGGACCTTCATCTTCTCGAACAGCTCACGTGCCAACGCAGACACATCACTCTCACCAACCTCAACCTTTCCCCCGGGAAACTCCCACAATAAGGGTAAAACCGCATGGGGGTTGCGCTGAGTGATTAGATATTTACCGCCCTCCTCGATCTCCGCCGCAACAACCCGAACGTGGGGTTTCTCATCGGCAGTGGTGTCGTCTGTCATTTATCTCTCACTCATAAGGGGAATTGCTTCGATGATAGTATCATAATCCAAGATCTTGTAAAAACAACTCTGGTACATCACGGTAACCCAACAGCCCCTCCTCCAACCATCGCTCTACTGGGTGCTCAAGACCCACCTTACCAACATAGAGCGTTGAGAGACTTCCACCACTTTGTAACCATTTAGCAACCCTAATTTCACCGCGATAATATACAACATCTTTGGCGTACACTCCGGGAAGCGAAGGGTCAGCAATCCCTCGTTTCAATCTTACCGAAATACCCCACGCCATAGCGGGACCCGCCACCTCAACTATTCGCTCAAATAGATCTCTAAAACCCATCTCTTGAGCCCACAAGATCGCTCTACACACAAGCCCTCGCCTCCACCGACCGCCTGGTGTCGACGCGCGAGCCAGCTCCTCCGAGTAGATGGCTAACCCCTCTTCTGTCTCAAGTGAATTGGGAAGTCCCGTCGAAAAGATATGCAGAGGTTGCCCTTCTCCGTTCTTTCCCCGAGTTACGTGAACGTCTATTTCATGGGCTACCAACTTTGCCACATCTCGCTCTCTAAACTTCGCAGCAGCGTTAACCTTTATTAGGTATTTTGCAGAGTCAACAGAGACCCGCGCCGCCATGACATGGTTGATCTCTACAACCCAGCTAACGTAACCACGCGATGCCAGAGCTTTCTCTAATTCTAGCTTCATCCCTTGTGCACCAAAGACAAAAGGAGCCTCGTCTTTCATAGGCACCTCTAACGAAGCCGCCTGAACCACCTCTTCTGACGGAATCCAGCCAGACGATTCAGCCAACCGCCCAAAGGCCTCTGGAGTCCTGTCTCTAAGCGCTAAATACATATGCGCTGTCGATCTAACAGAAGACGCCAACATCTCTCCAAATGGGTGCCCTCGGTCTACCTTTAAGGTCTGAAGAAGCTCGATCTCACTGTCAACCCAAGCGGCTGTAGCATACTCAAAAGGCGGGGCTTTAGCACCCGCAACAAACGCAAGTCTAGCCGCCCCTGTGTTTGTTGGGTTTAGATAAGAACCCACAGAGATACGCTTATTAAGCTCGTGTAAAACACGGTCGGCGTGAATAATGGATTTGGGTATAGATTCAGTAGGTTCAATCGTCATAGGTGACTATTGATAGCATCTACATCAGCCCAAAGCTCCGCTCAAACAACTCTTTTATAGCCTCTCGTCCCTCATTAGAGGGTTGACGAGTACCTGTACCGCAGAATCTAGCTACCTCCACCATTGGTATGCCTCGAGTCCACTCATCGTTTATCCATCTAAACCAGTCGTTCTGAGACTGATCAAACACCCACAGGTTCTTTCGCCACATTCGAGCGAGCTCTACAGCCCAGCCGGTACCACCAATCACAGTGCCATCTTTTTGAATATCACCAACGACGAACACCTGATCAGCCCAGCTAACTTGGTGCCAAATAGTTTGTAGAACCTGGCGAATATGCGCCTCGCGAGAGTAGGTGCGATTAAGCCGGCGTGAGACATAAAGCAGAGAAACATCACCAACAGCGAGCTCTCGTTCAGCCAGAACGTGACTCCCTCTCACTCGGACTTGTTTATGACCCTCAAAAGTGAAGTTTACTTCATCGAGTCCATATACTTCAGATAGATCTCCGAAGTACGACTCTGTTCCCTCTGCACCACCTGAATATAGGGTGCACTCCGACGGATCCTGAGGGCCTGGCGCAGAGACTGGATCCCACGAATCTTCGTCTTTAGACAACAGTGTACTTGAGTCCAACTGCAAATCCGTTGAGCCGTCCTCGATCTCTCCCGCCTGTTTCAGAACCTTCAGTGTAATTATCCCTCGTTCAGCGCCCAATTCAACGGCTGTAAAGAATGGACTAAGATCGAACGAGTCCTCTTTTGCAGCGGTTACCCACAACCCAAACTCCATCTCTTCAGCGAGCGCCTTAAACGGCGCCAAGTCTAACTCACCAAAGCCATCTATTAACACGCAGGACGGATTGATATGCATGACATCAGACAACATTCGAAGTGTGCGAGCGAGATCATCGGCAGAGAAAGAGCGATTCAGATAGGAGTGAATAATCCTGTGTCGCTCTACCAACACCGCCAGCTTATCGTCGCTATTAAATCGAGACAGGCGAGCAATTCCCTGAAAAACCTCATCATAGCTAGCCCGAACGTGATCGGCGCCGTCTTGCAGGGATATATGTAACACCTGCTCATCTTGAATAATGACGTCTAGGGCTACGTAGACCAACAGTGCGCTTTTACCGACACCTCTCGCGCCTACAACAGCCGCCACTTCACCTGGTAAAGTGGCGGATTTAGCTGGGGAATCCAAGACCCTCATGGGACTTCTATCGTAAATCTCAGTACGAAGCATCGGCGCCCCTGCTCAGTGTAGCACTTCTGACTACGTTACTTGCCTTCCGCTTGGTAGGTCTTGATAAGGACTTCAGCTACGCTGTTTGGAGCCTTTGAGTATCTCGCAAACTCCATGGTGAACTCCGCGCGTCCCTGTGTAGTAGAGCGAAGAACTGTAGCGTAACCAAACATCTCGGAGAGTGGAACCTCTGCCTCGATCTCAGAGAAACCACCAACCTCAGTAGAGCCAAGGACCATGCCTCGTCGCTGTACCAGTGTTGTAACCATAGCGCCGTGGAACTCAACAGGTCCCTCTAGAGCTACCTTCATTACTGGCTCAAGAACAACAGGACTTGCCTTTGCGTATGCCTGGCGGAAAGCTCCGCGAGCAGCAGCTTGGAAAGCGTTATCTGAGGAGTCAACGTTGTGAGTCTGACCATCGTTGATAGTCAACCTTACACCACTGATTGGAGCACCAACCAAGCTTCCCTTCTCAAGACAGGACTTGAAGCCCTTGTCACAAGAGGAGATAAACTCTTGAGGGATAACACCACCCTTGATGGCGTTTACAAACTCGTAGTCCTCTTCAGCCAGAGGCTCCATAAACCCACATACGCGACCAAACTGACCAGAGCCACCTGTCTGCTTCTTGTGTGTGTAAGCGAAGTCAGCCCCTTTAGAGATTGTCTCGCGGTATGCAACCCGTGGTGGAGAGACCTCTACCTCAGCCTCATACTCACGCTTCATACGCTCAATGTATACATCGAGGTGAAGCTCTCCCATTCCAGCCACGATCGTGTCGCCAGTGATTTCATCAGATGTGACTCGGAAGGTAGGATCTTCCTTAGTGAACCTCTGAAGAGCCTTAGACATGTTCTGTTGTGCTCTGGTGTCAACAGGTTTGATAGTGAGAGACACTACCGCTTCTGGTACGAACATTGAGGTCATTGTGACCTCACGTGAACCATCGGTGAAGGTATCTCCTGAGAAACAATCGACACCAAACAGCGCGACAATATCACCAGCCTCTGCGTATTCGATATCTTCCATATCAGCAGAGTGCATACGAACAAGACGTCCAACTTTTACCTTCTTTCCAGAACGACTATTGAAGATGCTCATGCCCTTTTTAAGCTGCCCACTGTATAAACGCAGATAAGTAATCTGACCATAACGCCCCTCTTCAAGCTTGAACGCCAAGGCGATAAGCATGTCATCAGGATCGGTCTCGACCACCATTGGGATCTCTTCTTTGTTCTTGATCTCAAGCGCGGTGTTCTCAACGTCTATTGGACAAGGAAGGTAGTCGATAACTGCATCGAGAACTTTCTGAACGCCCTTGTTCTTGTATGCTGAACCCAAGAATACAGGACAAACCTGCATTGCGATGGTCACTTTGCGAATAGCTTTCTTTAGGATCTCTTCGGTGACTTCCTCTTCCATCATCGCTTCCATCAGGTCATCGTCGAACATTGACACTGCGTCGAGCATAGTCTCTCGGTATATCTCAGCTTCATCCATGTAATCAGCTGGGATATCACCCTCGATGATGTTCTCGCCGTTGTCACCCTCAAAGGTGTAGGCTTTCATCTTTACTAAGTCGATCATTCCCTCGTGCTTCTCTTCCAGCCCTATCGGGAGTTGGAACATTATAGCGTTCAAGTGAAGCTTCTCGCGAAGTTGGTCTTTTACACCAATAGGGTTCGCACCCTGGCGATCACACTTGTTTACAAATGCGATACGAGGCACACCGTAACGGCGCATCTGGCGGTCAACGGTCATTGACTGAGACTGAACACCCGAAACTGAACACAGAACCAAGATAGCACCATCAAGTACACGCAATGCACGCTCAACCTCAATAGTAAAGTCAACGTGACCGGGGGTGTCGATAATGTTTACATGGTTATCGAGCCACTCACAGTGCGTTGCCGCCGACTGGATTGTGATACCACGCTCACGTTCAAGATCCATTGAATCCATCTTGGCGCCCACACCATCTTTTCCACGGACATCGTGAATCGCATGGATTCTGTCAGTATAAAAGAGGATACGCTCAGTGAGTGTTGTCTTTCCAGAGTCAATGTGTGCACTGATTCCGATGTTGCGAACTTTGTTGATGTCCAATGTCATTTTTTCTCCAACCAAGAATTGTCTACTCTTGTTTGGGGCGTCTATAGCTAAGACGGTCAATCCTGCAACCGATCAAATCGTAACAATTGAAGTTTTTTGAATAAAAACCATGAAAAAGCGACCAAATTGCTTGCCTTTTACCATTCGACTGTTGTATGGGTGACAAGACGATGAGCTACGGTTCATTCTGTTTTTCGCAGTTCATCGCATTTACCAAATTCGGAGAAAATAATATGCGTGGATTCGGCATAACACTTGGTCTTATATCTTTATTTGCAGTTGGCTGTGGCGGCGGAGAGTCTGCTCCTGCCGTTGAAGAAGCTGCTGCACCTACACCTCCAGCAGTTGAAGAAGTTGTTGAAGAGGTAGTTGAGGAAGCTGCCGCTGAAGAGGGTGGCGAAGAAGCTGCTGCTGAAGAGGGTGGCGAAGAAGCTGCTGCTGGCGCAGAAGCTCACGAAGGTGGCGAAGGTCACGAAGGTCACGAGTAGATGTCTACTCGTGTTAGTTTAGCATTAGGCCTTCTCTCTCTATTTGCTGTCGCTTGCGGCACAAGTGAGGAAGCGGCTCCTGTTGAAGAAGTAGCTGCTCCTGAAGAGGTGGTCGAAGAGGCTGTCGTCGAAGAAGCTGCTCCTGAAGAGGTGGTCGAAGAGGCTGTCGCTGCTGAAGAAGCTACCAATGAAGAAGCTACCACTGAAGAAGTGGCTGCTGAACCGGCGGCTAGTTCTGAAGCTGCAGCACTACCTGGTAACAATTCCAACCCTATGGAAGGAGTTGAAGCTGGGCACGGTGGTGATCGCGTTCGTGTACCAACTAACGTCAACCGCATGAGCGGTGGAGGTCTTCAAAACCAGAACCAAGGCGAATAAGCTTAGGTTTCTAGTTTGAAACATAAAAAGGTCGGTAACTTAACAGTTACCGACCTTTTTTCGTTTTTGGCAAATCCATTAGTCACGGTTTATTAGCACCCCATGTTCTACAAAAAGAAAACGGGGGTACTTTTACCTTTAAGTGCACTACATGGACCTGGCCCTACCGGAGATCTCGATGGCGCACCTCTATTCATAGAGTGGTTGGCGGCACACGGTTTTTCAGCATGGCAAGTTCTGCCTCTCTCGCCTCCCGACATGTACGGTAGTCCATACAGCAGCTGGTCTAGCTTTGCCGGTTACCCAGCATATGTAGGATTACGCTGGCTGGAGAACTGGGGTTTATTAGATCCAGAAAACTCACAGCCAGCTGAGCAGTGGGTCGATCACGACCTAACATCCGGATCAAAACTGCAAGCCGTATTGAAGGGCGCCGAGAGACTGGTACACGACAAAACACACCCGCTGCACGAGCAGATGACCTCCTTTCAGCACAGCTCTCAATGGGCTGTGCAAGCTGCTATGTTTTGTGCTCGTAAAGAGAGAAACAACGGTCAACACTGGTGGTTATGGCCGGAAAACGAGAACTACGAGTCTAGAAAGAAAGACCTCTCATTGAGCGAGATGATCTGGCTAGCAGCCTTTTTTATTTTCGACGTTCAATATTCAGAAGTGAAGGCTCTTGCAGTTAATCAAGGAATAGAGATAATCGGAGATGTCCCCCTCTATCCCGCCCACGATAGCGCAGATGTTTGGGCCAACAAGGAGCTGTTCCAGCTAGCTCCCGACGGTCAGTGCATCAATATCGCAGGTGTACCACCCGACGATCAGTTCAAGCTCGGACAAGTCTGGGGAAACCCACTCTACCAATGGTCCAAACACAAGCAGGGTGACTTTGCGTGGTGGCATCAACGAATAGAAAGAGCTCGGCAACTATACGACCGGCTTCGCTTAGACCATTTTATTGGTTTCTCGCGATACTGGTCTATACCCACCAACACTGGACTCATAGATTCAGCAAGTGGACAGTGGATCGAAGCCCCGGGCAAATACCTCTTCGCCGAACTTATGAAAAGCACCCCTCCTGAGCAGTTCATTGCGGAAGACTTAGGCTGTTTAGATGACAACACAATAGCTCTTCGCGATCACTACGATCTCCCTGGGACTAAAGTTGCGATATTCGGATTCAATAACAACGACTATAAGGAAAACCCTCACAGGCTCGAGAACCTACACCACAACAGTATTCTCTATTCATCTACACACGACACAAACACGATAAAAGGATGGTGGGAAGACCTATGTGATCAAGACCGAACAGAATCAGGACTCGGCGCCAACAGTGAAGCCGCCTACATGGAGCTAATGACCAGGATCGAAACCTCAAAGGCTGGGCTAGTTATCTATCAATTCCAAGACCTACTTGGCATTGGTAGTGAAGGGAGGACAAACAGACCTGGTACAACCACAGATAATTGGAGATGGAGATTGTCCGAAGATGACCTTCATAACGCCGAGAGAGGCGTCACCCTTTTACGCTCCCTGCGGTGAGTCCCTCCACAAAATGTTTTTGAAGAACGAAAAACAAAATCATTACTGGCAGCGAAACTATCACCGAGCCCGCTGCAAAGTTACCCCACTCCGTCCCGTAGTTATCAACAAACCTCTGTAGTACCACAGGCAGGGTAAAGCTCCGCTCATCGCTCATTAGTGTAGCAGCCAAGATAAATTCATTCCAGGCTGTCATAAACGAAAAGAGCGACACGACAGCTAGCGCTGGTCTGGCTAACGGAAAGATTACCCACCGGAAGGTCTGCCACCTTGTACAGCCATCCAGTAGCGCAGCCTCTTCTAAAGCCGTTGGGATAGTGTCAAAGTAACCCTTAAGCATCCACACAGAAAACGGCACAGATGTAGTAGAGTATACAAGCGCCAGACCAAACTGGCTGTCTAGCAGACCCACACCGTCTAACAAGATGTAGAGAGGGATCAGCATCACGACCCCAGGAAACATTTGAGTGACTAGAAAGGCCGACATTGTCCGCTCTTTTCCGGGAAAACTCCATCTTGAAAGGGCATAAGCCGCCGTGGCGGACAAGGTGACCCCAATCAGGGCAGTCATAACAGAGACGACAACAGAATTTAGGAGTTGGCGACCAAATAGCCACCCCTCTGAGTCTGTGGTGAGTACTACCGCCGAGAAGTTATCCAAGCTCCACTCTGATGGCCACGGTACTCCGCCAGCTGAGAACGACTGACCTGGCTCGAACGCCATCTTCACTACCCACATCACTGGATAAAGCACTACCGCAACGATGAGTAAAATCGCTAGGTGAACAAGCGCCGATTGCCACGGTTTTACAGATCTCATAAGACCTTTTTCCCCGCAACCTTGTTGGCTCCTCTGGAGTAGAACCACAGTAAACCAAAGATCAATATAGAGTACGCGGCGGCATACCCGTAGCGGTTACCTCGCGAGAAGGCCCACCTGTAGGCTTCAGAGATCAGGATCTCAGTCGAACCGTCTGGTTCACCAGCGCTCACCAAATAGACCACGTTGAACATATTAAAAGTCCATACCGAACCTATTATGAGAGCCGGCATTAGCGCGGGTTTCAACAGCGGCCAGACCACAAATCTAAAGCGCTCTAGCCAACTAGCTCCATCTATAGCCGCAGCCTCTTCTAGTTCACGCGGGATACTCTGAAGCGCCCCCAATGTCACCACCATCATAAAAGGAAACCCGAGCCAGGTGTTTGTGATGAGGTTTGCCGAAAAGGCAGTGGCGAACGATCCAAACCACTCTACTTGCACGGGAT
>CAWVYO010000069.1:0-13272 GCA_963934385.1 uncultured bacterium
TCGACGCTGGGCCATAGAGAGCCCGAACCCGCCAATATATCGAGAGTGGTCCTTGTTGTTTGATATCTCTTCCCCATCTATGCTCCAACCAGGAATTTCGGAAAGAGACGGCGGTAGGTTGGAGCTCCATTTACTCACAGAGAGCATAGCTCCAGTAGTAGTGCCGGGGTCAGCCTCCATAATTCCTGTAGAATATCCGAACCCGCTCCTCCAAGCGACGTCCGAATAAGAGAGCATTCCCGGTGTTAAGACCATCGCTGCCACGTTCCGACTACCAAGGGTATCGGCTCGTGCCCCGCCGGCACCAGCTAGCCCGTCAAATATTGCGCCTAACGGTTCTTCCTCCGCATGTGCGAAACCACCCGAAAATAATAGAAAAATCGATATGAAAGAAATGTGTCTTTCCATAGTTTGCCTCTCTTGCATACACAGTGGTGAAGAGGTAGTATAATATCGCAAACGGCAGGTCAACACATCTGTCTAATCTTACTGTCCTAAGTGCATAATTGAGAGATGAATATGGAACATGACAAGCAAGAATTTTTTCGTGGACTTTTAAAAGAGAGGCTTTCCGCACTTCTAGCAGAAGCGGGCGCAGAATTGAGAGAGCTTACTGCCGAGAAAGAGCAGGTTGCTGACGACATAGATTTCGCTGCTATGGAGTCAACACGAGAGTTCACACTTAGACTACGTGATCGCGAGCGCATACTCATACGCAAGATTCAAAAGGCCCTAAAGCGAATTGATGAAGGTGAGTACGGTATCTGTGACAATTGCGGCGATGATATTACAGAAAAACGCCTTATGGCTCGCCCTGTGGCGACTTGGTGTATCGACTGTAAGACCGAAGCTGAGAGGCTGGAGCGTCGAAGCTGGTCATCGTAGCTTTTTTTATCGGGTAATTCGGTTAGTAGAACCGAAACATAGAAACCCATGAGAGTACAATGGCCAAAATAACGAAAGCGGTCCTTCCGGTTGCTGGATTAGGTACGCGTTTTTTACCTGTCACAAAGTCAGTCCCCAAAGAGCTGTTACCTCTGGTTGATAGACCTTGTCTTGAATACATCGTAGCAGAAGCTGTAGAAGCTGGACTCGATGAGATTATTTTCGTTATTTCCCGAGGGAAAGAAGCGATACTCGACTATTTCGATCGTTCCCCCGCCTTGGAGAGGTCTCTAGAGGCTGCCGGTAAGCTCGATATGGCTAAAGAGATTCGAAAGGTCGCCTCTTACGCTAAAGTAGTTGCAGTTCGCCAGCCAGAGACCCTAGGTCTTGGACATGCGGTAGCATGTGCTGCCCCGGCTACGGGAGACAGTGATTTTGCCGTCCTGCTGGGTGATGACATCATAGACTCAACCAATCCAGGCATAGGGCAATTACTGTCGGTTCACGAAGAGCGTGGTGGTTGCTCCGTCGCCTTGCTGGAGGTTCCTCGCGATCATACTGAACGCTATGGAATCTGTGCGGGAAAAATGGTTAGTGATTCGGTCATGCACATAAGCTCTATGGTTGAGAAACCAAAACCAGAGAACGCACCAAGCAACCTGTCAATCGTTGGGCGATATGTCCTGCCAGCCCGAATACACTCAATTTTGGCGACGACCCCTCGTGGTCGCGGTGGCGAAATACAACTCACTGACGCCCTAGCTGTCTTGGCTGCGGAAGGCGCCGCATGGGGAGTTAAATTTGAAGGTAAACGCTTCGACACGGGTAACTTCTTGGGGCTCTTAGATGCTACGCTTTACTATGCAGGGAAGAGACCAGAATTAGCCCAAGAGCTTCAAGAACTGTTGGTGAAGTACACTATCAACACACCGAATAAGTGACAGGGGACCGTTACGTTACGGTAGCTGTAGCGCTACCAATAAAGGGTCTTTTTACTTACGGATTGCCAGAATCACTCGTGGGTGTAGTTCAGGCAGGGCATGTTGTAGCAGTACCATTTGGGCGAAAAACAGTCACTGCATATGTTGTAGGCACAACAGATGAACTCGACTTTGATCCTAAAAAGGTAAAGTTGATAGATCGTTTGTTTGATTCGACACCAGCATTTGATTCGACTCAGCTAAAGTTTTTTAAGTGGATCGCTGGATACTATCTCTCTCCACTGGGAGAAGTAATAGCCACGGCGCTGCCTTCATCTTTTCGTGGGCGTTCTAAGTCAATGCATTTCCCATCGGAAGGTGGGGTTGATGCGTTAGCTTCAGGGGCACTTACCGGTGAGGCCGCAGAGGTGTTCAGAGAGATAGTCTCTAGACCAGGACTTACAAGAAAGGCGTTGACTAGACGTCTACGTGACCTAGTTGAGAGCGACTTGGTTATCAAGGGTCTCGACTCTATTATTAGAAAGGGTCATGTCTATGTGGAGCAAGGCGCTGTTGTTGGTCCAAAAGCCATGGTGCGAGTGATTCGACTGGTTGTGGATGAGCCAAAGATAGAGAGCCTTCTTCCCCGCCGAGGCAAGCGACAAGCCGCACTCATAGCTAGCCTCTTGGGCAATCCAGAAGGTGTAGATCTTTCACTTTTGGTCTCGGAGCACGGTCCATACGCGAGAACGTCAGTGCGTAAACTCATTGAATTGGGGGTCGCCGAGGAGAGTGAGAGGGAACTCAGAGATGCTGTGACTACAGGTGAACTTCCAGCCGAGGCAACTCCTCCCAAGTTGACCCCACCTCAGTCAGCGGCAGTTAAAGATATACTTGGTCCCCACAGGCCGTGGTTGCTTCACGGGATAACGGGGTCTGGTAAGACCGAAGTCTACCTACACGCTGCCGCAGAGGTGCTAAAAGTCGGACAAGACGTACTGGTGTTGGTTCCGGAGATTGGGCTTACTCCACTGCTTACGGGTAGATTTAGGGCGAGGTTTGGTGACGACGTAGCAGTACTGCACTCAGGCTTAACCTCAGCTCAAAGACTGCGAGAGTGGCGCCGCATACGAGCGGGAGAGGCCAAAGTTACTATAGGGGCTCGTTCTGCATTGTTCGCACCTTTTCAGGACCTGGGGCTTATTGTTGTCGACGAAGAGCACGACGACTCCTACAAACAGGATGACGGAGTGCGTTATTCAGCGAGAGATATGGCTATTGTTCGGGGAACGTTGGCTAAATGTCCCGTTGTTTTGGGTTCGGCTACTCCTTCTATCGAGTCATATCAGAACGCAATAGTAGGACGTTACGGACTAATACAACTCCTGACTAGACCAACTCCAAAGCCCGTCCCAGATGTAGAGCTAATCGACATGACGAAGCTGGATAAGGTGGACGGTCGGTCACCTTTAATGAGCCCACAGGTAAGCCAGGCTCTCACGGAATGTTTCGCTAATGGTGGCAAAGCGATTGTACTCTACAACAGGCGCGGATTTGCCACTTTTGTGCAGTGTGGTGACTGTGGTGGAGCCTACAAGTGTCCTAGCTGCAATGTCTCGCTGGTGCTTCATCAGCAGATGCGAACCCTGTCGTGTCACTACTGTGGATTTCACCGAAAATTTCAAGACAAATGTCCACATTGTAGCGGTTCCTTGGAAATTCGCGGTCAGGGAACTGAGCGGGTAGAGGCTACTCTTAAGGCGGCTTTTCCAGAAATTCCTATAGCTCGCATGGATGCTGATTCAACCTCCTCTAGGGGCTCTCACCACCGGATCCTAGCGGCCTTTCAACGTGGAGAGTCGCGGCTGTTGGTTGGTACTCAAATTGTTGCAAAGGGACACGACTTTCCAGGGGTCACCCTCGCTGTTGTTTTAGGTGCAGATCATACACTGATGATGCCTGATTTTAGGGCGGCGGAGCGTAGCTTCTCACTCTTGACACAGCTTGCTGGTCGCGCCGGAAGAGGCTCATCAGCAGGCAGGGTTTTGGTACAGACTCATCACCCAGAGCATTTTGCATTACAGTCGCTAGGCGATTACTCGAAGTTTTTTAAAGAGGAGTCTAAGACTAGAGAGGTGTTGGGTTACCCTCCTTTTTCTAGGCTCTCACTAGTTAGATTTGAGGGGGTAAACCGTGGGGATGTTCTATTTTCAGCCCGAGAGGTCGCCGAGCGACTTAGGGGCTCATGTGACGGTAGAAGTGTTCAAGTTTTAGGTCCCGCACCGGCAGCCTTGCCTAGATTGTTAGGCCGTTGGAGGTATCAGTTAATATTGCGTGGTATGGACGCCGCCTTCTTCCGTAAATGGATGTCACAATCCGATCTTTCGCCAAAAAACAGAAAGGGTGTCCGTGTGGTCGTAGATGTTGATCCTCGGCATTTAATGTAATGAAGTTTCCCATGCTAACCAAAGGGATCTTGATCCGTAGATACAAGCGGTTCTTGGCTGATGTCGAGCTTGAGAACGGGGAGATTGTTGTGGCTCACTGTCCCAACCCCGGCTCAATGCGCTCCGTGGCAACCCCTGGATGGTCAGCCTATCTGTCGAGTAGCGATAACCCAAAGAGGAAATTGAAGTGGACGTTAGAGCTGATCCGTTCACCAGATGCTTGGATATTGGTAAACACCCAAAGACCAAACCGCATTGTTGAAGAGGCAATTCTCAGCGGATTAGTGTCGGAGTTGACTGGCTATTCCGAACTCAAAAGAGAGGTCAAGTATGGAGAGAACAGCAGGATAGACCTATTGTTGAGTGAGGGGTCTAGCAGGTGCTACGTAGAGGTGAAGAACGTAAGTTTACTTTTAGAAGGTGGGCAGGGGGCGTTTCCTGATTCCGTAACAAAACGAGGGGCTAAACACCTGCGTGAGCTATCTAAACAGGTTGAGGCTGGCAATAGGGCGGTTATGTTTTATTTGGTCTCTCGCACAGATATTGAGAGACTAAGACCGGCGGGGGAAATCGACCCTAACTATGCCAAAGAGGTTGAGTTAGCTCTTGAAGCGGGCGTGGAAATGATCGCTTATAGTACAGAGGTCAACGATGTCGAGGTGATTGTTTCAAGCCGTATTCCATTTAGCTTAAGCTGAGACTCTACTGCTCTTGCTTAAAACCGCGCCTAATATCGTCCTCAGTTACTACTAATTGCACATCATCGACCCCTCTTGTGCTTAGCTTCCAGCCCATGGTTACACCCGCCAGGTCTAAGATATCATCCTGTGTTATGTCGTCGTTTTCGCCCAATGGTTCTGTATTAAATAGATTAGATTGGGTGGGTGCTGGAGTAGGTATTTTAGGTTTGCCTGCAGGAGTCAACATGTCGGCTAATTTTTCAGATCCCATCACGAGCTGGCGAGTAAGTGTCGCTAACATGAGCCTACGGAATACTGTCCCCATGGTTGGAGATGTCATTAGGTTGTTGTAGGTATCTCGGGTCATACAGGCAAGTGTGACGTCACCTATAGCCTTACAAGTAGCGCTGCGAGCCGATCTGTCTGCCAGACTCATGTGTCCAAAAACCGTGGCACCAGTCATGTCTACAAGGTGTTGGTCTTCTCCTTGATAGTTGCGCTTTAATACCGCTATAGCGCCTTCAAGTAGTATAAACATATCTTCGCCAACAGCGTCCTCAACCAGAATCACTTGGTTTGGGCTGTAGGACTTTATGTTGCACGAGGCTAAAATTCCTGCAAAACCTTGAAGTGTGGCTCCGGGAAAATCGTGCCCATCTAACAACTGACGCGACCACTTTTGAATTTGTCTAGGTGATCCTCTCATTTAGAGCCGCCGAAAAAGTTATTTAATTTTTCTCTTAATGAAACGGGTTTAGCGTTCTTTGTCGTGACCTTAGGTGTCTTCTCTCCCTCTCGCCAGAACATCTGAATCGTTTGTCCAGTTTTTCTAATTCGTCTGGATATTGAGCTTATAAGATATGTTTCTAGCGCGACTACTGCTTGATTATTACTAGTCAGCTTTAGCAGCTCATCATCAATAAAGAGGCAGCGAGTAGGCTCTGTAGCCCTGACAGTCGCTGTCCTTGCTGAACCCTTGAAGAAAATACCGGTTTCACCTACAATCTCACCCGGTCTAGAGTCGCCTAACGTCCTCTCTTTTTCTCCAAGCCCTATATAAGCCGTGAGTTTTCCTGACACGATAAGTAAGGCGCCAGTGGAAGGTTCACCTTGCCGATAAAGTATATCGCCAGTTCCAAAAGATACGGGGTGCGCTACACTACAAAGCTCAGAAAGCTCTTTTGGTGGGATTTGTCTAAACATAAATAATTTAGACAGTGATTCAGCGTCTCTGTTCATAGGGGACCGTGACTAATGTAGTTACAAGATACTGTTTTCATTAATAGTCCAGTAAAGGACCTCGTCGGTTTGTAGCATGTAGTAGGTGTTAGGTCTATTTTTGGTGTAAGATAAGACGCTATTGTTAGCGTTAGAAAACGGGAAACAACCATGTTGCTGATTATATCATCTCTTTTGGGGTGCGGTTCGGAACAGGGGATCTACCTTATGGATGGTCACGATCAGTTCATGCAGCGTGGCACAGATCATGTTGATATCCTCTGGGTGATTGACAATTCCAACTCCATGGCGAGCGAACAAGCCCTGGTTTCTGAGGGATTTCAAAATTTCGTTTACGCCTTAGCGCCGACAGAAAATTCTGATTTTCAAATGGGCGTTATCACTACCGATATGGATCTTGAGAACCCGGATCGAGGGGTTCTATTGGGTGAGCCAGCGATCTTAACTCAGACAGAAAATTTCGTAGTTAATTTTATTCAGAGGGTGGAGGTAGGTGTAGGCGGCTCTGATATGGAGCGAGGTCTTGAGGCCGCTTGGTTCGCTCTTACGGACCCTAGTGTCGCCAGCCAAAACGATGGCTTTTTAAGGGATGATGCCAACCTGGCAATCATCTTTATAACGGATGAAAACGACTGCTCAGATGAGGGCGCTTTGCCTGATGGTGCAGAGGGTCGCACCTGCTACGATGCCGAGGACAAACTAGTCCCAGTAAACGAGTATGTGGACAGGTTTAGCTCTCTTAAGGGCGAGGGTCTCTACACAATAGCGGGTGGAATCCTGGGACCTAGCGTTGAGAGTGGCTGTGAGGACTCCTGGCCAGGGCATCGCTATTCTACCATTATAGCCCAAACTGGCGGAGTAGAAGGTAACATTTGTGACACTGACTATAGGGGGATGATGACTGAATTAGGCAGTAGAATATCGGGTCCTCTACGCGTTTTTACCCTGTCAGAAGTCCCTATTCTAGAGACAATAGAAATTATTGTGGGTGATACAGTTATCCCTGAGGATTGGTGGCAGTGGGATGAGGAGTACAACACGATCAGGTTCGATGGATCATATGTGCCTGATTGGGGCTCGGTCATATATGTGGATTACACTATCGCACACGGATGAGTTCGATTTTGCCGACACCTGACAGTCGCCGTAATGCCTCTGCATTTGGCACTAACCGCCCGACAAATAGTGGGCTCCTTAGAGCTCGAATCCAGCCCGCCAGGAATAGAGCGTAGTCGGCATCGCTCTCACTTAGCCAATGCGCTAATGTCGCCCCTGCTAACGTTAAGAGTGCTACACCCCTTACCGTGGGTATGTTGGGTGTGAGCCTAAGCCATACGACCCTTCGTGTAGTCTCAAGAGCCCATCGCTCTCTCCCTTTTGAAGGTGCAGTAGTTGGTGGCTTGAACTGCTCTGTTTCGACTCTTGAAATGGCCGCAATGGATGATGCGAAAGCGGCGCCCATATCGGGTTCGGCAAGTAGCTCAGAAATTTTGGCGTCTTGAATTAGATTGATTAGGTGGACATCAAACTGCGCTGGTGCTTTGGGCTTTCTCGATGTAGACCCTGACATGAACCCCAAGAGTCCAGCGGTGGTTTTGGCTCGCGATACCAGGCGTAGAATGTTCTCCTCTTCAGACAGTTCGAATTCCGAGAGGTTTACGGTCGCCGCTACGAGTGGTTGATCTGGTACAAGGGTGCCGTTTCGCCACGTAGACATGGCCGTGTAGCACGAGGGGTCTACTTCAACCCTGACCTCTGACTCGGTTTGAGTTGCAACAAGTGGAAATTGGCGACAGACTGTTGGCTTTTGGGCCGCACCGTATTTCTTGTGAATGGAGCAGAGGTTGTCATCTCCTAAAAACAGACAAGCACCCTTGTTCATTCGTAAGAAATTGCCGTTCATTGGACTGTCTAGCCCCATGACTTTAGCAAAACCCTCTATCCTGTCTCGTTCACTGTCGTTAATGATAGGGATCATGGTCCCGTGACAGCTGCGTCCACAGGCTAGGCAATCGTGTCTGATCAAGCTCATGGGCTGACCCGGGGCCTAATCTTGGTACATCGCGTCGATCGTATCCGCGTGTATTGTATTTACGGTCGCTCGTTTCACCTTTAATGTCGGTGTTAGCTCTCCGGTTTCAATACTGAATGGCTCAGCTAATACCGTAAATTTTCTGATGTGCTCAACTCTAGCGAACAGGCTGTTTACGTTGCTCTCAATATACGACTCGATTTCGGCTCGGAAAACCTCACTTTTGGCAATCTCAGTTACACTCATCGTATGTTTTTGAGCGTAATCTTCTGCTGCCTCAATATCTACAGTGATTAGAGCCGAGAGGAATTTACGCTTGTCGCCAATAACTACTGCTTCACCGACAATCGGGTGGTTCTTTATGGCTGATTCAATGTTCTTTGGGGCGATGTTCTTTCCACCGGCGGTGATAATAATATCTTTCTTTCTACCGGTGATAAAGAGGAAGCCGTTGTCTTCGAATTTACCAAGGTCACCAGATAGTAACCACCCATTTTGAAGCGCTTCTTTTGTTGCAGCCTCGTCTTTATAGTAGCCAGCAAATATATTAGGTCCATGGACCTGAATCTCACCATCTTCAGCTATCTTAACATCTATGCCTTCTAGTCGCTTACCGACTGATCCGTAGAGGGTCGCTCCAGGCATATTGAATGTGGTCGGTCCCGAGCCTTCAGATTGACCGTAGACTTCGTGAACTGGTATGCCCAAACCAGCAAAGAACTGGAGTACCTCTGCGGCTATTGGTGCAGCACCACAAGCAGCAAATTTGGTTCGGCTAAAACCTATAAGAGGAAGAATTTTACCAAGAACTAGTTTGTTCGCGATCTTTATACGCAGAGATAGAACAACACCTGGCTTTTCACCACGATTCAGTGTTGCGACGTAATCCGCTCCAGCCTTTAGGGAGAAAGCTACAAGTTTTGCTTTTACTCCAGTTGCCTGAGATAGCTTGCTGCCAAGCTTGGCGCTGATTTTCTCCCAGATTCTAGGCACTCCAAAGAATATGGTAGGTTGAACCTCTTTTAGGTTCTCTGGCAGCTGTGCTATAGACTCTGCGTAGTAGACAGCGCTACCGGCTGTTATCGGAGCGTGAATTGTGAACATCTGCTCGGCGATGTGGGATAGTGGGAGGTATGAGACCCCACAATCTTCAGTGCTCATTCCGGTGACATCCATCGCAAGATCGGCAGTCCAAGCCAAATTGTTGTGAGTCAACATTACTGCCTTGGGGGGACCGGTCGTGCCGGACGTGTAAATGAAGGTGGCCAAATCGCTCAATTGGACCGCTTTGAGCCTAGCCTCTACTTCGGAGACATCAATGTCGTTGCCGTTGGCTAAGAATTGTTCCCATGTGAGTACCAACTCAGAGCTTGATGGTGTTGCTCCTTTCATCATTACCGCGTGGCGGAGTTTGGGAAGATTGTCACGCTGAGCTAAGACTTTGTCTAGCTGCTCCTGATTTTCTAGGAGCACGATCTCTGACTCCGAGTGATCGATAATGTACTGCACCTCTGTAGGAGAGCATGTTGTGTAGATACCGGCTGGAACAGCGCCAATAGTCATCGCTGCAACGTCGAAGATTACCCACTCGGGTCTGTTGAATCCCAAAATGGTGACCTTGTCACCAGGCTTTACGCCCAATCCAATAAGCGCTCTAGCGACAGAGCGAACCTCATCTGAGAAGGTTGTATAGTTTGTAGGGTTCCAGGAGCCGTTCTCCTTTACAAAGTAAGCGTTGGTTTGTCCGCGTTCAGCGGCCATGTCGAAGAGACGGGCGGGAATGGTTTTTACAGTCATTAAAGTACCTTTTTTCGAGTATCTACCACCACGTAACCAATCTGTGGTGCCACGGTCACTGTTTACGGGCTAAACATCTGTAAACGAGTAGTAAATAGGGCTATTTTTGGAAGTCCTTCCATTTGGAGCAAGTGTGAAACAGTATCTAGATCTTCTCGACACTATACTCACCAAAGGCAAGCATCGTGGTGATAGGACGGGCACCGGTACACTTGGAATTTTTGGACATCAGCTCCGTTTTGACCTCTCAGAGAGCTTTCCTCTTCTAACTACAAAAAAACTGCATTTGAGGTCTATTATTCACGAACTCTTGTGGTTCTTGAGTGGTGAAACCAATGTCGCTCCTCTTCAGGCTGTGAAAGTTAAGATCTGGGATGACTGGGCCACAGAAGTACAGACTGCAAAGTTTGGTCGTAAGGCGGGTGATTTAGGTCCAGTATACGGTCACCAGTGGAGAAATTTTGGGGCATCTAAGCAACCAAGCGGTGACTGGTCATCTGATGGCGTAGACCAGATTCAAGGAGTATTGGATACAATTAGAAATAACCCGAATAGCCGCAGAATTTTGGTGACTGGCTGGAATCCTCAAGAGGCTAATTTGGTAGCGCTGCCGCCCTGTCATACTCTTTTTCAATTTTATGTAAGTGATGGCTCTCTCTCATGTCAACTGTACCAGAGAAGTGCAGATGTATTTCTTGGAGTGCCATTCAATATCGCCTCTTACTCCCTCCTGACTATGATGATAGCTCAGGTGACTGGTCTTAGACCTGGCGAGTTTATCCATACTTTCGGTGACGCACACCTTTACAACGACCACATTGAACAGGCTCGACTACAGCTTTCACGAGCGCCTAGGGATACACCAACCATGACCCTAAACCCAGATGTCACCGATCTCTTTTCCTTCAAGTTTGAGGACTTCACTCTCTCAGAGTACAGACCTTACCCACATATTAAGGCTCGGGTTTCTGTATGATAGCGACGATGGCTCCGTTGGCTATGATTGTAGCCATGGGAAAGGGTCGAGTAATCGGCTTTAATGGCGACATGCCCTGGCATTTCTCTGAGGATCTTAAGCACTTTAAGCGTATAACAATGGGTCACTCGGTGATTATGGGACGCAAGACCTTCGATTCTATAGGTCGTGCTCTGCCCAGGCGACAGAACATCGTCGTTACCAGGCAACAAGAGGTATCTTTTAAGGGTTGTGAGGTCGCTCATAGTTTGGAGTCAGCTATCGATTTGGCACGAAGTTCCGGCGATAGCATGCCTATGATCATTGGGGGCGCTACGATCTACAGCCAAGCCATGTCGATGGCTACTGTAATGCATATTACCGAGATCAATATCGAGGCGGAAGGAGATACCTTCTTTCCAGATTGGGAAGGATCCGATTGGCGAGAAACAGATTGCCGACCTGGTGAGGATCCAATGCTTACCTTTAGAAGGTTTGAGCGTCGCCAATAGACTTTTTAGTCGTTTTGAGCTGCCTCTTCGGTAATGTGTCCACTCTCGGCTAGCAATCTCTCAGAGAGTTGAAGACCATTCTCAATAGAGTGGTCCATGTTGTTGTACCAAAATAGGCCAGTTCTCCCAGCGAGTTCAAGGTTTTCGAATTGGCTCAACCCCGCACGGGCCCTTTCTAGGTGACCAGTATAGTTTTTGTGGTAGATCGGGTAGCTGTTAGCGACTCGCTCTACATGCACATCGTGTATGTCGCTCCTGTTTTTGACTATTCCCACTCTTATAAGGTCGTTAACCACGTGGTCTGTGAGCCGTTCAGCGTGGACCCAACGATCGTCGCCTTTGCGACAAGTCACCTCTGAGCAGATTCCCGTCATCCCAGGAGGAGCGGTGTTTTCTGAGAAGAAACGCGGTATTGAAATCCTGTTGATTATAAGGTCGCTGGCGCCGTAGTAACACCATTGGTAGTCCCTTGGAATATCACCCTTGAGGCAGACGTTGTAGCAGAGTAGCCCGAGGTAATCTAGGTCACTAACATCTAACCCAAGTTGTTTTTGAGCTAGGGTAATTGGAGCAGTCCAGACTACGGTTGATGGGTGATATGTGGCCTCGTCACCAGCGTGAACGGCTACTATTCTATTGTTTTCGCCTTCCATTACAGCGCCAACACCGGTGTGAATGGTACCGCCAGCTGCTAAGAACATGCGCCCCAAAGTATCCCAAGTCTGCTGCATCCCTCCTTTCGGGTACAAGAAGTGTGTCTCGTCTGGTTTTTGGAATTGCAGAATAGTTGTTTTTAAGAGCTGCGAGAGGTTCTGCATTTGCAGGTTGTTGTCGATAATGGCGCGATTAATTCCCACTTTGGCCCAATCGGGGTGGGTGTCTCTAGGGTGTAGACCCAAGAATTTTTGTGAGTATCCCTTGAAGAAGTTTTCGTAGAGGGTTGGGCCGTATTGACGCAAAACGTAGTTCTCGAAACTGTCGATGTCGTATTCACGGAAGTTATTGACGGCCAAGTCCATGGCTGATTTCATTGCAAGCGACGGTGGTAGCTGCATTAAGTTTTGCGGCTTCAGCGGCCAAGAGTAATAAGAACCCTTAAAATAGACTTCAGAAACTCTTGGGAACCAAGTCGACTCGCCTTTTAGAATACTGTTTACAAACTCTGATACTTTTGGGTTTTCAGTGTGAAACCTGTGAGGGCCAACATCAAAGACGAAACCATCGTAGCGCCACGATCTGGCTAAACCACCGAGAACATTGCTTTTTTCTATTATTATTACGTTCGCACCAGCTTTCTGAAGCTGGATAGCGGTAGTTAGTCCAGCTACGCCAGCGCCAACAACTACTACATCTCCATCTAATGGACTTGTTTTTACCATCTACCGCTCCGCCTGTTTTCGATTACCTAAAGTATCGAGGAAATGATAAAGATGCTATTGTAGGTTTTACTAAATAGGAATTTGCTTTGCCATTACATAATAGAATCATCCGTCTCACTGAATCAGTAAAGGGGAGACCTTTGCGCGTAGGGATTCTCTCTATGTACGACGTTGAGAACAACGCGGTTAGAATTTTAGCAGCCACATTGCGCAAGGACGATCACGAAGTAGTAGAGATTTATTTTAAGGATTGGATCTCCAATCATTTATCTCCTGCGACCGACGTAGAACTCAATAACCTCTCTAAGTTGGTCTCTGAGCGTAGCTTAGACCTTGTTTGTATCTCTCTTCGAGCCTCTGCCTATTACAACTCGGCCAAGGTCATTACTGAACATCTAAAGGAATCAACAAGCACCGCGGTACTAT